>JAOXSD010000139.1 GCA_025800205.1 Silicimonas sp. | reverse complement strand
TCTTCGTACATCTTCTGGAACAGGTCATGGAGCGGGCCGAAGGCCATGCCGGTCACGTTCCAGTGAAAGTTCTGTGCCAGCATCGTGGTCACGGCGGTTTCCGCGACGCACTGGTTCAGGGCGTCTGCGATTTGGGTTTTGGCATCGGTCGACAATGCAGCTGCCGTCTGGGTCATGGCGCGCTCCTGTTAATCTGGTGATGTAGGGTGCTGGCTGGCATGGGGGCTGGCTCGCATATCCGATAGATAGCGAGTGGGCCCGGCATTGCAAGAAGTTTTTAGAACTATTCTAAATCAGAGAGAAATGCTCAGAAATCCGGGACATCAAAAAGAGGATGTGACGGTGTTTTGCGCGCTCCACGCGGGAGTGCAAAAGGAAGGTGGCGCTGGCCTCGTCGCCCTGGGCAAGCACGCGGGCCAGTTGCAGTATCCAGTGTTCGTCAAAGCTGCGTTCGGCGTCGCCGGGGCGGTGGAAAATCGGGCGTTTGCCCAGAGCCTCGTTGAGCGACAGCACCAGAGCTTCCGCATGGGCCTTGCGCGATTGGCTGCGGTCCACGGCCAGAAGAGCACAGGCTTCAAAAAGGTCGGTCCGGGCCTTGGCCCGGCAGGCCATGGCGGTGAAACGGAGGTGGTTGAGAAAGGCCTGACCGCTGGTGTCCCGGGGGGCGGCTTCGGGCCAGTCCCAGTTCTGCGCGGTGTCTGTCTGTAGCATCATCGGTCTTGATCATCCCCAAGGCGGCGGGCCGCCCAGTTCTTCGTCTAACCTGAGTATAATGGTGGGTTTTCCGGCAAATCTCAAGAGCGGCTTGATTTTTTTCGACGATCAGCCGCGCAACCCGCCGACCAACTGCCGGGCGAGACGGGCGGCGACGATCAGCGCCAGCACCCAGCCGCTGGCCACCGCGCAGGCGATGCCAAGCCAGACACCCCAGACCCCGGCGCCCAGAACGCTGACAAAGAGCCAGACAAAGAAGATGATGCCGAACCCCTGACGATAGATGCTGATCCACAGGGTCCAGATCGGCCGTTTCAGCGCCTGCAGGAAGGAATTGATCGCAAAGAGCATCATGTAGACCGGAAACAGGAAGGCATCGACGCGCAGATAGCTGGTGCCGATGCGGATCACCTCGGGATCATCGGTGAACAGCCCCATGGCCAGCCCGCCGCCGAACAGCAGGATTGGGGCTGCGATGGCGCACATGATCCAGCCGGTTTTCCAGCAGAACCACAGCGCCTCGCGCACCCGGTCGTGATCCTCTGCGCCGTAGTTCTGGCCCGCGATCGGCAAAAGCGCCCCGGTCATGCCGAGGACCGGCAACAGCAGGATCTGCTCGATCCTGAGGGCGACGCCATAGGCGGCAATCGCCTCGCCGCCAAAGCCCTTGAGGAAAAACTGGGTGACGAAGCCGGAGACGATCATCACCAGAAAGGCGGTGGTGGGCGGGGCCATCTGTTCGAGGATCGCGCGGTATTGCGCAGGCTCGGGGCTGAGGGCGCGGAGGCTGAGATCGCGGGCGATCTCGAGCCGCAGCACCCGGGACAGGAGCCAGAGCATCACGCCGGTCTGGCTGAGGATCGTCGACAGGGCGATGCCGTTGAACCCCATGCCGGACCAGAGCCCGGGCAGGCCGAAGATCAAAAGCGGGTTGAGCCCCACATTGGCAAAGAACGCCACCATCATGGCGCGCTGCATCGAGCGCGAATCCCCATGGGCCTGCAGCACGCCATTGAGGCCGAAGGCGATGAGAAAGCCGGGCAGGGCGAAGATCAGCCAGCGGAAATAGCCGAGGCCCGCGTCGCGATAGGCGCCGGGTTCGGAGACCAGCGTGATCAGGAACGGGCCGAGGAATGTGGCGATCCCCATCAGCAGAAGGCAGGCGATCACGGCGAAGCTGATCCCCTGGGCCAGCAGCCGGGCCGCGCCGTCCGTGTCCTTGCGACCGAGCGCGTTGGAGATCAGCGCGCTCAGCCCGCCGCCGAGGCCGATGCCCACGGTGATATGAACGAAGAGCGCCTGAAAGCCGATGGCAAGCCCCGCCTGCGCCTCGGTCGAAAGCCGCCCGGCCCAATAGACATCGACCACGTTGTAGAGCGTGGAAAACAGCATGCCGAAGGCCGCCGGGATCGCCAGATTGCGGAAATGGCCCGCCATCGGCCCTTTGGTCAGATCCTGATCAGTTGGTGTTGCCACGCGCGCCTCCCGCCTTTGCGCCACTAGCGCAGAGCGGAAGGCCGGGCGCAAGCCTCATGCCCAGAAGGCGTCGCGCACCAGGCCCCGCGCCGGACCCTCCCGGGTCTCGATCTCGACCTCGGTACCGCCCGTCCAATGGGCCTTTTCCATCATCGCGATGGCCACGGTGCAGTCGTAATCAGGCGACCAGTAGGCGGTGGTGATCTGGCCTGCAAAATGGCCGCCCACGCGCGCCGCCCAGGGCCGGTCGCAGAACGGCTGGCGGCCCTCGATGGCCACCGCGCGGATCTGGCGCTGCGGGCCGTCTTCCTGAGCCTTGATCAGGGCGGATTTGCCAATGAAATCGCCCGGTTTGTCGAGCTTGCAGAACTTGACCAGCCCGCATTCATAGGGCGTGTTGGCGTCCGTCATGTCGGCGCCATAGGACAGCAATCCGGCCTCGGTGCGTTCCGGCCCGTTCGGCCCGCCCGCGCGCACTTCCAGATCGGCCCCCGCCGCCATCAGCGCGTCCCAGATCGGCATGCCGTTCTCGGTACCTTCCACATAGATCTCGAAGCCGCCCTGTTTCGAATAGCCCGACCGTGCGATCAGCACCTGATGCCCCTGAAACGGGAACCGTGCGGCGCGGAAGAAGCGCAGATCGCGGATCGCCTCGCCAAAGACGCGGGCGGCCAGATCGTCGGATTTCGGCCCCTGGATCGCCAGCGGGCTGACATCGGGCTCCCAGACCCGTACGTCCATCTTCAGCGCGGTGGCGATCCCCTTGACCCAGAGCAGCAAATCGGAATCGGCCAGCGAGATCCAATAGCGGTCGTCCCCATGTTTCACGATCACCGGATCATTGAGCATGCCGCCGGTTTCGTCGACCACCGGCAGATAGGAACATTGCCCCTCGACCATTTTCGACAGATCGCGCGGGGTGATCATGTCGGCCAGCCGGGCCGCATCGGGGCCCGCGATTTCGATCTGCCGTTCGCAGGACACATCCCAAAGCTGCACATGGCGCTTGAGGTGGTGATAATCCTCTTCGAACCCGTCAAAGGCGGCGGGCAGCAACATGCGGTTGTAGACCGAATAGATGCTGACACCGGCGGCATCGACCGCATCGGTGAAGGGCGTGCGGCGGATGCGGATCGGGCGGGCGAGATGGGTCATTGCGTGGCCTCTTGTCGGGGTGGTTTGTCGCGCCGACGCTAGCCTGCCGAGCAGGCGGCGATGTGCCGGAACCGACAGGAGGCCGGGAAATCTGTCGCAAATGGACGGGCGCGGTCACTCGCCGAAAATCGGGGTGCCGTCGGCCCGGTAGCCGGTGACCCCCGGTTCCCACCACCAGACCGGATTGGTCAGAAAGCTGGGGCGCCGAGCGAGCCGCGCCAGCAGGGTGTTGAGCCTGGGGTAGCGGTCGAGCGGGATCTCGATCCCCAGCGGGCGGGCTTCGACAAAGCGGATGTGACAGGCAAGGAAAATGTCCTGCATCGACAGGGTGCCGGGCCAGAACCCGTCGTCATCTTCAAGGATCTGGTCGTCGAGCCAGGTCAGGATGTAGTCCATCCGTTTGGCCGAGCGCTGCAGGTGGTCGTGATCGTCCAGGGTCACGCCGCCCCAGCGCATCTGGGAGATCAGCGTGGCGGCTGTGCCGAAGGTCTGGATCGTGGCGAAGATCTCCCGGTCGTGCCAGGGCGCGTCGGCCCGGTAGGGATCGGGGGCCAGCGGCAGGGTGCTGTCGGGGCGCAGCCGGTAGGTGGTGAGCAGGTATTCGGCGATCACACCGCTGTCCCAAAGCGTCACATCCCCGTCCCAGAGCACAGGCACCTGCAGTGCGGGGGAATGTTTGGCGCGGGCCTCGACGCTGGGGGTGGTGAGTTCCTCGCGGCGGTCATAGTCGAGCGCCAGCTCATCGAGCAGGATGCGCACCGCGCGGGCGAAAGGGGATCCGGTGGTAAAGAGCAGTTCACGCATTCAAGACCTCGGCATGATGTCGAATGGACCGTTCGGACACAGCTTAACACGGAACCCGGGCGCGTCTATACGGGGGGCAAGACCCAAGGGAGGACGGGATGCTCAAGAAACTTCTGATCACAGGCGCGAATGGCAATCTGGGCCGGATGTGCCGCGCGCGGCTCGGCCATCTGGCCGAGACCCTGCGGATTTCGGACCGCGACGATCTGGGCGCGGCCGCAGCCGGGGAGGAGCTGGTGATCTGCGATCTGGCCGACCGCTTGGCGGTGGAGGCGCTGGTGGAGGGCTGCGACGGCATCGTTCATCTGGGCGGCCAGTCGGTGGAGGCCCCCTGGGAGGTGATCCGCTCGGCCAATCTTGACGGGGTGTTTCACCTCTATGAGGCGGCGCGCAAGGCCTCGGTCACGCCGCGCATCCTCTTTGCCTCCTCCAACCACGCCATCGGGTTCTACGAACAGAATGAACGGCTTGACGCCAAGTCACCGCCAAAACCGGACGGGCTTTACGGGGTCTCCAAGGTCTTTGGCGAGGCGATGGCCTCGATGTATCACGACAAGTTCGGGATCGAGACCGCCTCGGTGCGGATCGGCTCGTGCTTTCCCGAGCCGCGCGACCACCGGATGCTGTCGACCTGGATGAGCGAGGATGATTTCGTGCGCCTCATCGAACGGGTGTTCCTGGTGCCGCGGCTTGGCTGTCCGATCATCTACGGGGCGTCGGACAATGGCGCCAGCTGGTGGGACAATCGTGACGTGGCCTATCTGGGCTGGCGCCCGCAGGACGATGGCGAGGCCTATCGCGCCGCGCTGGACGCACGGATGGAGCCGCCGGGTCGGGACGAGGCGGCGGCGGTCTATCAGGGCGGGGCGTTCTGTGCGGACGGGATCCACGAGGCGTAAGGGCGGCAGGGGCGCGCCGGGACCGCGTAGCGGCTGATCTGTCGGTGCCTCGGTATCCGTTGATTTGGCGGGAACCGGACGCCGGTCCGAAAGGCGTCGGTGCAGATTGCAAGGGTCATTGCAGACCCTTGCTGTCGCCTGACGGCGTTCAGGCCACCTGTGCGGGGCGCAGGGTGGCCACCTGCAGGGCCGCTTCGGCGGCCTCGCGGCCCTTGGTGACGAAATGCTCGCGATAGATCGCCACGTGGTGCGCGGTTTCCTGGAAATGGTGCGGGGTGAGCGAGACCGAAAGCACCGGCACCCCGGTCTCCAGCCCCGCCTGCATCAGCCCGCTGACCACCGCTTGGGCGACGAAATCGTGCCGGTAGATGCCCCCGTCCACCACCAGGGCGGCGCAGGCCACGGCGCCATATTGGCCGGTGGCGGCAAGTTTCTTGGCCAGAAGCGGCATTTCAAAGGCGCCGGGCACTTCGAAGACATCGACTGCCTCTTGAGGGATTTTCTGCAGAAAACCGACCAGCGCCTGGTCAACGATATCGGCATGCCAGCCTGCCTTGATGAAGGCATATCGGGTGTGTGTCATGGGGATCTCCTTTGGCTCAAGACACGTCACCCAAGGCGATCACATACACCGGCCCGGCGGGGCCGGGTCAGCGCATATTCTCTTTCATCCGGACTGTGACCGTCGGCTCAGGAATCGCACCTGATCTGCTGACCCCCGGAGACCGGGGCGCTCGCGGGCTTCTGGCCTGGGCCAGTTACCGCCGGTGGGGAATTCCGCCCCGCCCTGAGAATGATTTTGCTCTAGGCAAAAGAGGCCGGGCGGGCAAGGGGAACCCGACGTTCCAAGGACCGGGCCCGGCGCCGGGGCGGGGGAGCGGCTCGAAGATGTGCTCTTTCCCTTACCACCGGCAAGTTGGTTGACAGGCCCTTAAAGCGAGCGTTTATGGACCCAGACCAGCCCGATGCCAGTCCTTCCCGACAATTCAGAATACAAGTGAAAGGTTACGTGCCATGCGCGGAACGACTGTCATGCTTGCCGTCCTCACGACGACGGCGGCCACCCCGCTTGCGGCTGCAAGTGTTCAGGCTCTCTTCTCGGATCAGACCACCGATCAGGTGCTCTTTGCCAAGGATCTCAATGATGACGGCGACACCAATGACGCCGGTGAAATCACCGCCTTCTTCGATGCCGCCAACCAAAACGGCCTCGCCACGCCCACGGGCAACGTCTTCAACATCGTGCAGGCCCGCTCGGGCGATGTGTTCATCGGCGATGGCGCCAGCGACACCGTCTATCGCCTGCGCGACCGCAATGGCGACAACAACGCGCAAGGGGCAGGCGAAAGCTCGGTCTGGTTCTCGGCCGCCAATGCCGATGGCAATCCGCTGCTGACCGCCAATGGCATCGCCGAAGGCAATGACGGCGCGATCTATGTGGTTCAGGCCGACACCCGGGGCAACAAGGCAGGCGATTTCGTCTACCGCACCGAGGATCTCAATGGCGATGGCGACGCCAATGATGCGGGCGAAAGCAAGGTCTGGCTGGACCTGACCGCGCTCAACGCGGGCTCCTCGCCCTTTGAAATCGCCTTTGACGGCAATGTGGCCTATATCGCGGATACCGCAGGCGGCAGCCCGCGCATCTATAAAGCCGAGGATGTGAATGGCGACGGCACCGTCGACGCCAGCGAAGTGGGCGAGTTCATCAAATCGAGCGACCGGGTCTTCGCGCTCTCCGTGGCCGCCGATGCCGGCAACCTTTATTCCTATGATTTCATTGGCGATGCGCTGGCCCGCTACACCGATCTCGACGGCAGCGGTGATATCGACATGGCGAGCGAGCGGGTCGATGTCTGGGATGCCACCGGTTTCGCCGATGGGGCGATCTTCGATTTCATCATCGAGGGCAACACAGCACTGGTCACCGTCAACGATTTCTCCGACGATGACACGCTCCTGAAGCTGACCGATCTCAACGGCGACGGCGATTTCCTCGATGCAGGCGAAACCGCGACGCTTCTTCAGTTCAGCCAGCAGGGCACCTATCCCCAGCGGCCCCGCGCGATCACCTTCTATGACAGCGTTGCCCCGGTGCCGCTGCCGGCCTCCGTTCTGTTCCTCGGCGCCGGTCTGGCTGGTCTCGGCGCCCTGGGTCGTCGCAAGCGCGGCTGATCCGGCCTGAGCAAAACCATCCGCCGGGCCGCAGGCACACCCCTGCGGCCCGGTTTCCGCGCCCGCTGCCTTTCGGCTTGCAGAAAGCACCCGAC
This sequence comes from Silicimonas sp., assembly GCA_025800205.1. Classification (GTDB taxonomy): domain Bacteria; phylum Pseudomonadota; class Alphaproteobacteria; order Rhodobacterales; family Rhodobacteraceae; genus CALKXV01. The sequence continues at coordinate 7,907 of JAOXSD010000139.1, read as the reverse complement.
GCCGCTATGGGGAGCGCTGATTTTTATGACCCGCGCAGAGGGCTGCCCGGGAGAACGCGAGGACACCCATGCAGGTTACCGAGACGCTGAACGAAGGCTTGAAGCGCGGCTACAAGATCGTCGTGGCCGCCAGCGAGCTGGAAGACAAGGTCAACGAGAAACTGGCCGAAGCCGCTCCCGAGATCGAGATGAAAGGCTTCCGCAAGGGCAAAGTGCCCATGGCGCTTCTGAAAAAGCAGTTCGGTCAGCGTCTTCTGGGCGAAGCCATGCAGGAAAGCGTGGATGGCGCCATGGCCAAGCATTTCGAAGATTCGGGCGATCGTCCCGCCATGCAGCCCCAGGTCGAAATGACCAACCAGGACTGGAAAGAGGGCGACGACATCGAAGTCGACATGTCCTATGAGGCGCTGCCCGAGATCCCGGAAGTCGATTTCTCCGCCATCAAGCTGGAAAAAATGGTGGTCGAGGCCGACGAGGCTGCGGTGACCGAGGCGCTGGAAAACCTCGCCAAGAACGCCCAGAACTTCGAGCCGCGCAAGAAAGGCTCCAAGGCCAAGGACGGCGATCAGGTTGTGATCGATTTCCTCGGCAAGGTTGACGACGTGGCCTTCGAAGGCGGTGCCGCTGACGATTTCCCGCTGACGCTTGGCTCGGGCCAGTTCATCCCCGGCTTCGAAGAGCAGCTTGTGGGCGTGAAAGAGGGCGAAGAGAAAGCCGTCGAAGTGACCTTCCCCGAGGAATACGGCAATGCCGATCTGGCGGGCAAAGCGGCTGTCTTTGACGTGACCGTGAAAGAGGTCAAGGAACCGAAAGACGCCGAGATCGATGACGAGCTTGCCAAGAAATTCGGCGCCGAGGATCTCGAGGCCCTGAAGGGTCAGATCACCGAGCGTATCTCGGCCGAATTCGAAGGTGCTGCCCGCTCTGTCATGAAGCGCGCGCTTCTGGATGAGCTGGACAAGGCCGTCAGCTTCGATCTGCCGCCCTCGCTCGTGACCGCCGAGGCCGACCAGATCGCCCATCAGCTGTGGCACGCGGAAAACCCCGACGTGGAAGGCCACGATCACGACAAGATCGAGCCCACCGACGAGCACAAGACCCTTGCCGAGCGCCGCGTGCGTCTGGGCCTCCTCCTGGCCGAGATCGGCTCCAAGAACGAGGTGGAAGTGTCTGACGCCGAGATGACCCAGGCGGTGATGGCGCAGGCGCGTCAATACCCCGGTCAGGAGCGTCAGTTCTTCGAATTCATCCAGCAGAACCCGCAGATGCGCCAGCAGATCCAGGCGCCGATCTTCGAGGACAAGGTCGTCGATTTCGTCTTCGACAAGGCCGAGGTCACCGACAAGCCTGCCTCGAAAGACGATCTGGAAAAAGCCGTCGAGGCGCTGGACGACGCCTAAGCGCGCCCGGTTTCGAGAAGCGAGAAGGCCGCCCCCCGGGGCGGCCTTTTTCTTGGGATCGATTCGAGAAGTGGGTGCCCAGCCGGTGTGACCGGGCGTTTTCAGAGGTTTTCGTTTCCTTGGCCGCAGCAATGCCCGTTGTTTTCGCAGCATTTTTCGCGGATCAAGGGTCAATAAGATTGAATAAGTCGTCGTAAAATTGGTTAAAATCTGCTAATCTATTTGGACAACAAGTGACCCCAACACGAGTTTGTACCATGTTCGATTTTTCCAATACCCGTCACGTGGACGGGAAAACAATCGTCGATCAGACGCTTCTGAACAACGCGCTTGCCGCGCTGAGTGACGAGGATCTGAACCAGCTGGAAGATGAGCTGAACTTCGCCCGTTTCGCCGGGCTGCCTTCGGCGCGCATTCTGTCCTTGCTGGATGAGCTGATGGAACTCGACTCTGCCTGGAAGGCGCAGTTGAAACGTCAGACGGCCAACGCGGCCTGACATTCAGACGGCGCGCTCCGGGTCGGGGGCGCGCCGCTGTTCTTTTCGGGGCAGGGGTCAGCGACGACGACGCGCCGCCACCAGCCCGGCCAGACCGCCCACCAACAGCAGACCGGAGGCAGGCAGCGGCACCGGCGCAACGGCACCGATCTTGGTCCCGGTCAGGGTGATGTTGTCCATGGTGAATATCTCACCACGTTCGTTGTTCTTGAACTTCACCGTCAGCGCAAAAAGACTACCCGGCTCGGTGATCTCCTCGACCAGGGTGGTCGCGCCGAAATCCTCCCTGCTGGGCCAGTTGTGATTGCCGATCAGCGCGTGACGTTCGAGCACCCCGTTGATCCCGAAACCGTTCACGTCGAGCACATTATAGCCGGTCACCCCGCCGTTCATCGAGATCGAGACATCCACATAATCATTGGCCTCGATATCGCCTTTCTGGCCGAAATCGACCGAAAGCTTGAGATCGGTATACCCGGTGACATCCACCACCGGCGAATGCCAGACCGCCTTGCCGCCGAGATATTTGGCGGTGAAGGCGCCGTCCTTGACCTTGAAATAGCCCTTGGTGGTGGTGAGGTTGATATTGCCGCGTTCCACACGCCAATCCACCAGGCTGGTGTCGGCGCCGAAGCGGAAGATCCCCTGACCCTCCTGATCGGTGAAGGTCTCGCTGTAAAGCGTCGCGGCATTGGCCGTCGCGGCGCAAAGGGCGAGCGCCCCTGCGGTGGTCAGAATCTTGAACATATGTCCCCCGGTCTTCCAAAGTCTTTTGCCGGAGGTTTGCCGAAAATATGTTTAAAAACAATGATAATGTTGGCGTGACGTAAGGTAAATTGCGCGCTCGAGCACAGTGCGTCATCGCGCATCGGGACTGTTTCTGACCTTAGGTCAATGGCGCGCCGCTGAACTTGGCGATCTCGATCCCCGCCGCCTCCAGCCCGGCCTTCACCTGGCCCGAAAAGGCCACCGCCTTGGCGCTGTCCCCATGGATGCAGATCGTGTCGATCCGGGTCGGCAATTGCGCCCCGTCGCCGGTGAGGATCGCGCCCGCTTTCACCATTTCCACCATCCGCGCCGCCGCCTCGGCCCCGTCATGGATCATCGCGCCGGGCAGGCGCCGGTCCACCAGAGTGCCATCGGCATTATAGGCCCGGTCGGCAAAGATCTCGCCGGCCCATTTGCAGCCCAGATCGCGGCAGACCTTTTCCATCTCGGTGGCCGCCAGCCCCATAATGATGATGTCGGGGGCCACATCCAGCGCGGCCTCGTAACAGGCCCGCGCCATCTCCGCATCTTTGCAGGCCATGTTCGACAGCGCCCCATGCAGTTTCAGGTGGCGCACGGAACCACCGGCGGCCCGGGCCATGGCCTGGGCCGCGCCTACCTGGTAGCGGATCATGTTGGCCAGGGTCGGCAGCGGCACCTGCATCTGACGGCGGCCGAAGCCCTGCAGATCGGGAAAACCGGGATGCGCCCCGATGCCCACACCGGCCTCATGGGCCAGCGCCATGGTGGCGGCCATCGTATCGGCGTCGCCGGCATGGAATCCGCAGGCGATATTGGCCGAGGTCACGATGCTCAGAAGCCCGGCGTCATCGGTCATTTTCCACGGGCCGAAGCCTTCGCCCATGTCGGAATTGAGATCTACTTTCAGTGTCATGGGCGCAGGAAACCCCGAAGTGGGGCGGAGCGCAAGGGCCGGGGCGTGCGCGCGAAACCGTGTTCGGAATTTTTGCCGCATCCCCTTCCGGGCCGGCCGAAGATGGCCTAACCTCAAAGGGTTCGCAGGTGGGATACGGCGAACCCTTGCCTTGGGGCCAACGGGCGACCCTGCGGCATCGAACGGTTGCATGCCCGCGTCGCGCAGGTCCGATGGACGCCCCCCAGCCCCCCAAGCTCAGCGACATTCCCGGCCGGCTTCTGGCGTCCCTGCGCTATGCCTGGCATCTGATCCTGACCCAGGGTCCGGGGCGGGTGCAATTCTGGTTCATCGCCCTCTTGATCGGCATCGCGGCGGGCGGGGCGGCGGTGCTGTTCCGGCTCGGCATCAACTGGTTGCAGGCAACGCTTTACGGCACCGACAACGTGCGGCTGCTGCATTCCTTTGCCGAAACCCTGCCGTGGTATTCCATCGTGCTGATCCCGGTGCTGGGCGGGCTGGCGGTGGGGGTGATCCTGACCCGCTTCACGGCGGATGCCCGCGCCCGCTCGGTGGCCGAGGTGATCGAGGGCGCCGCACTCCATAACGGCCGGGTCGAAAAGAAGGAGGGGCTGGCCTCTGCCGCCGCCTCGCTGATCACGCTTTCGACGGGCGGCTCCACGGGGCGGGAAGGCCCTGTCGTCCACCTCGCCGGTGTCATCGCCTCCTGGGTCTCGGACCGGATCAAGGCCGACGGCATCACCGGGCGCGATCTTCTGGGCTGCGCCGTCGCCGCCGCCGTCTCGGCCTCGTTCAACGCCCCCATCGCAGGGGCGCTTTTCGCGCTCGAAGTGGTGCTGCGCCACTTTGCGGTCCATGCCTTCGCCCCGATCGTGGTGGCCTCGGCCGCAGGCACGGTGATCTCGCGGCTGACCTTCGGCGATGTGGCCGAGTTCGATCTGCCGGGCACCAATTTCCTCGCCTTCTACGTGGAGCTGCCGGCCTTTCTGATCCTCGGCATGCTCTCGGGCCTGGTGGCCGTTGCGATGATGTGGTCGATCTTTGCCGCCGATGACGTGGTCAGTGCCCTGCGCGCCAAACTGCGCATCCCACCGGTGCTGCGCCCGGCGATTGCAGGGCTGGCCCTCGGGGTGATCGCGCTGGCCTTCCCCCATATCATCGGCGTCGGCTATGAGACCACGTCCGCCGCCCTCACCGGCCAGTTGCTCTGGCACGAGGCGATCGTCTTCTGCATCCTCAAGGTGGTGGCGGTCTCGATCACCATCGCAGGCCGGATGGGCGGCGGGATCTTTTCGCCCTCGCTGATGGTCGGCGCGCTCCTCGGCCTTGCCTTCGGGCTGATCGCCACCAGCGTCTTTCCCAATGTCTCGGGCTCCGAAACCCTTTATGCGCTCGCGGGCATGGGCGCGGTGGCCGCCGCGGTGCTGGGGGCGCCGATTTCCACCACGCTGATCGTCTTTGAGCTGACCGGCGACTGGCAGACCGGATTGGCGGTGATGGTCGCCGTGTCGATGTCCACCGCCATCGCCTCGCGTCTGGTCGACCGGTCCTATTTCCTGACCCAGCTGGAACGCCGCGATGTGCATCTGTCGAAAGGCCCGCAGGCCTATCTTCTGTCGCTCTTCCGCGTGGCCAATGTGATGCGCCCGCTCGATGATGCCGAAGCCGCCCCTGAGGATGCGCTTTGGGCCGCGATCGAAGATGGCATCTGGATCAACCCCAATGCCACGCTGGAAACCGCGCTGCCGCTCTTTGACAAGACCGGGCGGCCCTTCCTGCCGGTGCTGTCGGTGGGGGATGAAGGCACGCCGCCGCGCATTCACGGGGCGCTCTTTCACGTGGATGCACTCAGGGCCTACAACCGGGCGCTGGCGGCCACGGCGGAGGAAGAGCACAGCTAAAGCGCAATCCGAAAAGTGGGAACCGGTTTTCGGAGAAAATTGCGCACCAAATCAAAAAGATGGAGCGGCACCGTCGGATCAAATTTTCAGGACGCCGCTCTAGCCGCCGGGCAGCACCGCCTGCACCAGCCGCATCAGTTCCGATTGTCGCGCCACGCCGGTCTTGGCAAAGATCCGGCTCAGGTGGTTGCGGGCGGTGTTGCGCGCGATCTGCAGCGCCTCGGCACTTTCTTCCAGCGAGGCGCCTTCCGCCAGATGTGCGATCAGCAGCGTCTCTGCCGGGCTCAGCCCCCAAAGCCGCCGGGCGGTTTCGATCCGGTCGCCGAAGGGGGCACTGGGTGTCCAGAGATAGAGCACCGCCACCACATCGGACGGCCCCCGGCGCGGGCGTTCGGCCACCGGCACGGCCTGCAGGATCGTCTCGCCCGCCCCCGGACGCCCATGGAGCAGCATCTCCGTCCGGTTTCCGGCCAGTGCCTTTGAGAGCATCGCGCCGAAGGGCGCCTGCATCGGGCGGAAGACCGGGAACAGGCTGCGCCGGTCGATGCGGAGAAGCGCGCCCTCCGACAGCAGCGCCCGGGCGGCATCATTGGCCTCCACCACCTGGCCACGCCCGTCGAGAGCGAAGATCGCATAGGGCAGGTGGTTGGGGGCAAATTGATGATCCGCCGGGCTGCGCGCGCCGCGCCCCGCCAGCAGCCAGGCATTGCCAAGGGCGTGCGAGGCGCGGGCGAAGGCCGCGATTCTGTCGGGTTCGGGATGCTCCCGGTCGGCTGAGAATTCCACCGAATTGAAGACCGAGATATCGCCGTCATCATAGAGGCGCGTGCCCAGGAAGAACTTCATGTCATAGCCGCGCTTCAACCAGTCATAGAACTCGTTTCGCGCGATCTGCCCTTCGGAAATGAACCGCCCCTCATAGACCGGCTGACCGGCGGCATGGGCCATCGCGTAATGCATCCGGGGATTGATCGCGTTGATATGCTGAGAATATCCGTCGTTCTCGTTCTGCGGCATGGTGGGGCTGGTCCAGTTGCGCATTTCCCCGGTGGCCCGGTTCAATTCGAAGATCACCCCGTCCACGGCGGAAAAGCGCGCCGCCATTCCCGAAAGAACCTCGGCAAAGGATTTCTCCCCGGTGGCCGCCTCAAAAAGCTCGGCCTGAAACGCCTCGAACGTGCTGTCGGTCATGACCCCATCTGCTCCCGGAACGACCCTAGGCCCGTGCGTGCGCCGGTGCAATCATCCGTTGGTGCATTTGTACCAATGGCGGCTCTTGCGGCGGGCGCCGGGCTGGATTCATCTTGGGGCGTCGCGGGGCGGACCTGTCTAACTTTTGGTCCAGGCGACATTGTCCCACAGAGAGGTCCTGGTCTCCTTGTGGCAACATGGTCGAATGGTCGGAACTTGGGTTTTCCGGCGACCCGGCCGAGCCAGGCGCTACATGTTCGCGATTTCGAACGTGGGGACGAAGGAAAGGCGGTCTGCCAACCGTGAGGGCGGGCCGCCTTTCCGGATATCAGAGCTGTTCCACGGCCACATCATCGCGCCCATAGAAGGCGATGTGATCCTTCAGCGCGGCGACCTCGGCCTTGGGCGCGTCATAGGACCAGCCGGCATCTTCGAGCACCTTGCTTTTGGTGACGATGGAATAATGCACGGCCTCGCCCTTCAGGGGGCAGGTGGTGCGGGTCTCGGTCACATCGAGAAATTCCATCGCCACATCCGATTTCGGGAAATAGATCACCGGATCACGATCACCTTCCTTCAGCTCCAGCGCGGCGCTGCTTTCGCCTAGAACGGCCCCGCCTGCACGCACGACCCAGCTGCCCTTGGCGGGCGTGATTGTGATTTGATCCGACATGTAATTCTCCCCGTTTTCCCGCTGTTTAGCAGGTTTCGTGTAACAATGCCATGTCAGGCCAAAGGGGCGGTGGCCTGGCTGAGCCAGGTCTCGGCCTGCGCGCTCAGGCGGCCGCTGAGGCGGGCGCGGACTTCGCGATGATAGGCGTCGATCCACTCCCGTTCCCAGGGGCCGAGCGCGCCGGTATCGATCAGGCGGCGGTCTAAGGGCACATAGGTCAGGGTTTCGAAATCCAGCTGGTCGCGCCCGTCACCGATCTTCTCCGCCTCGCGCACCACGATCAGGTTCTCGATCCGGATGCCGAAGGCGCCCGGCCTGTAATAGCCGGGCTCGTTGGACAGGATCATCCCCGGTTGAAGCTTGACCTCGGAGATCCGCGAGATCCGCTGCGGCCCTTCATGCACCGAGAGATAGGCGCCGACCCCATGGCCGGTGCCATGGTCGTAATCGAGCCCGGCGCGCCACAGGGGGGCGCGGGCCAGCGCATCGATATCCCGCCCGGCAAGCCCCCGGGGGAAGCGCGCCTGAGAGACGGAGATCATGCCCTGCAGGACACGGGTATAGGCCGCGCGCGCCGCCTCG
>JAOXSD010000136.1 GCA_025800205.1 Silicimonas sp. | reverse complement strand
ATGGGGCTTTCGGGCTCGGGCAAATCAACGCTCATTCGCCATCTGAACCGGCTGATCGAACCCTCGGCGGGCGAGATTTTGGTGGATGGCGAGGATGTGATGACACTGGATCCGGCGGCCCTGCGGGCACTGCGCCAGAAGAAGATGGCGATGGTGTTCCAGAAATTCGCCCTCCTGCCCCATCGCACGGTGCTGCAGAACGCGGAAATGCCGCTCTCGGTGCAGGGTGTCGATGGGGCCACCCAGGAGGCAGAGGCGCGCAAATGGCTGGCGCGGGTGGGGCTGGAAGGCTTCGAAGACCGCTATCCCGCCCAGCTTTCAGGCGGGATGCAACAGCGGGTGGGCATTGCCCGGGCGCTGGCTGCAAACACCGATATCATGCTGATGGACGAAGCGTTTTCAGCGCTCGATCCTCTGATCCGCACCGATATGCAGGATCTGCTGCTGGAACTGCAGGCGGAATTGCACAAGACCATCATCTTCATCACCCATGATCTGGATGAGGCACTGAAGCTGGCCGATCATCTGGTGATCCTGAAAGATGGCGCGGTGGTTCAGCAGGGCGAACCGCAGCATATCCTGCTCAATCCGGCCGATCCTTACATCGAAGACTTCGTCTCCGACATCAACCGCGCCCGGGTGTTGCGCGTGCGTTCGGTCATGGCGCCGCTCTCGGGGGCGGAGTTTGCCGGCGATGTGGCCTCTGATGCAACGCTGGAGCAGGTGATCAGCCTGTCGGACGGGGAGACGGGGCGAATCTACCGGGTCTGCGAAGGCGAGCGCGTGCTGGGGCAGCTCGACATGAAGGATCTGGTGAAGGCGCTGGTGCCCCGAACGGCGAATGGCGCCGGGGCGGCGCGCTGATCAGCGCTGCGCCTTTTTGGCCGCGAGGCGGGCGTAGGTGTCGGAATTCGGACAATCGCCGATGTCGAATTCGCCCCGATCGGTCAGGAAATCGGCGCAGCTTCCGGCATGTTTGCACTTCGCGCATTTGACCGAAATATCAATCGCTTGCCCCTTGTCCGCCTCAAGATCGACCCGGGAGAGACCAAACCGCCGGGCCATGGCCCCCAATTGGGTCTGGGTTTCGGCGCGGGCAAAGTGAAGGGTGTTGATCTCGTCGCGGCTGAGCCCCAGATCGCGCAGGGTCTCGCCCTGGGCCGGATCGCCGGGGGTGCCGGAGTTCAGAATTCTCTTCAGGAATGACATGGCACAACTTTCACGAGGGGTTAATGCCCTCATGGTGCCAGAGGCGGGTTCCGGTGCCTTGATCTGGATCAAGGCCAGTTTCCCCTAGGGAAGCTGGCCGGTCTCCTCACCGTCGGATCTCTGCGGCTGGGCGCGCCAGATCGCATCGGGCAGATCGGGGTCGGTGATCGCCTGATAAAGCGCGCGGTAGTCCGGCTCGGCCAGAAGAGCGGCGATCCGGTCCCGGTGCCAGACGACGGCCTTGTCGTGGAGCGCGGCAAGCTGGGCGTCTTCGCGGAGCCGCTCCCATTCGGCACGGGCGCGCGGCAGATGGCGCTGGATCGAGCGGTCGGTTTCGCTGGCATAATTGCGGGCCGCCCAATAGGCGAGGCCCTGGTCCTGATCCACATGGTTGATGCGGCCGCGCTGGCGTTTGATCAGGAAGCTTTCGGCGGAGCGCAGAACATAGTGGTTGAGGGTCACCATGTCATAGCCGATCGTGTCCTTGCGGCTGAACCATTCGGCCTTGGCGGCGATCCGGTCGGGCATCACCCGGCCCGAGCCATTGACCCAGCGCACCTCGCTTTCGCGGGCGGGATCAAGGTCGAGCGGCCGGTGCACGCCCAGCTTGCCAAAGGGACCATCGGGGCGGAACAGGCTCTTGAACCCCCAGCCGAGCCGGGGTTTGGGCAGGTAGAGCGGCGCGCAGGCGGTGAAATCCTCGATTTGCCAGCCATCGTGATAGGCATGCTGGTCCCGGTTGCCGAACATCCGCCAGGTCATCGAGATCACGTTGGGATGGCCGCTGGCCTCGAAAAGGGCTGCGAAACTGCCATCGCCCACGTGGATGTTGATGAATTCGTCCACATCGATGACGCCAACCCAATCGGCCCCGGTCACCTCCGGCTGTTCGATCGCATCATTGAGCGCGCCGCGCTGGGGCTTCTGGCCGGCTTCGCGGTTGAAGGGATTGTCCCGCCGGGTGAGCAGCCCCATGGCCTGGAGCCGGTCGAGGATCTCATTGGTCGGATCGTCACAATCGTTTGTATAGACAAGGAAATCCGTGACCCCGATGGAGCGGTGATAGGCGATCCATTCAAGAATGAAGACCCCTTCGTTCTTCATCGAGGTGACGATGGTGATCTTGTCCGAGCGCGGCGCATGCGCGGGCGGTGTCAGGACAGGGGCGCGTTTGGCGGCCCGTTCGGTGAGGCTGTCATAGGCGGCACGGGCCTCGGCGCCCATCAGCGGGACGTCGTCGCGGATCGCAAAGGGTGCCGATGTCGGGCGCGCGGGGGGCGTCGCCTCCGGGGCCGGGGCCGGTGCGGGATTGAGCGGTGCGGGCTTTCTCGGCGCGAGGCGGACCTCCGGGTCGGGCGCCGGGAGGCTTCGGGAGAGCGGATCGGCGCTGAGATGGGTCAGCAGGGCCGCTTCGCCCGGATCGGCGGCAAGCGCCGCGATCCGCTCCCGGTGCCAGGCCACCGCGCGGTCATGGAGCGGGCCAAGGGTGGGATCGGCCGCAAAGGCCCGGCGGAAGGCACGGGTGCTCCGGTCATGGGCGCGGATCGAAGGGGCTTCTTCGGCATTGTGGTTGAAGCTGTTCCAGTAATCGACGCCCTGGGGGCGGGCGATGTGGTTCGCCCTGCCCCGGTCGCGTTTGACAAGGAAGCTTTCGGGATTGCGCACCGCGTAATGATTGAGGGTGACAAGGTCATATCCCCAGCAATCGATCCCGTTGCGCCAGCCGCCCTTCAGATAGCGGTCGGGCATCGGCGCCCCGGAGCCGTTGACCCAGCGCACCGCGGCCCCTGTGGCGCCCTGGGGGCGGTGGACACCGAAGCCGGAGAACGGCACGCCCCGGCGCTGGATCGTCTTGAACCCCCAGGCCTGATGCGGTTTGCGGGTCAGCGGCGGGGCGGCACGGGTGAATTGCTCACTCACCGGCCGATCCTCATAGCGGGTGATGCCGGAACTGCCGAACAGCCGCCAGGACATTGAAATCATGTCCGGATCACCGGCAGCGGCGAAAAGGGACGCCAGATCGCCCTGCCCCGCATGGATGTCGATGTATTCATCCACATCAATCACCAGCGTCGCATCGGCGGCCTGCACGCGCGGATGCGACCAGGCGGCCTTCAGCGCCACCCGCTGGGGTTTCTGCCCTTCGGCCACCGGATTGCTGATCCGGGTGACCAGCCCCCGGGCCGCCAGCGCATCAAGGATCGCCTCGGTCGGGTCGTCGCAGCCATTGGTGTAGACCAGGAAATGGGTGACGCCGACGCCCAGGTGATGGGCAACCCAGTCGAGGATGAAGGCGCCTTCGTTGCGCATGCAGGTGATGGCGACCACCTGGTCGAGGGGGCGGATGTCGGCGGTTTCGACCTCGGGCAATGCGGCAGCGGCGTGTTTCGTGCCATGGGCGGCCTCCCGGTACTGACGGGCGAAGGGCGCGTCGCGGTCGGGCTCGGGCCAGTCGCGCAGGGGGGCGTCGCAGGGATCGATCCGGTGTTTCAGCAGAAGCTGGCCGATCAGGCTGTCGGGATGGGGCAGACCGTGGTCCTTTTCCGCCAGCCGCTTTCGGGCGCGGCGGCCATAGAGATGGATCGAATAGGTCTCATCGGTGATCACGCCGCTGTGGTCGACCCCTTTGCGGAACAGCTTGCGCCGTTCGGAAAAGGCATAGGGATAAAGCGCGACCTGCGGCAGGGCGTGGCGGATCTCGCCGGTGGCATGGAGGAAATGGGTGAAGGCCTTGGGCCCCCAGACCGCCCAGACCTGATCGCCCACATGGACCGGCTCGCCCCGGTCGCGGGCCGCTTCCAGTTCGGCCACATAGGCCGGGTCGAGGAAATGGGGAATGGCGAATTCGTCCGATGTGAATTCGACCAGCCCCGCAAGGGTGGCGCTGTCCCTGGGCAGGCCCAGAACGCCGATATTGACCTCGTGATCGCTTTCCCAACCGTAGAAATGGCCCGTGTCGGTGACAAAACGCTTGCGGCAATAGGCATCCGTGTCGGCCCAGATCAGATCATCGGTCTGGCTGAGCAGCCGGTAGCGGAACAGATCCGCATGGGGGGCCGGGGAGCCCGAGCGCCCGTGGACGATTTCGTCCCGTTCGGGCAGCACGGCATTGGCATCGCGCAGTTCCACCCCGTCCGGCACATGGCTGAGCGGTTCATAGGAATAAAGCGCCACATGATGGCCCGCATCCTGGAAAGACCGGACGCAGAGCTGCTCCACAAAGGAGAGCCCGCCCCGCATCCATAGCATTGCAATCGCGTAATCCATCAGACCGGCCTGCTGATCGCCTGTTTTCGGGTCTCTACACCAAGCCGGGCCCGGGCGCCATCACGACAGGGGCAACCGGCTTTCGGCCATTTCCACCCACCAGGAACAGCCTGACGGGATAATGTCGTCGTTAAAGTTGTAGGTCGGCTGATGCACCTTGGCGGTGTCGCCGTTGCCCACAAGGATATAGGCGCCCGGCCGCACGTTCAGCATGAAGGAGAAGTCCTCCGCCCCCATGGTGAGTTCGGCTTCCTCGCAGGTGCCTGCCACCCGGCGTGCGGCTTCGGCGGCGAACTCGGTTTCCGCCAGATGATTCACCGTGGCCGGGTAATTGCGCTGGTAATCGACCTCCGCCGAGGCGCCGAACGCCTTCGCGGTGCCTTCGACGATCTCATGGAAGCGCCGTTCGACCATGTCATGGGTGGCGTCATCGAAGCTGCGCACCGTACCCTTGAGATGGACCCGTTCGGGAATGACGTTATAGGCGGTGGAGGAGGATTCGATCGAGGTGACCGAGACCACCAGCTCCTTCACCGGGTCGAGATTGCGCGACACGATGCTTTGAAGGGCCGTGACAACATGGCTGGCGACCACAACGGTATCGACCCCTTCATTGGGTTTCGCCCCATGGGCGCCGACGCCGGTGATGGTGACGTCAAAGACATCGGTGGCGGCCATCATCGGCCCCGGGCGGATCGCAAAGCTGCCTGCGGGCGCGCCGGGCCAGTTGTGCATGCCGTAGACTTCGTTGATGCCGAACTGTTCCATCATCCCGTCTTCGACCATCTCGCGACCGCCGCCGCCGCCCTCTTCGGCCGGCTGAAAAATCACCGCGACGGTGCCGTCGAAATTGCGGGTCTCGGCCAGGTACTGGGCGGCGCCCAAAAGCATGGCGGTGTGGCCGTCATGGCCGCAGGCATGCATCTTGCCCGGCACTTTGGAGGCATAGTCAAGCCCGGTTTCCTCGTGGATCGGCAGAGCGTCCATATCGGCGCGCAGGCCGACCACACGGCCCGAACCGCTCTCCTTGCCCCGGATCAGCCCCACCACGCCGGTCTGACCGATGCCGGTGACCACCTCGTCGCATCCGAAGGCCTTGAGCTTCTCGGTCACGAAAGCCGCGGTTTCATGCACATCAAAGAGAAGTTCGGGATTCTGGTGAAGATCCCGGCGCCAGCCGGTGATTTCGGAATGGAGTTCGGCAAACCGGTTGCGTACGGGCATGCGGGGTGGTCCTTCTGATCTGTCTTGCTTGCCGCCCTTTTTTCTATGTCGGAGGCGGCGCCGCAAGGGGAAAGCCTGTCAATTGGTCGCAATCGCGCCCCCACACCCGGGCCGGTCGTGACTTGAGGGTGACCGCCTGGGCGGTTAGGTACGTTTCATGTCTTTTTGGGAATATGCCAATCCGCGCAAATTCATGGAGACCACCGACAATCTGGTGGGCCCGGCCTTCGTGCTGGCCGGGGTCTGCCTTGCGGTGGGTCTGATCTGGGGGTTCTTCTTCACGCCCGACGATTTCCGGCAGGGATCCACCGTGAAGATCATCTATATCCATGTGCCCGCCGCGATGATGGCGATCAATATCTGGGCGATGATGCTGGTGACCTCGCTGGTCTGGCTGATCCGGCGCCACCATGTCTCGGCCCTGGCGGCCAAGGCCGCCGCCCCGGTGGGCGTGACCATGACGCTGATTGCGCTTTTCACCGGTGCGGTCTGGGGCCAGCCCATGTGGGGCACCTGGTGGGAATGGGATCCGCGGCTGACATCCTTTCTGATCCTTTTCCTGTTCTACCTGGGCTACATGGCGCTCTGGTCCGCGATCGAAGATCCCGACACCGCCGCCGATCTGACCGCGATCCTGTGCATGGTCGGCTCGGTCTTCGCGATCCTGTCGCGCTATGCGGTAAATTTCTGGAATCAGGGGCTGCATCAGGGGGCGAGCCTGTCCTTGGATAAGGAAGAGAACATCTCCAACGTGTTCTGGCTGCCCCTGCTGGTGTCGATTGCCGGTTTCTTTCTGTTGTTCATCGCGCTGGTCTTTCTGCGCACCCGCAGCGAGATCCGCCTGCGCCGCATCCATGCGCTTGAAATGAAGGAACGGATGGCCTGATGCCCGATCTGGGAAAGTATGCCTTCGAGGTCATCCTCGCCTATGGCGGGTCGTTTCTGGCGCTGGTCGCGCTGGTGGCGCTGTCGGTGATCCAGGCGCGGCGCAGCAAACGGCGACTTGAGGAGACCGAAAGGCGGCGCGGGAATGGCTAGGATCTCGCCTCTCGCACTGGCGCCGCCGGTGATCTTTGCCGCCCTGGCCGGGCTCTTTCTGTCGGGCATGTTCCGCGAGGATCCCGACGCCCTGCCCTCCCAGCAGGAAGGCGATCCGGCCCCTGCGATCACCGCGCTTCCGGTGGGCGATCTGCCGGTGTTTGACGGGGCCGATCTAGCGGCCCCCGGGGCGAAGGTGGTGAATTTCTGGGCGAGCTGGTGCGCGCCCTGCCGGCTGGAACATCCCTATATCGAGAAGATCGGCGATTTGGTGCCGGTCTACGGGGTGAACCGGGATCACACCGACGCTCAGGCGAAGGGGTTTCTCGATGATCTGGGCAACCCCTATAGCGCCGTTGTCGCGGATCCGCAGAACCGTCAGAGCATCGAATGGGGGGTCTATGCCCTGCCCGAGACCTTCGTGGTGGACGGGCAAGGCCGGGTGGTGCTGCATATTCGCGGCCCGATCAACGAGCCGATCTTTGAAAAGCGGATCAAGCCCGCGATTGAAGCGGCCTCAACCGAATAGCCAGACCATCATCAGAACGATCAGCGCGCCGCTTTCCAGCGGTGGCAGGGATGTCGGCATGGCACGGGAAATCACCCGCAGTGCGTCACTCGTACGATTCATGTTCGGCCTCAAACTCATTACTTTCTCACAGGCCAGATATTGCCTCAATTTACGTAGAATTTAAAGAAATCGGTGGATTTCCGCTGACTTTTAGTGGGTTCGCGAAACAATCGAAGGGCCCTTGGCGAACTGTCTGCGAAACGCATCGGTTTTAAGTCAAGATTAGGGTTTTGATTCGACCGGGACGTGCCGGGGCCGGCCCAAAACCGGCCCCAATTTTCCGCGCCCCCTTCAGGCCGGTTTCGCCAGATCGCGCAGCACGTAATGCAGCACGCCGCCATGTTCGATATATTCCTTCTCGATGGCGGTATCGATCCGGCATTTCAGGGTGATCTCCTTCACCGCGCCATCGGCAAACTCGATCCGGCAGGGCACATCAGACAAGGGTTGCAGATCGCCCTCGAGCCCGGTGATGCTGATCACCTCGTCGCCGGTCAGGCCAAGGGTCTTGCGGCTGTCGCCCCCGGTGAATTCGAAGGGGATGACCCCCATGCCCACGAGGTTCGAGCGGTGGATGCGCTCATAGCTCTCCGCGATCACCGCTTTGACGCCCAAGAGTGCCGTGCCCTTCGCGGCCCAGTCGCGCGACGAGCCGGCGCCATATTGCGCGCCACCGATCACCACCAGCGGGATGCCTGCGGCCTGATAGGCCATGGCGGCATCATAGATCGAGGTCTGTTCCCCGTCCGGCCCCTTGGTATAGCCGCCCTCGACCCCGTCGAGCATCTCGTTCTTGATGCGGATATTGGCAAAAGTGCCGCGCATCATCACCTGATGGTTGCCGCGCCGGGAGCCGTAGGAGTTGAAGCTGCGCACCGGCACCTGATGGTCGAGCAGGTACTGCCCAGCCGGTGTGGTGTCCTCGAAGGCGCCGGCAGGCGAGATGTGGTCGGTGGTGATCATGTCGCCCAGAAGCGCCATGATCCGCGCCCCCTCCACATTCTCAATCACCCCCGGTTCGGGGGACATGTTCTGAAAATAGGGCGGGTTCTGCACATAGGTTGAACTGGCGGGCCAGTCATAGGTCAGGCTGTCGGTGGTCTCGACCGAACGCCATTTCTCGTCGCCCTTGAACACATCGGCATATTTCGACTGGAAGGCCTCGCGGGTGACGGTCGCCTCGACCAGTTCCGCGATCTCCTGCTGGCTGGGCCAGATGTCTTTCAGATAGACGTCATTGCCGTCCCGGTCCTGCCCCAGCGGTTCGCTGGTGAGGTCGATGTCCATGCGGCCGGCCAGCGCATAGGCCACCACGAGCGGCGGCGAGGCGAGGTAATTGGCGCGCACATCGGGGCTGATCCGGCCTTCGAAATTGCGGTTGCCCGAGAGAACGGCGGTGGCGACCAGATCGCCCTCGGCGATGGCCTCGGAGATTTCCTTCTGGATCGGGCCGGAATTGCCGATGCAGGTGGTGCAGCCATAACCCACGAGGTTGAAGCCGATGGCGTCGAGATCATCCTGCAACCCGGCGGCTTCCAGATAGGCGGACACCACCTGAGAGCCCGGCGCAAGCGAGGTTTTGACCCAGGGTTTTCTATCGAGCCCAAGGGCATGGGCCTTCTTCGCCACCAACCCCGCGCCGATCATCACATAGGGGTTCGAGGTGTTGGTGCAGGAGGTGATCGAGGCGATCACCACCTTGCCCGACTGCATCTCGTAATCCTCGCCCGCGACGGCGACGCTCTTGTCCATCGGGCGTTTGAAGGTCTCCTCCATTTCGCGGGCAAAGGCGGCTTTGGCATCGGTGAGGGCCACGAAATCCTGCGGACGCTTCGGTCCCGAGATCGCAGGCACGATGGTGCCCATGTCGAGGCTCAGTGTGTCGGTGTAGATCGGCGCGTAATCATCGCCACGCCACATGCCGTTTTCCCGTGCATAGGCCTCGACCAGCGCGATCCGGTCCTCGTCACGGCCGGTCTGGCGCAGGTAGCGCAGGGTCTCGCCGTCGACGGGGAAGAACCCGCAGGTCGCCCCATATTCGGGGGCCATATTGGCGATGGTGGCGCGATCGGCCAAGGGCAGATGGTCGAGCCCTGCCCCGTAGAATTCGACGAATTTGCCCACCACGCCCTTTTCGCGCAGCATTTCCACCACCTTGAGCACCAGATCGGTGCCGGTGGTGCCTTCGACCATCACGCCGGTCAGTTCGAAGCCGACCACCTCGGGGATCAGCATGGAAATCGGCTGGCCCAGCATCGCGGCCTCGGCCTCGATCCCGCCGACGCCCCAGCCAAGCACCGCGAGACCGTTGACCATGGTGGTGTGGCTGTCGGTGCCCACCAGCGTGTCGGGATAGGCCACTTCGCGGCCGTCCTGATCGGTATCGGTCCAGACGGCTTGCGCGAGATATTCCAGGTTCACCTGATGGCAGATGCCGGTGCCGGGCGGCACGACCCGGAAATTGTCGAAGGCGGACTGGCCCCATTTGAGGAAAGTGTAACGTTCCAGATTGCGTTCATATTCCCGGTCCACATTCATCTGGAAGGCGCGCGGATTGCCAAACTCGTCGATCATCACCGAATGGTCGATCACCAGATCCACCGGATTGAGCGGGTTGATCTTTTCCGCATCCCCCCCAAGCGCCACGATCCCGTCGCGCATGGCGGCAAGATCGACCACCGCAGGCACGCCGGTGAAATCCTGCATCAAGACACGGGCCGGGCGATAGGCGATCTCGCGCGGGTTCTGCCCGCCCTCCGCCGCCCAGGTGCCAAAGGCCTTGATGTCGTCCACCGTGACCGTCCTGCCATCCTCGAACCGGAGCATGTTTTCCAGCACCACCTTGAGCGCGGCCGGCAGGCGGTCGAAATTGCCGAGACCGGCGGCCTGGGCGGCGGGGATCGAGAAATAATCGAGACTTTTGTCGCCGATGGTCAGGGTCTTGCGGGTGTTGGCGCTGTCGTGTCCGACATTGATGGGCATGGCTGGGCTCCGCTTGGGGCAAAGGGAATCGGGCGAATGGGTCCGGCTTCCCTTGGGTCCAAAGTTGGCCGGACTGGTGTGGAGATGGCCATGATCGGGCGATATTCAACCATAACGGGCCGAAAACCATGGGAAATTGGTCACGGGCGCCATTGTAACGCACTCTCGCAAAACCTTGATTGGCGTGAATCCGCGCAAGCGGGTACTCAGGGTTCCTGTAGCTAGGATGACGCATAACATGACACGTTTGGCACAATTCGCGACCGCGCTTTGGCTCGCAGTGACCGGGACGGCGATGGCCGATCAGCCGGTGGTGGTGGAGTTGTTCACCTCGCAGGGATGTTCCTCCTGCCCGCCCGCGGACCGGATCCTCGGGCAATTGGCCGAACGTGATGACGTGATCGCCCTGGGCTATCATGTGGATTACTGGGATTACCTGGGCTGGAAGGACAAGTTTGCCGATCCCGCCAACACCCAGCGCCAGCGCGCCTATGCGCGTGCCAAGGGCGAGCGGTCGATCTACACGCCGCAGATGATCATCGGCGGCAAGGATCACGTGATCGGCTCGAAACCGATGAAGATCTCCGAACTGATCCGCAAGCACGCCCGGGGCAACGCGCCGGTGCAGGTGCGGGCGAAACGCTCGGGCGGCCAGCTGCTGATCGAGGCCCAGGCGATGAAATCGCTGCGCGGCGGCGCTGTTGTGCAGCTTGTCACCTTCCTGCCGAAATCGACCGTTGATGTGCGCCGGGGCGAGAATGCCGGGCGCAAACTGGCCTATCACAACATCGTCCAGAGCCACCGGGTGGTGGGCAATTGGGACGGGCGCGGTGCTTACCGGGTGAAGGCCAAGGTCGCCCCCGGCGTGCCTGTGGTGGTGCTTGTGCAGGCCAAGGGGGCCGGTCCGATCCTTGGCGCCGCCATGCTGCGCTAACGGTGCACCGATTTTCGGAATGGACTGCGCGCCAAATCAACAGGCGCGATCCGCTCAGCCCGGCATTTTCCAGCGTTTGTGGATCCAGAACCACTGGTCGGGATGCGCCCGCGCCATGGCTTCCACCGCGTCATTATAGACCTGCATCATGGTGGCGGCGTCACTGTGTGGAATGGGTGCCTCGACCCGCAGGCGGAAGTTGAGCCCGTCCGGCTCGCGGATCCCGAAGACCGGCACCAGAAGTGCTTCATATTTCAACGCCCATTCGGCCGAGGACAGGGGTGTATGGGCGGGCTGGTCGAAGAACTGCAGCACCGGGGCGCCGGAATGGGCCACATCGCCGACGATGCCGATCACCCCGCCCCCCTTCAGATGTTTGATCAGGCCGAGGATGCCACGGGCATCCGAGGGGAAGACCGGGGCAGCAATGCCCGAGATGGCGCGGACGTAATGGGCATTGAAGGCGGCGTTGCGCATGGGGCGGTAGAGCGCGCCCATGGGAAAGCCTTCGCGCGCGAACTTGCCGCGCACCGCGTCGTAATTGCCGAAATGGGCGGTCAGCAGGATGATCGGGCGGCCTGCGGCGCGCGCCTCGGTCAGGGCCGCCATGCCGGCACCTTCGATCGTCGCGGCCTGAGCGCGGGTGAGGAAGGCCTCGCCCGAGTAGATCTCGATCAGGGTGCGGCCGAAATTGTCGGGCACCGCACGGATGATGCGGCGACGCTCTGCCGCGCTGAGATCCGGCAGGGCGAGCGAGAGGTTGTCGGCCACGCGCCGGTTCCAGCCCGCAATCGGCGCGACGAGCCGCGCGACGATCCAGCCCGCGAAGGGCACGCGCCAGCGGTAGGGCAGCGCCAGAGCGGCGCCGAGTATGGCGCGCGCCAGGGCGTTCTGCACCCGATCCCTGCCTTTTGCCGTCTCGTCCATCGCCATCGCCTGCCGGTTCCCGATCTGTCCGGGCTACATGGCGGGCGCGGGCCGGATTTGCAACGGCTGCGCGGCTCAGTCGTTGGTGACGAAGAAGATTTCGCCCTGCGCCTCCAACTCGCGGATCTTGGAGACCACGCGCAGCATCGCATCTTCCACATCCTCCGGCGCGAGATCTTTCTTTTCCTTGGAATCGTCGCGAATCCCCTCGGCCATCCGTTTGGAGATGTTCTCGAGGATGAAGTTGATCGACGCCTCGTCGTTGCCCTTGGCGCCTGCCGTGATGGTGGCGAGATCGTCCAGGTCGAGATCGCGCTGCACCCGGGGAATGTCGCGCGGCGAGATCCGTTCGGCGATATTGGCAAAGGTGAAGATCGCAGCGCGCACGTCGTCGGCGAATTCCTTGTCATCTTCATCCAGCCCGCTGAGCACCTCGTCACGGATCGAGCTTTGGGTGTAGTTGAGAATATTGCCGACCCGTTTCACCGGCCCGTCGTCGAAGGCGGTGACCGGACGGCGTTCCAGTTCCTCGGAGAGCGAAATGCCGATGCGCTGGACCACGCCGGGCGAGACCTGACCGGTCTGGGAGATCGCATAGGTGATCCGTCGGCTGCGTTCGCCTGGCAGTTTACCAAGGATTTCAGCCGCCTTGCCCACGTCGAGCTTGGAAAGGATAACGGCGGCCACCTCCACGCTTTCGCTTTCCAGATAGGGCAGCAGGCGGCTGGATTCGGCGGCCGAAACCGTGTCCCAGGGATTGCCGCGATAGCCCGAAGGGTTCATCTGCTGCAGCCGTGCGGTAGCGCCTTCCGAGATCACCCCGTCGAGCATGCCGAGCGCGCCATCGAGCCCGGTGGGGAACGACAGGCCGATCCGTTCGATTTCATCGGCAAATTCCGTCGCCACTGCCGCGACCGTGTCCTGGTCCACCGGCGTCATCTTGGCCAGCTGCACCGCAAGTTCGGTCTGTTTGGTTTCGGACAATTCCGTGAGCGCGGGCACCGCGCCATAGGTCAGAAGAAGACGAACGACGATCGCCGCCTTTTCGCGCGAGTTCAGTCGCGCCGCCGGGTTGTCCATCATGGGCATGTCGCCCGGCAGTTCCGCAAGATTCATATCGACAGGCATGGTCACCAAGGTTTGTTCCCCCCGGTTTTGCCTGCTCAGGGTAAAAAATCCCTCTACAAACTGTGGCCAAAACAAAAAAGAGCGGCCCGAAAGCCGCCCTGTTTACAGTCTGTTAGCCATGATCAGCCGGTGGGCGTGATGCAGGTGTTGGTCTTCACGTCAAGGCTTTGCCCTTCCGGGCAGGACATGGTGATCTCTTCCTTGATGTGATCGCTGCAGCCCATGGCAAGGGCAAGCCCGGGTGCGAGGGACAGCACGAGGGTTGCAAGAAGGGTCTTGGTCTTCATGGGGTTCTCCATTTCAGCCTTGGTGGTGAAACGGTAGCACGGGCACGCGGCCTGTCCGCTCACGAAATCGTGAGCGGGCCTCCGGCGGGCGTATTTGGCGAAAGGGTGAAAGGGGGCGACGCCCCCCGGGAGACGGGTTTAGCTGCCAAAGACGCGGGCGAAGATCGTGTCCACATGTTTGGTGTGATAGGCGAGGTCGAATTTTTCTTCCAATTCGGCCTCGGTCAGGGCGGCGCGGACCTCTTCGTCGGCTTTCAACTCGGTGAGGAAGTCCTTACCCTCTTCCCAGACCTTCATCGCGTTCCGTTGCACCAGACGATAGGAATCCTCGCGGCTCACACCCTTCTGGGTCAGGGCCAGCAGCACCCGCTGGGAATGGACGAGGCCCCGGAACTGGTTGAGGTTCTTCATCATGTTGTCGGGATAGACCACCAGCTTGTCGATCACGCCGGTCAGGCGCGCCAGCGCGAAGTCGAGATGGATCGTGGCGTCGGGGCCGATGCCGCGTTCGACGGAAGAATGCGAGATGTCCCGTTCATGCCAAAGGGCCACGTTTTCCAGCGCCGGCGTGACGGCAGAGCGGACGAGGCGGGCAAGACCCGTGAGGTTCTCGGTCAGCACCGGGTTGCGCTTGTGCGGCATGGCCGAGGAGCCTTTCTGGCCTTTCGAGAAGAACTCTTCGGCTTCAAGGACTTCGGTGCGCTGCATGTGGCGGATCTCAGTCGCGATGTTCTCGATCGACGAGGCGATCACGCCAAGCGTGGCAAAGAACATGGCGTGGCGGTCGCGGGGGATGACCTGGGTGCTGACCGGTTCGGGGCTGAGGCCGAGCTTGGCACAGACATGGGCTTCGACCGCCGGGTCGATATTGGCGAAGGTGCCGACCGCGCCGGAGATGGCGCCGGTGGCGATTTCCGCGCGGGCGTTTCTGAGGCGGGCCAGGCCGCGATCCATTTCGGCATAGAAGCGCGCGAAGGTCAGGCCCATGGTGACGGGTTCGGCATGGATGCCGTGGGAGCGGCCGATGCGCACGTCCATCTTGTGTTCTTCGGCGCGGCGCTTGAGGGCCGCGAGCAGCGCCTCCATATCCGTGATCAGGATGTCGGCGGCGCGCACAAGCTGTACGTTGAGCGTGGTGTCGAGCACGTCCGAGCTGGTCATGCCCTGATGGACGAAACGGGCCTCTTCATTGCCGATGATCTCGGCCAGATGGGTCAGGAAGGCGATGACGTCGTGTTTGGTGACCGCTTCGATCTCGTCGATCCGGGCGACGTCGAATTCCACATCCTTGGCTTTCCAGACCGCGTCCGCGTTTTCGCGCGGGATCACGCCCAGATCGGCCATGGCGTCGCAGGCATGGGCTTCGATCTCGTACCAGATGCGGAATTTCGTCTCGGGCGACCAGATGGCAACCATGTCGGGACGGGCATATCTGGGGATCATGTCTGGACCTTTCGCTTGGGATTGCCGAGCGTGTAGACAATGAAGGCGCGAGGGACAAGGAGGGGCCATGTCGGATGCGTTGGAACGCCGCGTTTGCGGATTGGCGTGCCTCTGGGATCTGGAGGGCGAGTGGGATCTGTCGCGGGTGATCCGGCACGGCGACGGGCGCGAGGATCGGTTTGCGGGCCGGGCGGTGTTTGCGCGCACGAACGGTGGGCTGGTTCTGACCGAGCGCGGGCAGTTGTCTGTGGGCGGGCAGTCTTTCGAGGCCGAGCAGCGCACGCTCTGGGCCGAGGAAGACGGCTGTCTTGAGGTGTGTTTTGCCGATGGGCGGGCGTTTCATGCGGTGGCCTTGAGGGAGCCTGCGCCGACGGCGGTGCATCTTTGCGACCCGGATCATTACGAGGTGGCCTATGATTTTGCCGCCTGGCCGGTCTGGCGGGCGGTTTGGCGGGTGACGGGGCCGCGCAAGGACTATGTGATGCGGTCGGAATACCGGCGCGCGGGCGATTGACGCATGGTCAATTGGTGCAGCACTGATCCATTGCATGCGCCCTGCCCCCCATGGTAACCGCAGTCAAACAGTCAATAAGGGGCTTTCCATGTCGACACTTTCCGCACGACCCGTGCTGACCGAAACCTTCTGGGCCGGCGAAGGCAGCCAGGTCTGGCTCAAGCGCGCCGTTCTGGTGATCGCGGGCGTTCTGGCTCTGGCCGTGGCCGCCAAGATCAAGATCCCCATGTGGCCCGTGCCGATCACCCTGGGCACCTTTGCCGTTCTCACCATCGGCACCGCCTATGGTCCGCGTCTGGGTCTGGCCACGATTGCCGCCTATCTGGTGGTGGGTGCTTTGGGCTTTGACGTCTTTGCAGGCTCGTCGGCCGAGAAGTTCGGCCTGACTTACATGATGGGCGGCACCGGCGGTTATCTGGTGGGCTATGCGCTGGCCGCCATGGCGCTGGGGTGGTTTGCCCGTCAGGGCTGGGACCGGAGCTTTGGCAAGATGGCGCTGGCGCTGCTGATTGGCAACGCGATCATCTATGTACCGGGTCTTTTGTGGCTGGGTCAGCTTTACGGCTGGGATCAGCCGATCCTTGCCTGGGGTCTGACGCCCTTCCTGATCGGGGATGCGCTGAAGCTGGTGCTGGCCGCTCTGGCTGTGCCTGCGATCTGGAAGATGGTGGGCAACGCCCGCGGCTGATTTGATCGGCTTTGAATTCGGGAAGGCGCGGGCTTCGGCCCGCGCCTTTTTCTTTGGGGCTCTGCCCCCGCGCTGACGCGCTCCCCCGAGGTATTTTCAACAGGAAGAAGGGGTCAGCGGAGGTTGATCCGCAGGACGGCTGCGGAGGCGAAGGGCAGCAGGGCGAGGCTGCCAAGCGTGATCGCGGCCACCAGCATCAGGGGGGTGTCGGCGCTTTGGCCGAGGGCGGCGCGGCGGGTGGCGTCGGCGCCGAAGATCAGCGTGGGCACATAGAGCGGCAGAACGAGGAGCGACAGCAGCAGGCCACCGCGTTTGAGGCCGACGGTCAGGGCGGCGCCGAAAGCACCGATGGTGGAAAGCGCGGGCGTGCCCAGGGCGAGGGACAGGATCAGCGTGGGGAGTGCCTGCGCGGGCAGGTTGAGGAAGATCGCCAGGAGGGGGGCGGCGAGGGTCAGCGGCAGGCCGGTGGTGAGCCAATGGGCGATGGTCTTGCCCATGACGAGGGCTTCGAGCGGCAGGGGGGCTGTGGCGAGCACATCGAGGGAGCCGTC
>JAOXSD010000125.1 GCA_025800205.1 Silicimonas sp. | reverse complement strand
ATCGTCTTGGAGATCGCCCCAGAGATAAAGCTCTGCGCCGCCGCCATCATGGTGATGTGGCTGTCCACCGACAGGAAGCGCTTGCCCTTCTTGCCGCAGGGGTTGGCGCAGTCGAACACGTGGTAATGCTCGGGCGACAGGTGCGGCGCACCTTCCAGCGTCATGGTCCCGCAGACATGGTCATTTGCGGCGTCGATCTCGGCCTTGGAATAGCCCAGATGACGCAGCAGATCAAAGCTCGGGTCATTCAGCTTGGCCGCCGGAATGCCCAGAACCTTGGTGCAGAACTCCTCGCCCAGCGTCCACTGGTTGAAGACAAAGCGGATATCGAAGGCCGAAGGAAGCGCGGCTTCGATCTTGTCCAGTTCCGCCTGACCAAAGCCGTGACCAATGAGCGAGGTGTGGTTGATGCCCGGCGCATTGCCGATGGTGCCGTGGCCGACGGCATAGGACACGATTTCCTCGATCTGGGCCGAACCATAGCCGAGGGTTTCAAGGGCCGAGGGCACCGAGCGGTTGATGATCTTGAAGTAACCGCCACCCGCGAGCTTCTTGAACTTCACCAGCGCGAAATCCGGTTCGATCCCAGTGGTGTCGCAATCCATCACCAGACCGATGGTGCCGGTGGGCGCGATCACGGTGGCCTGCGCATTGCGGTAGCCGTGCTTTTCGCCCAGTTTCAGCGCCTCGTCCCAGGATTTTTTCGCAAGCGAAATCAGCGTCTTGTCCGGGCAGTTCTTGTGGTCGAGCGCGACCGGGGCGACGTTCATCGCCTCATAGCCATCGGTCTTGCCATGGGCCGCGCGACGGTGGTTGCGGATGACGCGCAGCATGTGCTCCGCGTTCCGCTCATAGCCCGCAAACGGCCCCAACTCCTTGGCGATCTCGGCCGAGGTGGCATAGGCAACGCCGGTCATGATCGCGGTCAGGGCACCGCCCAGGGCGCGGCCCTCGTCGCTGTCATAGCCGAGGCCCATATTCATCAACAGACCGCCGATATTGGCATAGCCCAGGCCGAGGGTGCGGAAATCGTAGGAGAGCTGCGCGATTTCCTTTGACGGGAACTGCGCCATGGTCACCGAGATTTCCAGCGTCAGGGTCCAGAGCCGGGTCGCGTGCATGTAATCCTGCGCCTGGAATTCCCCGTCCTTATAGAAGGTCAGGAGGTTCATCGAGGCGAGGTTGCAGGCGGTGTCATCGAGGAACATGTATTCCGAACAGGGGTTCGAACCGCGGATCGGCCCATCTTCCGGGCAGGTGTGCCAGGCGTTGACCGTGTCGTGATACTGGATGCCCGGGTCGGCACAGGCCCAGGCGGCGTGCCCCACCTGTTCCCAAAGATCGCGCGCCTTCACGGTTTTGGCGATCTTGCCATTGGTGCGGTTGATCAGTTCCCAATCGGCATCGTCCTTGATCGCCTGCAGGAAGGCATCCGTGACGCGGATCGAGTTGTTAGAGTTCTGGCCCGACACGCTGGAATAGGCCTCGGAATCCCAATCGGTGTCATAGGTTGGGAACTCGATGCTGTCATAGCCTTGCCGCGCGTAATCGAGCACCCGTTTGACATAGGTTTCCGGGATCGCCGACCGTTTGGCCGAGCGCACCGCCTCTTTCAGCGCGGCGTTTTGGGCAGGGTCGAAGGCAGCCTCTTCTTCCCCATCCCAAGTTTTGATCGCCGCGAAAATGCCGTTGAGCTCGCGCTCGTGCATCTTCGAGCCGGCGACGATCGACGCAACTTTCTGCTCCTCGAGCACTTTCCAGTTGATGAAGTCCTCGATGTCAGGATGATCGGCGTCAACGATCACCATCTTGGCTGCTCGACGGGTTGTCCCGCCCGATTTGATCGCTCCGGCCGCGCGATCGCCGATCTTCAGGAAACCCATCAGACCGGAAGATTTGCCGCCGCCCGACAGGGGTTCGCCCTCGCCGCGCAGGTGGCTGAAATTGGTGCCCGTCCCCGAGCCGTATTTGAACAGACGCGCCTCGCGGACCCAGAGATCCATGATGCCGCCGTCATTCACCAGATCATCCGAGCAGGACTGGATGAAACAGGCGTGCGGCTGGGGATGTTCATAGGCGCTGTCGGATTTGGTCAGCTTGCCCGTCTTAAAATCCACGTAATGGTGGCCCTGGCTGGGCCCGTCGATCCCGTAAGCCCAGTGCAGACCGGTGTTGAACCACTGCGGCGAGTTCGGGGCGGCGCGCTGGGTTGCCAGCATGTAGCGCATTTCGTCGAAATAGGCGCGGGCGTCGTCTTCGGAGGTGAAGTAACCGCCCTTCCAGCCCCAGTAGCACCAGGCGCCGGCCAGCCGGTCAAAGACCTGGGTGGCCTGGGTTTCGCCGCCGTAGCGGTCGTCTTCGGGCAGGTCTTCAAGTGCTTTCTCGTCGGCCACCGAACGCCACAGGAAGGACGGCACGTTCTTTTCGCGCACGCGTTTCAGACGCGCGGGCACACCGGCCTTGCGAAAATATTTCTGCGCGATCACGTCGGAGGCCACCTGGCTCCATTCCGACGGCACCTGCACGGCATCAAGCTTGAACACGATCGTCCCGTCCGGGTTGCGGATCTCGGAAGATGTGGAGGTGAACTCAATGGATGCGTAAGCGTCTTTTCCTGCCTCGGTAAAGATGCGGTCGATTTTCATGTCTGCCCCGTTTTCCGTTTGTTGGACCCGCCCCGCTTGCATCAGGGTCGGATCGGTCCGTTCTGGTAGACCCGAAAATTCGGGCCGGCTTCCGCTGTGACCGGCAAACAGGGGAGGACACGCGGCAAGCCACTTTGCCGACGCTGCGCCTCGGCGCCCCCGCGGACGCCATGGATTCTTGGTGTTTTAGCCCCTGCCAATCACCACAATATCTAGTGGCTACCCGATCAGCCTGCACAAGTTGCGGCATTTGTCACGGATTCGTCAACGGGGAATTTTGGACAAAATTCGGTTGACCATTGGTCGGAATCACCTAGGCCCGCTGTGGAAAAACGTTAACCTTTCTTGACCTTTCGAAACACCGCCAAGGGATCAGACACTTAGCGCTTTTTCCTGCGCCGATGGGCGAAGTCCCTGCCCGGCCCGGTGACCGGAGTTATCGCGCGGATTTGCACAGATCGCGCGGCCAAGGCTGCAGGTTTCCGCCGATTGCCGGGAATTTATGCAATCCCGGCCCACACAACATCTAGTGTTCAGGGACCACTGATGCACCCCTGCCACAAGATATGGACAGGAAATTGGCCCCGCAGGGCCCGGGATGCTTTTCGAAAAATGGTCGGGGCGGCAAGATTCGAACTTACGACCCCCTGTACCCAAAACAGGTGCGCTACCAGACTGCGCCACGCCCCGACTCGCGCGTTTCTACGCAATCGGCGCGCCGACGAAAAGGAAAATCCGCCCTCGCGGTCAGATGGGTCCCTAGCTGTCGCTCAGCCGCACATTGTTGCCCGAATGCCGGTCCTCGGAGGAGAAGCCCGCCTGCCCCAAACCGTACCAGGCCACGAGCGAAATCACGACAATGGCGGCGAACCCTGCATACATAGCTTTCATGGTGTCACTCCTCGGCCGTGGCCTGTTTCAGAAAGGCGATCAGATCGGCCCGGTCGCCCGCACCTGCAATCACCTGCATCGGCATTTTCGAGCCCGGTATATAATGATCCGGGCCTTCGTCGAACAGCGCATTGATCGTGTCACCGTCCCAAACGATCTCGGACCCGGTCAGCGTGTCGGAATAGCTGTAGCCCGCCACCTGCCCGGCCCGGCGTCCGAAGACCCCATGGAGCGTTGGACCGGCCTTGCGCGACGGCCCCGCCTCAAGCGCGTGGCAGATCGAGCATTTGCGCATGAACTGCCGCTCGCCATTGGACATGGTGGCCGCGTCGCGCAGGAAACTGCGTTCGCCATCGATGCCCGGCTCGAAGGCGTCCAAAAGCGCCACGGGCCAGGCATAGATCGCGTCATCCAGCCCGCCTGCATAGATCGTCTCGCCATCGGGCGAAAAGGCCAGCGCCCAGACCGGCCCGTGCCGCGCGGCGCGAAAATCGCGGGTAATGGCCCAGCGGGCGGTGTCGATCATCATGATATAGCCATGGCCGTCGCCGACCGCGATCTGCTGGGTTTCCGGATGATGGGCAAGGGCCAGGATCGGGCGGCGGTCGAGGGTGAAATCGGCGATCTGGCGGCCGGTTGCGCGCTCGACCACCCGCGTGCCGCCATCAACGGCGCCATAGGCGATCCAGCCCTCGGTCACCACCATCTCGTTGATGCCAAAGCCGTGCTTGACCAGGATCCTCGGGCGCAGATCAGCGCCTTCCCAGACCCGCAGCGTGCCGTCAGAGGAGGCGGAATAGAGCGTGCCGTCGGGGGCGAACCCCACATCGGTCACGTTCGAGCGGTGGCCGGTCAATTCGGTGCTGGTGTAGCCGTCCCCGGTCTGACGGGAGAGCCGGATCGCCCCATCCCAGCCGGCACTGGCGATCACCTCGCCACCGGGCGACAGGGCCAAATCGGCCACCTTGCCCTGATGACGGGTGACTTCGACGGCGGCGTCAGCGCCCGGTTGCCAGAAGAGCACCCGGAAATCGTCGCCCCCTGACAGCACGGCGGGTGCCAGGCCTGTCTCTACCGCAACCACGGCCGCCTCATGGCCTTCGATCCATTGAGGTCTCGCGCCGTCCCAGAGCCCCACAGAATTGTCGAAACTGGCACTGGCCAGCCGCCCGTCGACGCCCATGGAAAGCCCCATGATCGGCCCGCCATGGCCCTTCAGCGTGGTGAAGTCCTGGGCCGCAGCGGGCAGCCCCATAAGCAGCAGAGCCAGGAAAAGGCGCATGGTTACTCCGCCGGGGTCGCCTGCCCTGACGCCTCTTTCGCCTTCACCTCATCCAGCCAGATAGAATGGTGCTGATGGGCCCAGGCCTCGTCCACCTCGCCGGTGCCCATGGCGTCGAACGCGCCCTCCATACCGACCGAGCCGATATAGATATGGGCGATGATGATCGCCATCAGTACAAAGCTGACGATGGCGTGCCAGGCTTGGGCCAGTTGCATTTCTTCCTGGGGGGCCAGCACCGTGGGCAGATCCGCCATGCCCAGAAGGCCGGGTATACCGAGGTCATTGAGCACCGCAAAGGTCTTGGCGAAGAGCGGCAATTCGAAGGGGAACAGGAGCGACAGGCCCGAGAGCGAGATCGAGCCGCCCAGAAGGATGCAGGACCAGAAAATGATCTTCTGCCCACCGTTGAATTTCTTGGCCGGCGGGTGTTTCGAGCCGATGATGCCGCCCGCTTGCGCAAACCAGGTGATGTCGGTGCGGTTCGGGATATTGTGCCAGACCCACATCACGAAGATCACCGCGAGCGAGATCATGAAAGCCCAGGCCACGTTGTTGTGGATGAATTTCGAGCCCAGAAGCAGGGTCGCGTTGAAATCCTTGCCGAGGAACGGCGCGATATACTCACGGCCGTATTTCACGAAAAGCCCGGTAAAGCCCAGCAGGATGAACGACCCGGCCATGGTCCAATGGGCCAGCCGTTCGATGAATTTGAACCGGGTGACCGTGCGCCCGGTGGCGGGTTCGTCGAGCTTGATCCGACCGCGCAGCAGGTAGAACAGAATGAGCGCGGCAAGGGTGCCCAGCAGGAGCCCGCCCCCATAGGTCGAAAGCGGCCCCTTGCGGAATTCGTACCAGGCCATGCCGCCGTCCTGCACGAGCACCTTGGCCACATCGCCACCTGCCGAGACGGTGATGTCGGCCTTGTTGAACCTGAGCGCGCGCCACAGCTCCGGATCGGAGGCGCCGCCCAGCGTGCCCAATTGGGCTGCCATGCCAGCGGCGGAATTCGGATCGCCGGTGTTGTCGCTTCGGAAGCCATTGTCGACAGCTTCGCCGCGCTGGCGGGCCAGAATGTCTTCGAGCGTCTGCGC
>JAOXSD010000124.1 GCA_025800205.1 Silicimonas sp. | reverse complement strand
GATTCCATGTCGGGTGGCAATGGCAATGATCGGCTGGAGGGCAATCTGGGCGAGGACACGCTGGATGGCGGTGCGGGCAACGACTCCCTCTACGGCGGCAATGGCGCTTCCTCCGACACGCTGATCGGCGGCGCGGGCGACGACCTCTTGGCGGGTGAAGCGGGCGCGGACATCTTCGTCTTTGCCGACGGCTTCGGTCAGGATGTGATCACCGATTTCGATGAGTTCTCGGGCGCCGAAGAGATCGATCTGGCCATGGTGACCGCGATCATCGATTTTGCCGACCTGACCGCCAATCACCTGAGCCAGGTGGGCGCGAATGCGGTGATCACCGACGGCGCCAACACGATCACGATCAACAATGTGCTGATCACCGATCTCGACGCGGGGGATTTCAATTTTGACTTTGCCTGACCAGCGCCTTCCGGCGTTTTCAAAAAGCCTGCCGCTGCGGTCGCACCGCCCCATTTCGGGTGGAGCGATCGTAGAGGTCCCCGCGGCCGACCAATTCCGGGTCGGCCGTTTCATTTCATGCACCGTGGCGGCGCATGACACGGGCCGGCCGCAATCCGGAACAGGCCCATATTCTCACCAAGACATTGTTATATTATCAACCGGATGGGGACGATATGACCACCTATACGATCGAGGGATTTGCAAGTAGTTTCAACGGCTCTTTCGGCACCGTGACCAGCAAGACGGCACGCGCCACGTTCGATGCCGCCCAGCCCGAAACATTCCGGTACAGCATCGACCGTGTGGCCTCATCCGGCCTGACCATCGTGACCCTCACCTTGAACGATGTTCTGCCGCCCTTCTTCTTTCCCAGCGAACCCGACCCTTCCAATGAAAGCGAAACCATCGGGATCGGCCTGTTCAACTGGGACGATGGCGGCGCGGCGCGCAGCAGCCTGATCCTGCGACATTACGAGTTGTTCGATTTCATCGGCATCTCCACGACCAGCTACTATGTCCTCGATGGCGATCCGGTCGCCCCCACCACCGACGAGGAGTTCGAAGACTGGCTTGCCAGCATCACGTCGATCACGGCGCCGCCGGTCAGCCTCCCGGCCGAGACCGACATCCCCTTCACCAGCCTGCCCAACGCGATCCGGACCGAGGACGACCTGTTCACGGGCACCTCGGCGCCCGACGGCTTTGACGGCGGGTCCGGCAATGACAGCATCGCAGGGAATGCGGCGGGCGACCTGCTGATCGGCGGCGCGGGCAACGACACCGTCGCAGGTGGCATTGGTAATGACAGGCTCTACGGCGGCACCGAGGACGACCAGTTGATCGGAGCCGACGGGTCCGACGCGCTTTTCGGCGAAGCCGGCGATGATCTGCTCGACGGTGGCCTGGGGTTCGATCTGCTGCTCGGCGGCACGGGTGATGACACGCTGGACGGGTTCTATGGCAACGACCGGCTGTTCGGAGGGCCCGGCGCCGACAGCCTGATCGGCGGCTTCGGCAATGACAGTGCCAGCGGTGGGCCGGGCGACGATACGCTTCAGGGGAACCACGGAACCGATCAGCTCAACGGGAGCGCGGGCAATGATCTGCTCTCGGGAAATGGCCAGAGCGACCGGCTCGACGGCGGAACCGGATCCGACACGCTGAGCGGCGGTTTGGCCGACGACACGCTGTTCGGGGGAGACGGCAACGATTCCCTGATGGGCGACACCCAGAACGACCTGCTGGTCGGCGGCACGGGACGCGACACATTGCAGGGCGGCACCGGGGCCGACTGGCTGCAGGGTGGCACCGGGGCGGACCTTCTCGATGGCGGATCCGAAGCGGACCGGCTCCATGGCGGCAACGGTGTCTTCGACGACACGCTTCTGGGCGGCACAGGCCGTGACACGCTTTATGGCGAAGCCGGAAGGGATTTCCTCGACGGGGGCGAAAGCAGCGATGTCCTGGCAGGCGGCAGCGGCGACGACACGTTGATCGGTGGCGGCGGCGAAGACAGCCTTCTGGGCGGCGAGGGGGCCGACACGCTTTATGGCGGCGCCGCATCGGATACATTGCAGGGCGCACAGGGGTCCGACCTTCTTTTTGGCGAGGACAGCGAAGATGTGATTTACGGCCGCGACGGGTTCGATCTGTTGCAAGGCGGCCTGGGGCAGGACCGATTGTTCGGCGGAAATGGCAATGACCGCCTGGGCGGAGGAGCGGGGTTCGACCGGCTCACGGGGGGTGCGGGCGACGACACGCTCAACGGCAACGGCGGAGCCGACCTTTTCCTTTTTGCCGACGGGTTCGGCCAGGATGTCATCGGGGATTTCAACGCACTGGACCCCTCCGAAAGGATCGACCTCAGCCTGGTCACCGCGATCACCGATTTCGCCGATCTTTCGGCAAACCACCTCAGCCAGTCGGGCATTGATGCGGTGATCACCGACGGCGCCAACACCATCACCCTGGCCAATGTGCTCATCGCCGATCTTGACGACGGGGATTTCCTTTTCGTCACCTGAGCTTCCGCTGGACAAGGACCTCGACTGTGATACCGTCCTCCCACTGGGAGTCGCGACGTCACAACGCGGGGCTGTGTCATGTACTTCCAGGATTCTCTTTTTCCATTTCAAAGCTATCTGTCAGGGCTTGCCGAAACCGGCTCGCAACCGCTGAACGCCACCAGCCCGATGCTGCGTATCGAACCAGTCTGGGATGAGTATCGCGGCAATGACGTGCTGATCGCCATTCCCGGGCCGATGGACCGGCTGCATCCCGATCTGATCGCCAATTACGACACATCAAGCCTCGATGACTACGATCCGCTCGACGATCTGGACGCGTTCTCCTATGAGGCGTCGCTTGGCTCCTTCCTCGCCGGGCTGGCCGCCGCGGATGATGATGGCCAGGGGATGGTCGGAGTCGCCCCGGATGCCGGATTCCGCTCCTATCTGGGCAATGTTCCGGCGGAGGCGGATGTGCTCTTGCTGATCAACCCCGATGACCGCGACGATCCCGCAAGTGTCTCGGGCGCGACCATCGCCGCCGGGCGCGGCGGCAAGGGCATGATCGCCATATCCAACGCGCCCCAGGGCGACACCACCTATGGCCTTCTGGGAGCGGATTTCGCCGCCGGCGACTTCGTCAGTGATTTCGCGCTCAACAACCAGCGCGAGGTGATAACCGTGGGCGCGCTGTCCGCCTATGGCAAACGCACCATCAGCACGGTCGATGGCGACATGATGCTGGTTTCGGTGCCGATCTTCACCGACACCTCGGTCAATGCCTCCTTCGACGACGTCTCGCCCACCATCGGTCCTGACCCGCGCGGCAATCTGGGACAGAACCCGGAGGGCAGCTTTCTCGGCTCCTGGGAAATGATTGTCGAGGCGCAGCGGGGCGAGGTGATCGATGCGGCGAATTACTGGCAGGACATCTCGGGTCTCGGTGCCTACGGGATCGCCGGCGGTGTGGCCGCGCTGATGCTCGATGCCAACCCGGATCTCGGCTGGCGCGACATGCAGGAAATACTCGCCTATTCCGCCGAACGCACCGATGATGCGCCGGACACAGGCGACCCCCATCCCTGGGAGATCAATG
>JAOXSD010000111.1 GCA_025800205.1 Silicimonas sp. | reverse complement strand
GTGGCCTTTCTGCTGACCGGAGCGATCTCAACCTGGCCCATGATGCTGGGTGCGGCGGGAGCGGCGATCGTGGCCGTTGTTCTGATCGAGGCGATCCGGAGGCTGGGTCAGATCGAACCGGGTGCGGCGATGGGCGTGGTGTTTACCACCATGTTTGCGGCAGGTGTGCTGCTGTTGGAGCAGACGGATACCTCAACCGTACATCTGGATGTGGAACATGCGCTTTATGGAAATCTGGAAAGCCTTATCTGGCTGGATGCGACGGGCTGGTCCTCGCTTTGGGACTTGCAGGCCTTGGCCGGACTGCCGCCTGAACTGCCTCGGATTGCGGTGACGATGCTGGGTGTTCTGCTGTTTACATGGCTTTTCTGGCGGCCGCTGAAAATCTCGACCTTTGATGAGGGGTTTGCGCGCACCATGGGTATCCGCACCGGGGCGCTTGGGCTGGCGTTGGTCATTGTCGCCGCGATTGCCGCCGTTGCCGCCTTTGATGCGGTCGGCTCGATCATTGTGATCGCCATGTTCATTTGTCCCCCGGCTGCGGCGCGCATGATGACCAACCGGCTGGAGACGCAAATCGCCTGGAGCGTGGGTTTCGCCATCCTCTCAGCCGTGTCGGGCTATGTGCTGGCCGGGTATGGCCCGCTTTGGCTGGGCGCGGCGGACGCCGTCAGCGCGGCCGGGATGATCGCCACCATGTCCGGCGTGATTCTGGCCCTGACCGCCCTTTTCGGTCCCTGCCGCACACGTATCGGAGCGAACAAACCTGCGTGAAGCGGCGTTTTCCCGCCGCCGGTTCCCATAGGTTATCGGCTGAACTCTGCCCAGAGACTCGAAAGATGACTCTTGGTACGCATTTTAACGAATTGCGTGTTAGGTCAGGTGCATTACCGGTTAACACCTACCACTCACTTCGGTAAGTCCGGGCAGGGTTCGGTGAGGGCGACACAGCCAGCCCCCGAACACTGCCCGGCCCCCCTCTCTTCTGTCTCTGAAAGATCGACTGATTTTGCGGTTCAATCCGGTGGCAGAATCGGGCCGTGATGTGCTAGGTCTGGTAGTATGGCGCAGACGACCCCCAATATCAGCGAAACACGACCCGTTATCCGGCAGCTCGACGATGCTGCGATCAACCGCATCGCGGCGGGAGAAGTGGTCGAACGTCCGGCCTCAGCCGTTAAGGAACTGGTCGAGAATGCCATCGACGCCGGAGCCACCCGTATCGCCATAGATATCGCGGATGGGGGCAAGACATTGATTCGTGTCACCGATGATGGCTGTGGTATCGCGCCCGAGGATCTGCCGCTGGCCTTGTCGCGTCATGCGACCTCGAAAATCGACGGGTCGGATCTGTTGAACATTCACACATTCGGCTTTCGGGGTGAGGCTTTGCCCTCGCTCGGCGCGGTGGGTCGTTTGTCGATCACCAGCCGTGTTCCGGGCGCGGATGCGGCGTCGATTGCGGTTTCGGGCGGCAAGATGGAGGCGGTGAAGCCCGCCGCCCTTCGCACAGGCACAGTGGTCGAGCTGCGCGATCTGTTTTTCGCCACGCCTGCGCGGCTCAAGTTCATGCGCACCGACCGGGCTGAGGCGCAGGCCATTGGCGATACGGTCAAACGCCTCGCCATGGCGGAGCCTTCCGTCACGTTCACTTTGCGCGATGTTTCGGGAGGGGGAGAGGGCCGCGTGACCTTCCGCGCTGATCGCGAGAATGGCGATCTTTTCGATGCCCTCCACGCCCGTCTGGCCCGCGTGATCGGACGCGAGTTCGCCGAAAACGCCCTGCAGATTGACGCGACCCGCGAAGGCATCCGGTTGTACGGCTACGCTGCCCTTCCGACCTATTCGCGCGGGGCTGCGGTCGCGCAGTACCTGTTCGTCAACGGCCGTCCAGTCCGTGACAAGATGCTCACCGGCGCACTTCGGGCTGCGTATTTCGACTTCCTCAGGCGCGACCGCCACCCGGCTGCGGCGCTGTTCATCGACTGCGATCCGACGCTGGTGGACGTGAACGTGCATCCAGCGAAATCCGAGGTTCGGTTCCGCGATCCCGGCGTCGCGCGCGGATTGATCGTATCCGCCCTGCGCCATGCGCTGGCCGAGGCCGGGCATCGGGCGTCCTCGACCGTTGCCAACGCGACTTTGGGCGCGATGCGGCCCGAGGCGCCTCAGCCTACCCCTGCGCGGGTCTACCAGATGGACCGCCCGTCGCAGGCGGCCCGGCAAGCCGCGTATCGGGCGCAATCCCCCGGCTTTGCCGAACTGGCGAGGGACTATAGCGCCAGTATCGTTGAGCCGACCCCGGTTGCGCCCCCGGTGACCGCCGAAGACCCTGCGCCGCAGGACCTGCCCTTGGGGGCGGCACGCGGGCAGGTGCATGAGAATTACATCATCGCGCAGACCGCCGACGGGATGGTCATCGTCGACCAGCACGCGGCGCATGAGCGGTTGG
>JAOXSD010000069.1 GCA_025800205.1 Silicimonas sp. | reverse complement strand
CATCCATTGTGTCTGGGCGGTGCCGGGTTATCCCCTCTGGCCGACAAACATCTTGTCCCGCTGGTGGAACAGGCCGACCTGGTTCTCTGCCTGGGCTATGACCCCATCGAAATGCGCCCCGGCTGGCGCGAGATCTGGGATCCCGAGGAGACACGCGTGATCGACATCTCGGCCGTGGTCAACGATCACTACATGCATCAGGCCGGTCTGAACCTTGTTGCCGATACTGGCCAGACCCTTGAAGCCATCGCCAAAGGCACCCCCGCCCGCGCCACATGGCCCGCCGAAGAACCCGCGAAGGTCAAAGCCGCATTGGCGGACGCCTTCCCGCAGGATGAAGACTGGGGTCCCGCTGGTGTGATCGCCGAGACCCGCGCCGCCCTGCCCGCGAATACTTTGGCAACGGCGGACAGCGGCGCGCACCGCATCCTCCTCAGCCAGATGTGGGAGTGTTCGGAGCCGCGCGGGCTGATCCAGTCCTCGGCCCTTTGCACCATGGGCTGCGCTGTTCCAATGGCGATCGGGCTGAAACTGGCGGAACCAAACCGTCCGGTGATCAGCTTTTCCGGCGATGCCGGGTTCCTGATGGTCGCCGGAGAGCTTTCAACCGCTGCTGAAATGGGC
>JAOXSD010000099.1 GCA_025800205.1 Silicimonas sp. | reverse complement strand
AAGATATCGCCGATGAAGGCCACGATGTTGTCGCGGTTCAGGGTCGTGAAATCGGGTTTCATTCCGCCGCCTCCGGTTGCGCCATGTCCATAGCGGCCAGAGTGGACAGCAACCCGTCCTTATCGGCGTAGCAGCCCTGCAGCCACCGCGACCCTGCGCCCGAATAGCCAAGTCGCGCGTGCAGCACGCGGGTGTTGTCGACGATGAAGCTCTCGCCCGGTTCAAGCTTGAACGACACGCCCATCGCAGGGTCGTCGATGATGTCCCCCAATTGGCGGTAGGCGGCGTAATAGGCCTCCATCTTGTCGAAGGGCACATCCACAAAGGGCGCGGAGGAGCGGTTGTTGAACCGGATGCCAATGATTTCGCCATCGGGGGACAGCTCGATCATCGGGCGGCGTGAGCGCAGGCAAACCCCGTCTTCACCCTTGTATTCGAACCGCGCCGGATAACCTGCCAGCAGGGCAAAGCCCTCGGGGTTCTGGTCGCGCAGCTTTTCGGCGGCGCGGAACCCGTCAACAACGATCGAGTCGCCGCCCTCGGCGCTGTTTTCAAGGCAGTAGAGGATT
>JAOXSD010000096.1 GCA_025800205.1 Silicimonas sp. | reverse complement strand
CTCGTGGTCGCCCCCGGGTTCGTCGACATGCACACGCACTCGGATTTCACCCTGATCGCCGATGGGCGCGCGGAAAGTCAGGTGCATCAGGGCGTGACCACGGAAGTCATTGGCCAATGCGGCATCTCCTGTGCGCCCGTGTGCCACCACCACGACATCCGCCATGTGGCGCCGTGGTACACCGACAAGGCGAAGCATCCAAATTGGCTGGGGTTCGGCGAATATCTCGATGCGCTCGATGCCTCCAGCCTCGGCGTGAATGTCATGGCTTTCGTCGGTCACGGCACGATCCACCGGGCGGTTCTGGGGGATGAGCTGCGCGCGGGCGAACCCGATGAGGTCGCCCAGATGGCAAAGCTCGTCGATCAGGCGATGGAGGAAGGGGCGGGCGGCTTTTCCTCCGGCCTCGAATATTTCCCCGGCATTCTCGCCGCGCCGGAACATCTGGTGCCCATGTGCGAAGTGGCCGCCTCGCGCGGACGGCTCTACGCCACCCATGTGCGCAACCG
>JAOXSD010000152.1 GCA_025800205.1 Silicimonas sp. | reverse complement strand
GGCACAGGTGCCCAAGGCACGCCCCAGGTCACGGGCGATGGAACGGACGTAACCGCCCTTGCCGCAGATCATCTCAAGGGTGGCGTTGTCAGGATCGGGGCGGGCGGTCAGCTCCAGGCTTTCCACGAACAAGGGCCGAGCAGCCAGTTCCACGTCTTCGCCAGCCCGCGCCTTGGCATAGGCGCGTTCGCCGTCGATCTTGACGGCGGAGAAGGCGGGCGGCACCTGCATGATATCGCCGGTGAAGCCGGTGAGGGCGGCGCGGATCGCCTCATCGTCGGGGCGCACGTCCGAGGTTTCAACCACCTCGCCCTCGGCATCATCGGTGTTGGTGGCGGCCCCGATGCGGATGTCGAAGGCATAGGCCTTGAGCGCATCGGTCACGTAGGGCACGGTTTTTGTCGCCTCGCCCAGCGCCACGGCCAGCAGACCGGTTGCGGCAGGATCGAGTGTGCCCGCATGGCCGGCCTTCTTGGCTTCCAGCGCCCAGCGCAGCTTGTTCACAACCGCGGTGGAGGTCAGGCCTGCGGGTTTGTCCACCACCAGCCAGCCGGAAATGTCGCGTCCCTTCTTGCGCCGTGCCATCTGTGCTCCTTTCAATGAGAGCGGCGGGCTACCGGACCCGGGCGCGCCCGTCAATCGCTACTCGACCACGCCCAGCATCGGCCCCAGGGGAAAGCCGAAATCATGCCGGTCGAGGGCGGGGGCATAGAGCCTTGAGACCTTGCCATCCATGAAAAGCGCATTGGGAGTCTTCAGCACATCGCGGAAGAACCGCGCGAAACGGTGGAAATTGACCGGCCCGTCCGAGATCACGGCATAGAGCATGCCATCCTTGCTAACGCCGACGCCATTGCGGCGGAAGGTGGAGTCGGAATTGGGCAGAAAACGCGGGTGCAGTTGGCCGTCGATCACCAGCATCGGGCCCGATTGGCTGGCGTAGGTGCAGTGCGGCGCCGATTGCGCAAAGGCGCGGCTTTCATGGATGCTGGCGGTGTCTCCAAGACAAAGCACCCCATTGGGCAGGAGGCCGAAATTCCCCGGCCCGTCGCGTGTGACCAAAGGCGCCACTTCGCGCCCGTTTTCGACGAACAGCCCCACGGGGGCGCGGTCCGGGTGATACATGCCGCCGTTCATCGCGAAGGTGATTTCGCCGGCCTTGTCTTCCAGCGCATCGAAGGTGCCCAGAGGCGCGCCGGTGCCGTCATCCCAAAAGAGCCGGATGTCATCGCGGGCAGGGTCGGCGGAACAGACCGTCAGCGGCACGTTTTCGAAAACAGCTTTCTCGCACCCTCCGGCCCAGGCGGCGGGTGCAAGGAAAAAGCTAGTCAGAATCCAGATCGCGGCGCACGTTTTCATTGGAAAACAGCCTACGGCTTTCATCGAGCCGGTCAAAGGTCTCGTCGATCTGAAACCGGATCTGCGGCGAGAATTTCAGCGCCAGACCCTTGCCGACCACCCGCCGGATTTCATTCCGGTTGCGCTTCAACGCCTCCAGCGCCTGATCCCGGTCCTTGCCGCCCAGGGGCAGCACATAGGCGGTGGCCATCTTGAGGTCGGGCGAACAGGTCACCTCGCCCACAGTGATCGACAGGGCGTTCAGCTCGGGGTCGTGAATATCGCCCTGCATCAGCACGTCAGAGAGACGGCGGCGGATCAGTTCCGCCACGCGCAGCTGACGTTGCGAGGGGCCGGAGCCTTCGGAGAAACGATTGCGGGACATGGTCTTCATCTAAGCTCTGGCACGGGCCGGGGCAAGCGCGTATCAACGCCCCGTCAAGGAGAGTGAAATGAGCGAAAAACCGGGGATCGTGATCGCGGGCGCATCAGGCCGCATGGGCCAGATGCTGGTGGCCGAGGTGCTGGCCTCGGATCATGCCCGCCTTGTGGGGGCGTTTGAGCGCGAGGGACACGACTGGATCGGCCGCGATCTGGGCGAGGCCATGGGCGGGGCCGCACTTGGCGTGACCGTCAGTGGCGATGCGGGCGAAGCGATTGCGGGCGCCGAGGCGCTGATTGATTTCACCTCCCCTGCCGCGACGGTGAAACATGCCGATATCGCCGCCGGCTCCAACACCGTCCACGTGATCGGCACCACCGGCATGACCGAGGCCGATCTGTCTCATATCCGCCGCTCCGCCGGTCAGGCCGTGATCGTGCAGGCGGGCAATATGAGCCTGGGTGTCAACCTGCTGGTTCAATTGACAAAACGGGTGGCTGCCGCGCTCGATGAGGATTTCGACATCGAGATTGTCGAAAGCCATCACCGCCACAAGGTCGATGCGCCGTCTGGCACCGCGCTGATGCTGGGCGAGGCTGCGGCCGAGGGGCGCGGTGTGGCATTGCCGGATGTATCGGATCGCGGTCGCGACGGCATCACCGGGGCGCGCAAGCGTGGGGACATCGGTTTTGCCGCGCTCCGGGGCGGCGATGTGGTGGGGGAACATGACGTGATCTTTGCCGCCGAGGGCGAACGCATCGTGCTGCGCCATCTGGCCACCGACCGCCGGATTTTTGCCCGCGGCGCGCTGAAGGCCGCGCTTTGGGGGCAGGGCAAGGCCCATGGTCTTTACGATATGCTTGATGTGCTCGGCCTGTCGGACGGCTGAACGTCAGGCGAAGGCTCCGGCCTCGGCCAGCGCCAGAAATGTGCCGGTGAGGGCGAGGGCATGGGCGCTGGTGCGCAAGTTCTCGCCGCCCAGAATGTTGAAAAGCAGCAAGACCATGCCCACGGGCGCTGCAAAGGTGATGACGATCAGGTTCACCACATAGACGGTGAGCCGCGCAACCACGTCCTGATGTTCCGCCCGCAGCACCGGCTCCAGCACATCGGGCATCGCCGATGTGTGCGATAGGGATATCCCCGTGCGTGACAGAACCCGGCTGAGGGATGAGGTTTGTGGTGTCTCCGGCGGGGCCAACTCCGGCAACCGCCCGCGGCCGTTGAAGCGCGGAACGCGCAGCCGCAGTCTTGCTTGGGCCTTGATCATGGGTGTGACGCTTGCGCGCTCCTCTGCTCGATGCCACCCAACTCTATTCCGGGAAGTCTTGCGCAACGCCTTGCCGCGATTGTGAAAGAAATGCGGCAATCCTATGGTGAAAACGGCGAGACCCCGGGGTCGCATCGTTCACAGCAGGGGAAAACCGTTGGATTATTACAACATAGATACGTTTCACCGCCCGGTCACCACCGGGTCGGAGGCCGCCCAGCTCTGGTTCAATCGCGGTCTGACCTGGTGTTATGGCTATTTTCATGAAGAGGCATTGATCTGTTTTGAGCGCGCCATTGCCGCCGATCCCGATTGTGCCATGGCCCATTGGGGTCGCGCCTATGCGGCGGGGCCGAACTACAACCTGTCCTGGCAACACCATGATGCGGCGATGCTGGAGACCGCGCTGACCACCGCTTTTGACGCGACCCGGTCGGCGCTGGCGCTGGTGGAGCGGGTCACACCCGGCGAACGGACGCTGATCGAGGCGCTGCCTGCGCGCTATCCCCAACGCGACCCGGCCCCGCTTGATGTGCTGGAAAGCTGGGACCGGGATTTCGATGCGGCCATGGCCCGTGCCCAGGCCGCCCATCCCGACGATCTCGATATCCGCGCGGTGGCGGTGGAGGCGATCATGAACATCACCCCCTGGGCGATGTGGGATCAGGCCAGCGGCAAGCCCGCCGAAGGGGCAGGCACATTGCGCGCCAGGGCGCTGTTGGAGGAGGCTTTGGAGAGCGATCCGGCGGCGATGGGCCATCCGGGGCTGCTGCATCTCTATGTCCATCTGATGGAGATGTCGCCGACCCCTGAAGCCGCGCTCAAGGCCGGGGATGCGCTGCGCACCCTTGTGCCCGATGCTGGTCATCTGGTGCATATGCCGACCCATATCGACATTCAGTGCGGCCAGTATCAGGACGTGGTCCATTGGAACCAACAAGC
The DNA here is from genome assembly GCA_025800205.1 of Silicimonas sp. Classification (GTDB taxonomy): domain Bacteria; phylum Pseudomonadota; class Alphaproteobacteria; order Rhodobacterales; family Rhodobacteraceae; genus CALKXV01. Next base: position 23,020 of record JAOXSD010000152.1, on the reverse strand, counting down.
GGTGGTGGCGGACCGGATCGCCCGCGACAGGGCGGGGATTTTCAACATCTACACAGGCTACCGCATCCACAATCACCACTTTGTCGCCTATGGCGCCATGTTCCTTGGCCAGTTCCAGCCGGCCTGGGAGGCGGCCCGCGACATGGTCGCGGATCTGCCCGAGGAGTTTTTGTCGGTCCAGTCGCCGCCCTTCGCGGATTTCTACGAAAGTTATCTGGCGGTCTGGGTTCATGTGCTGATCCGCTTTGGCCGCTGGGAGCAGATCCTGGCCGAGCCGCTGCCCGAGGATCGCGCGCTCTATGCCAATCTCACCGCGACCCTGCTTTATGCCAAAGGGGTCGCCCATGCGGCGCTGGATCAGGTGGCAGAAGCGGAGGCGACCCGGGTGGCGTTCCAGGCGGCGCGCGCCGCAGTGCCTGAGACCCGGCTCATGCACACGGTCACCTGTGCCCAGCAACTGGCGGTGGCCGAGGCGATGCTGGATGGCGAGATCGCCTATCGCAAGGGAGAATACGACCTTGCCTTCCGGCGGTTGCGCGAGGGCGTCGCTCTGGAAGATGCGCTGCCCTATGACGAACCCTGGGGCTGGATGCAGCCGGTGCGCCATGCGCTGGGCGCGCTGTTGCTGGAACAGGGCCATGCGGAGGAGGCCGAAGCGGTCTATCGCGCCGATCTGGGTCTGGGCGGGGATTTGCCCCGGGCGCAGATCCATCCGAACAATCTCTGGAGCCTGCGCGGGTTGATGGATTGTCTCACCGCGCGCGGCGCCGAAGCGACGGCGGAGGCACGGATGATCGGCCAGCAGTTGAAGCTGGCCGAAGCGCGCGCCGACCGGCGGGTCGGCGCTTCCTGTTTCTGTGCCACGACGAAAGTGTGATCACCCGGCCGGGGTAAAGGCGCCTGCCAATCCGCCAGCCCGTGTCTGCATCGCCAGAAGTTCGGCCGCGGTGAAGGCCTGCACGGTTTTCAGGTTCGACACCCCGCCCGAGGCGCCTGCGACCATCAGTGCGGCAACCAGCCCTTCCAGATCGTCGGTTTCCACGGTCAACTGGAAGTCGCTCTCCCCCAGGGTGGCATAGAAGGACAGGAACGTGCCCCCCGCCGCCTCCACCAGAGGCCGGGTCGCGGCTTCCCTGTCGCTGGGATTGGTGATCATGCCCTTGATCGATTGCTGGCTGTAATTTCCCGTCAGAATATAGCGTGCCATCTGTTTCCCCCCGAATAGCCGCTTGAAAATGTGCGCAGCGCCGCGCGCTGCACCGGGAGGCATAGCACGGTTCATCAAGGTTACCTTACGTCACCTTTCGGGCGCACCCGGCCCCGATGGCGCCCGGCCCGAGCCGAAGCTCTAGCTGCCCGGGCCGAACCGCTTCGGCTTCGGCGGTTCCTCTTCTTCCTCTTGGGCGACATGGCCGATCCAGGTTTCGAGCACGGTCGCCTCCTCCGTCTTGACCCGCCCGGTATAGACCGCGCCCCAGACCGCAAGCGACAGGCAGACCTGGAGCATCACGATCAGATGCAGCGAGGTGGTGTAATTCATCGCCAGGGATTTGTGCCCCGACAGGATCTGCACCAGTTTCGCTGCGGGCGAGCCGCCGACCCAGGCCAGCGCCAGAAGCGCCTTTTCGGGCACCCGGAACCAGCCGTAGCGCGCCAGGAGCCGGTCGCCCAGGGCGCAGAGAAAGGTCACCAGATTGATCGTTCCGAAATAGATGAGCAAAAGTTCAGTCACGGCGTCCCCGCTTTGCTGAGCTTACTTCACCGGAGAACAAAAGCGGAAAATGGCAAAGAAATCGTCATCAATGGGCGGGGAAGTTCAGAAGCTTTGAGGCAAATGCCGCAGGCCCGGGGCGGCTCATTCGCTCAGCCGGAACTCCACGAATTCCGTCGGATTGCGGGTGCTGCCGTTGTTGTCCGACACCATGGTCAGGCGCAGGCCTTTGTCGTCGCGCCAGACCGAAATGCCTTCAAGATTGTCGAATTCGCCCCGGTCACTGGTCCAGATCGTTTCATCCAGCGCCTCGCCCAGACGCACCCGGCGCAACCGGCTTTGCCACCAGAGCCCGACCACCAGCTTGCGTTCGAGCAGATAGAGCGTGCCGTCCTCATCGAAATCGGCGCCGACAATGGCAAAGACATCGCGTTCGGGCAGATAGCCGTCGATCACCCATTTGTCGTCTTCTCCGAGCCGGTAGATCGGAAAGCCCTCGACCAGGGGTTTTTCGGAAAACACATAGACCTGGCCTTGGGGATCGATGGCGGCGGCTTCGAGCTGCCAGTTCTCCGCATGGTCATAGAAGGTCGGGTGATCCTTGATGAACTTTGCCCGGGTGAAGGGCTGGGGGAACCGCCAGACATGGGCCCAGCGTTCGAAGGAGATATAGGCGGTGCCGTCGGGGGCGAGGGCGAGCCCCTCGGAATCCGACCAGTCGCCGACCCGGCGTGCCGCGACCGGCAGCCCGTTCTGGCCGATGATCGGCTCCAGCCGGGTCACCTCGATATCCGCGATCTTCTCACCGTCGCGCTTGAAGCTGCCCTGCAGCCACCAGCCCCGGTCGCCCACCGCCAGAAAGCCGCTGCCATCGGCGGTGACCTCGATCCCCGAGACCCCGATTATGGTCTCGGTTTCCCAGGGCGTGCGCCCAATCAGGGTCAGTTCAGGGTCTGCCCAAAGGGTCGTGCCCAGGGTGGCGAGGATCAGTGAGAGAGCGTGCGCGCGCATTGGACCGGCAAATCGTTCAGGACATATTCGCGCCGTTTCGCGGGTTTCGGCGCATTGGGATCGGGGGGCGGCGGGTCGAGAATGTCGCGCACCCAGGCTTCCGCATCGGCGCAGCCGTCGCCCCGGGGGGGCGGGTCCTGATTTTCGCAGGATCTCGCCCCGCGCGGACATTTCAGCCGCACATGGAAATGGTAGTGATGGCCCCACCAGGGCCGGATTTTCCTGAGCCAGGCGCGATTGCCTTTCTCATCGCGGCACATCTGCACCTTGGCACCGGGAAAGACGAAGATCCGCGCCACCCGGCGGTCCTTGGCCGCGGCCTTCAGGATGTTGTGATGGGCGCGGCTCCAGTTGTCGTTCACAAAGGCGCCGCGGGCCCGGCGGGTGGAAATCGACGACAGGTTTTCGCGCTCGGCGCGGGTGAGATTGAGCCGCTTTGGCGGGCGCATCCAGATATCCACGTCGAGCCCGGATTGGTGGCTGCGGTGACCGGTCAGCATCGGCCCGCCCCTCGGTTGTGCCATATCGCCCACATAAAGCCCGGCCCAGCCTTTTTGTTTGGCGGCCACGCGGGAGAGTTTCTCTATGAAATCAATCAGCTCCGGATGGCCCCAGTTGCGGTTGCGCGACAGGCGCATGGCTTGCCAGGTGGGCCCGTTTTCGGCCAGTTCCACGCCGCCGGCGAGGCAACCCTTCGAATAGCTGCCAATGGGCGCGGGTGTCTCGGTCGACCCGGTCCGTTTGGCGCCAAAAAGTTCCTTGGCCAGGGGCTGCGCCCCGGCGGGACTGGTCAGGGACAGGGCGGCCAGCAGGCCTGCGAGAACCAGGTGTTTCATCATCGCGCCGCGCAATCTCCCTCCGCTCGGGTCCAACGTAGCAGAAGAAGTCCCAAAAGAAAGAGCGCGAACAGCGGCAGCACGCCCAGTCGTGCGCTGCCTGTGGCCAGGGTGACAGCACCGATCAGCGCCGGGGCGAGAAAGGAGGTGGCGCGACCCGCAAGACCGAAAAGGCCGAAGCCTTCGGTGGGGGTTTCGGGGTCGGTGTGGCGCACCATGAGCGAGCGGCTGGCCGATTGCACCACGCCGCCCAAGCCGCCGATCAGCACGCCGCAGATCATGAAGACCGTGTCCGGCAGGGCGGACCCGGGGGGCAGGGGCATGCCGAGCAGGAGGGTCCGGTCCATGGAGGCGATCACCAGGCAGATCAGCGCCAGCACGCTCGTGCAGGCAAGGATCACCGGTTTCGGGCCGAAACGGGCGTCAAACCGGCCGCCGGTCCAGCTCATGGCGGCGGCCGAGAGCACCGAGACGATGCCGAAGACCCCGATCCGGGTGATGTCCCAGTTGAGCACCAGCGCCGCATAGGTGCCGCCGAAGCCGTAAAGCCCGTTCAATGCATCGCGGTAGAACATCGAACCGGCCAGGAAAGAGGCGAGGCTGGGGCGCTCGGGCAGGGCGCGGATCGTGTTGGCGAGGTGTCTGAGCGCCGCGATCGGCGAGCGGCGTTTGATCTTACGCACCTCGCGCACCCAGGCCAGATAGGGGATCATGAAGAATGCGAACCAGAGCGCCACGAAAGGACCGATGAACCGCGTGCCTTCGCGCCCCTCGCCCGCAAGGCCGAAGAGCGGTGGCAGGCCCGCGATGGTGCGTCCGCTTGGCTGTTCGACGAAGAGAAGGAGGGCCAGAACCAGCGCCACGAAGCCCCCCAGATAGCCGAAAGAAAACCCGCTGCCCGACAATTTGCCGATCTCATCGCGGCGGCCCAGCGAGGGGAGCTGGCCATTGACCACGATCAGCGCGAATTCGGCGCCGACAAAGCCGATGCCGAAGGCGACGAGGCCGAAGGCGAGGTTGGACCCATCGGGTAGCACGTACCAAAGAGCACTCGCGCCGGTGATGTAAAGCGTTGAAAAGAAAAGGATCCAGGGCATGCGCCGGGCCGAGGCATCGGCCAGCGCGCCCATCACCGGACCGCCGAACCCGACGACGAGGCCCGCGCAGGTCAGCCCCAGGGACCAGAGCGATTGGGCACGCGCATCGGCGGCCTCTTCGCCAAGCCCCGTGCCCATGAAGTGCGCGGCGGCGACGGAGGCGAAATAGGGGCCGAAGATGAAGGTGATCAGCAGGGTGTGATAGGGTTGGCTGGCCCAGTCAAAGAAATACCAGCCCCAGATCCGCTGTCTGGGCGTTGGGCCGGTTTTCTGAGGCGCGCGTTCCATCGGCGCAGATAATCCCTCTAAACCGGTTTCGGCAACAGGGTTAATTCGTCAGAACCGGGCCTTGTTCCGGCGGCCAGGGGCGGGTGCCGTCAGCTTCGATCCAGGCCTGCACCCAATGGGGCAGTTCGGGCGCCTCGACCGGCAGACCCATGGCGGCCAGAAAATCGGGTGGCAGGATGGTCTTGCCGCCCTGACGGGTGGCGGCGCGCATCACCATCTGGTTCATGCAGGTCTCGCCCTGCCACATGCTTTGCTCCACATAGAAGAACCGCCCGTCATAACCCAGCATCCGGGTCTGCATCCGGTAGCGCTGAAAGGTCGGGATCCGCTTGCGATAGCGGATCGAAATCCCCGCGACCGCGAAGGAATAGCCGCCCTTGAGGAGCCTTTTCAGATAGCCCATCCGCACCGTGGTCTGCCAGCGCCCGAATTCAAAGAGCGTCAGGATCCGGCCATTGTTCAGCTCGCCGAACATGTCGGTGTCCCAGGGCCAGGCCCGGTGGTGGGAGACATGGGTGCCGAATGGCCCCATCTTGGGCATCGACCGGGCGCGGATCAGGGCGTGAATGGAGCGGATATAGGGATACATGGGGCGCCAATTGAAGCAATCGCCGCACGGGTCAACGGCGACGTTGCGGAAGCTCGGGCTTGCAAGCGTGCCGCCTGCGCCTTACTTGGGGATAAGCTCAAAAACCGGTCGGATATGTCTACGATACTCTCAATTCTCGCGCTGCTTCTGGATGTGGCTTTCATGATCCTGCTGGTGCATGTGATCATGTCCTGGCTGATCAATTTCAACGTGTTGAACCTCGGTCAGCCCATGGTCGCCTCGATCTGGGACGGACTCAATCGCCTGTTGCAGCCGATCTATGATCCGATCCGGCGGATGCTGCCCAATACCGGCGCGCTGGATCTGGCGCCGCTGGTGGCCTTTATCCTGATCATCATCCTGCGCGACATCGTGCTGCCGGACCTGGCGCGCGCGCTTTACTGAGCGTTCTTAACCTTGTTCACCCCGCCTTCAGGTGCCACAGTGTAGCCAACGAGCAGTTGACTAAAATTTGAGGCAAAGATGGACGGGTCGATCCCGGACGCGCAGGCGCTTCTGCGCCAAGTATTCGGCTATGACCGGTTTCGTCCGATGCAGGACGAAATCGTCTCTGCCGTCACCTCCGGCGAGGATGTGCTGGCGATCCTGCCCACGGGCGGGGGTAAATCCCTGTGTTATCAACTGCCTGCCCTGCTGCGCCCCGGGCTGACCGTTGTCATTTCACCGCTGATCGCGCTGATGCGTGACCAGGTTCGCGCCCTGCGCGAGGCCGGCGTTGCGGCAGGCGCGATGACATCCGGCAATTCCGAAGAGGAAAGCGCGCGCGTTTTCGAGGATCTCCATGAAGGGCGGTTGAAGCTTCTTTACATGGCACCCGAACGGCTGGCCTCGGGGGGGACCGAGCGGATGCTGGCCGGCGCGGGCGTGTCTTTGTTGGCCGTCGACGAGGCCCATTGTGTCAGCCAATGGGGCCATGATTTCCGGCCCGATTATCTGCGGATCGGGGCGTTGCGCCGGGCGCTCGACGTGCCTTTGGCCGCTTTCACCGCGACGGCGGATGAAGAAACCCGGGGCGAGATCATCGCGCGGCTTTTCACCGGGGCGACGCCGCGGCTCTTTCTGGGTGGGTTCGACCGGCCCAATATTCATCTGGCTTTTCAGGCCAAGAACAAACCGCGCGAGCAGATCCTGAACTTTGCCGCTGCGCGGAAGGGGCAATCGGGGATTGTCTATTGCGGCACGCGGGCCAAGACCGAAAGCCTGGCGGATGCTTTGAACCGGGCAGGCCAGCACGCGCTGGCCTATCACGGCGGGATGGAGCCCGACCGGCGGCGCGAGGTGGAGCGGCGGTTTCAGACCGATGACGGGTTGATCGTGGTGGCCACGGTGGCCTTCGGGATGGGCATCGACAAACCGGATATCCGCTGGGTGGCCCATGCGGATTTGCCGAAATCCATCGAGGCCTATTATCAGGAGATCGGGCGCGCTGGGCGCGATGGCGGGCCGGCCGAGACGCTGACACTCTTTGGCGCCGATGACATCCGGTTCCGGCGCATGCAGATCGATGAGAGCCTGGCGCCGCCCGAGCGGCGGATGGCGGATCACGGGCGGCTGAACGCGCTTCTGGGTCTGGCCGAGGCCCATGGCTGTCGGCGGGTGCAGCTTCTGCAATTCTTTGGTGAGGAACGCGCGCCTTGTGGCCATTGCGACCTTTGCGACCGCCCACCCGAGACCTTTGACGGGACCGAGGCGGTGATGAAGGCGCTGTCGGCCATTCTGCGCACCGGCGAATATTTCGGCGCGGGCCATCTGACCGATATTCTGGTGGGCAATGCGACCGAGAAAGTGCGCGCGCGCGGCCATGACGGCTTGCCGACCTTCGGGGTCGGGCAGGACATTGACCGGCGGCAATGGACGGCCATTTTCCGGCAGATGATGGGGCATGATCTGGTGCGGCCTGACCCGGAGCGGCATGGGGCACTCAGGATGACCGAGAAGGCGCGGCCGATCCTGCGGGGCGAGGAGGCGATTGCGCTCAGAAAGGATGCGATGCGGGTGGCGGGCAGCCGCGTGGCACCCAAGGCGATGGTGTCGGAAGAAGACGCGCCCCTGCTGTCGGCGCTGAAGGCCAAGCGGCGGGCGCTGGCGGAGGCGGGGCGCGTGCCGGCCTATGTGATCTTCCCCGATCGGACGCTCATTGAGATGGCGGAGCGGCGGCCCGACTCGCTTGATGAAATGGCGGCGATTTCGGGCGTGGGGGCAAAGAAGCTCGACCGTTATGGCGCCGTTTTCCTTGAAGTGATCACCGGCGAGGCGGAAGCCCCCGCCCACCCGGCGCGGCGCAAGCTGGCGGGGCGCGCGGCGGGCGAGGTTTATGACCGGCTTTTGGCGGTGCAGGCGCAATTGTCGCGGGGCGCGGACGGGACCGGCAAGCCGATGTCCTGTTCGGCCTCGCTGCTGGCGCGGATTGCGGCATTGGGACCGGATGCGGGCGACAAGATCGAACAGCTTCTGGGTGAGAGGCTGGCGGCCCGGTTCGGCCCGGCCTTTGCGGAGGTTCTGGCGGGCGCAGATTGAGGCTGTGCTTTGGCCCTGCGCGTGCTATCTGATCCCTAAGGATCAGGGAGTTTGCCATGCTTGTTGTCGTATCGCCCGCCAAACGTCTGGATTGGGCGGCGCGGGATTTTGCCACCACCACGCCGGATTTTCTGTCTGAGGCGGGCACGCTTGTGGGTCATGCGCGGCAATTGGGTCTGGGCGATCTGAAAAAGCTCATGGGCCTGTCGGATGATCTGGCCAAGCTGAACCGCGACCGGTTTCGCGACTTTGAAGCGGAGCCGGCAGCGGAGGCCATCCGACCTGCGGTCTATGCCTTTGCCGGTGACACGTTTCAGGGGTTTGATGCGGGCTCGCTCGATGATGAGACCCGGGCGCGGGCGCAAAGCCATATGCGGATCCTTTCGGGGCTTTATGGCGTGTTGCGGCCGATGGATGCGATCCAGCCTTACCGGCTGGAAATGGGCAGCCGGTTGAAGAACCGGCGCGGCAAGAACCTTTACGAATTCTGGGGCGACCGGATTGCGCAGGCGCTCAACGCGGTGGCCGAGGAGACCGGCAGCCGGTTCTTGGTGAATTGTGCGAGCCAGGAATATTTCGGCGCGGTGGATCTGACAGCTCTGAAACCGCAGGTGATCACGCCGCAATTCTATGAAATCAAGGCGGGCGTCCCCAAAATCGTGAGCTTCTACGCCAAGAAAGCACGCGGATCGATGGCCCGGTTCATTGTTGAAAACCGGGTGGTGGATCTGGACGGCCTCAAAGATTTCGATCTGGGCGGCTATCGCTTCACCGGCCTGGGTGACAGCGGCAACACATTGACCTTCCAGCGCGAAACGGTGCCTGCTTAAGCAGAGGCTTTCACCGGCTCGGCGTCCAGCACCGGCGCGGTCCCTTCGGGCTGCGCCTCCAGGATATGTTCGATCAGCGCGGGTTTCTTCACCGGTTTGGTGAGATACTGGTCGATCCCGGCGGCCAGGATTTCTTCCGCATCGCCTTCCATCGCATGGGCCGTGATGGCGACGATCGGACAGGGCTCCATGCCTTCGGCAGCCTCGAATTCGCGGATCTTTCTTGCGGCTTCCTTGCCGTCCATCTTGGGCATGGAAATGTCGGTGAACAGGATGTCCGGGCGCTGCCATTGGAAATGTTCGACCGCCAGGAGACCGTTTTCGGCAAAGACCAGATCGATATTGAGCGCCTTCAACATCTTTTCGATCACCATGCGGTTGGTCTTGTTGTCCTCGGCCACCAGCACCCGGACCAGCCGGGTCTCATCGGCGGTTTCGGCCAGCTCGAACTCGTCGGCAGCGGTGTCGAAGGCGGCATCAAGGGCCTCTTCGCTGGGCGTATCGGGGTCGGGGATCGTCGCGACCGGGGCCGGTGTTGCCGGTGCCTCCGGGGTGTCCAAACTGTCCGGTTCGGCCGCGTCCGGATCGGGGATCGCGGCGGCGAGCGTGTCTTCCAACTCGGCTTCAGCCGCATCACTGGGGGCGGCGCTGAGCGAGAGGCGCGAGGCGGGCCGGGTCGGCATCGGGATGCTCACCGGGCGCGCGGGCGCGGCTACGGCGGGGGCGTCCGGGGTGACGTCCGGTTCAGATGCGTCGCTGTCGGCCGCCGTCTCATGCGGTTTCGGCTCTGCGGGTTCTGCAGGCGCGGGCAGCGGCTCCACCTTCGGTGCGGGTGCCTCTTCCACCTCGGGCGCGGCTTCGGTGGCGGCGTCCGGGGCGATCTCCGGTTCAGATGCGTCGCCGAGTGTTGCCTCAAGCGGTGCTGGCTCTGCGGGTTCTGCAGGTGCGGGGAGCGGCTCCGCCTTCGGTGCGGGAGCTTCTTCCACCTCGGGCGCAGCCGGGGCGGGGTGCGGCTCCGGGGTTTCGGTTTCGACCGGAAGATCGGGCAGGGGTGCTGCGGCGTCGACGGGCTCCGGGAGTGTTTCCGGTGCAGGGCTGTCGGGCGCTGCCACCGTTTCGACCTCGGCGGGCAGGGGGGCTTCCGGTTCGGGGGTTTCAGGTTCAGCCGGGGCGTTCAGCGCGGGCGTTTCGAGCGCGGCAGGCTCTTCCCCCTGCGCCCCCTTCTCGGGGATGACGGGTGTTTCCGGCGCCATTTCAATGGGTTCAGCCTCCGCCACCGGCAGCGGTGCGGCATCGCCTTTGGGCCTGCGCACCGAATGCAGACAGCGGGTGATCTCCGAACGCAGCACCGGGCGCTGCATCGATCCGGTGAAGGCGGCCTGCCCGCGCGGACCACGGCCGGGATCGGCCAGCAGGAACACGGCGGCCGGATCGTGTTCAGATTTCAGCGCCTCGGTCGCGGCCACCACATCGGGGTCGGCATCGGCGCCGATCAGCACCACGTCGAACCGGCCCGGGTTGAGCGCGGCCATGTCTTCCATCGTGTTCGCCACGTCCGAACGCAGACCCATCAGCCCCAGCTGCTTGATCAGGATCGCCCGGTTCACCCCGTCGCGATCGACGACAATGGCGCGGTCCATCCAGTCGGGCGCAAGCAGATCCTGGCTGTTCACCTCGCCAACCGCGGGCAGGGTGACGTGGAAACCGAAGACCGAGCCTTCGCCCTCGTCGCTGTCGACCCAGACATCGCCGCGCATCAGCTTGATCAGCCTTTGGGTGATGGCGAGGCCCAGACCGGTGCCATCGTGCGAACGGTCGCGTTCGTTCTCGACCTGCTGGAATTCGCGGAAGATGTCGTCAAGCTGATCTTCGGGAATGCCGATGCCGGTGTCTTCGACGGTGACATGGATGCGGTATTCGCTTTCGTCCTGATCGGACGGCAGGCCGACGACCTGGATGCTGACATGGCCTTCGGTGGTGAATTTGATCGCATTGCCCACAAGATTGGTCAGCACCTGGCGGATCCGGCCCGCGTCGCCGACGAATTCGGTGGGCAGGAAGAGGTCGTAATCGACCGCGATCTCGAAGCCTTTTTCGCGCGCGGTGGGCGACAGGAGCGTGACCACGTCATGGATGCAGCGTTCCAGATCGAAGGGCTGGGGCTTCAGATTGACCTTTTCCGCCTCGATCTTGGAATAATCGAGCACGTCATTGATGATCACCAGAAGCGCCTCGCCCGAGGACCGGATCGTGTCGATATAGCTTTTCTGTTCCTCGTCGAGCCCGGTTTCCGCGAGGATGTCAGCCATGCCGATCACGCCGTTCATCGGCGTGCGGATTTCGTGGCTCATGTTGGCGAGGAAAGCGGATTTGGCGCGGTTCGCCGCCTCGGCCCGTTCGGTCGCCTCGCGCAATTGCTGTTCGCGGACCATCTGGTCGGTGATGTTGAGCGCGAGCGAGACCAGATCGCCATCCCGGGTGCGCCGGTCCACCAGCTTGATATAGGTGCCGTTCCAGATCTTCAGCACCGCATTGTCGATCCGGTGAAACCGGGAGCGTTCCAGCATCCGTTGCTGCCAGGCCTTGGCCCGCAGCCCGCCGGTATCCACCAGCCCTTCTTCGGCCAGAAGCGCATAGAGATCGGCCAGCGCAATGCCCGGGCGGACCATTTCCAGCCCGTCAAACACCGACAGATAGGCGCGGTTGGCGGCGATCATGCAATCGTCGGGGCCGAAAACGGCAAATCCGTCGCGAATGGTTTCCAGCGAATCCCACAGGCGGCGTTCGGCGATGGTGATGGCGCTTTTCGCGTTCTTCAGGCTGGTTTCCGCGGTTTCATAGCGCACTTTCAGGTCGGCGGCCTCTTCGCGGGCATGCACCACCTCTTCCTGGGTGGTCTGGATTTCCGTCGAAAGATCGCGGGCATGGCGCGACAGGGTTTCATTGGCCGCATAAAGTTCGGCCTTCATCTGTTCCAGCGCGCGTTCGGCGGCCAAACGCGCCCGTCGTTCCGCAACGAGCTGATCCGATATTTCCATGCGCCACTCCTTCCCTGAGGACTGCCGCCGTTATGGAATTCTAAGGTAAATAGGCGGTTAAGGAGAGCGTGAGATTTTTTGCGACGGAAAGGGCGGGCCCGGGCGTTTCACTTGGCAGAAACCAAGCAAACGGAGACGACAATGGACAATGCAACGCTGAAGATCGCCACCGCCGTGGCGCTGATCCTGGCAGGCAGCGGTGTGGCGCTTGCCAAGGGCGGTCATGGCTTCGAGGGCGCGCGCCCGACGTTCGAGGAGCTCGACGTGGATGGCAGCGGTGAAATCACCGCCGAGGATTTCGCCGCCCTGCGCGAGAACCGCTTTGCCACCATGGATGCCGATGGTTCGGGTGATGTTACCAAGGATGAGTTCACCGCCGCCGCTGCGGCGCGTGCCGGAGAGCGTGCGGGCGCGCGGTTCGACCGGCTGGATGCCGATGGGGACGGGGTGCTGAGCCGGGACGTGCTGGAAAGCCAGCGTGGCCGCGGCATGGGCGCGCGCATGCTGTCGCGGATCGACACGGACAATTCGGGCGGTGTCTCGGCCGAGGAGTTCGAAACCGCGATGGAGCGCATGGGCGAGCGGCGCGGCAAGCGCAAGGGCGGCCATGGCTGGGGGCGCGACCACAATTGATGATGGGGGGCGCCGGATTGCCCTGTGCGGTGTCCGGCGCTAAGCCTCGATGGGTATGGAACGCAAGATTTCCCCTGCCGCGCTAGCGGATGAGGCCCCCGACGAGGCGCTTCTGGTGGCCTTTGCCAACGGGGACGGGCGTGCGGGCCGCGATCTGCTGGCCCGGCTTGCGCCGATGCTGTTCGGCTATGCCACCCGGGTGCTGGGCGAACGGTCCGAGGCCGAAGATGTGGTGCAGGAGACCATGATGCGGCTCTGGAAGATCGCGCCCGACTGGCGGCAAGGCGAGGCCAAGGTCTCCACCTGGGCCTACCGGGTGGCCGCCAATCTCTGCACCGACCGGCTCAGGCGGCGCAAGACCCGGGCAGCTTCGCCGATTGATGCGGTGGCGGAACCGGAAGCGGATCTGATGAGTGCCGTGGAGGTGATGACCGAAAAGGACCGGGCGGAGGCGCTGGCGACCGCGCTTCACGCCTTGCCCGAGCGGCAACGCCAGGCGGTGGTTCTGCGCCATCTCGAAGGTTTCTCGAACCCGGAGATCGCCCGGATCATGGACATCGGCGTCGAGGCGGTGGAAAGTCTGACCGCCCGGGGCAAACGGGGGCTGAAAGCGGCGCTTTCGGGCCGAAAGGAAGAGTTGGGATATGGCGATGACTAGGGATCAGCGGGACGATGCGGCGCTTGAGGCGCTGTTCGATGCCGGGCGTGACGGGCCTGCGGTCACGGATGATTTCATGGCGCGGCTGGCCGCGGACATGGAAAACGCCCTGCCGCAGCCGGATCTGCCCACACCGGTGAAGCCGCCCCGGCGCAACTGGCTGGCGGGTGTCTTTGCCGCATCGGGCCTGTCGGGGGCGGCGCTGGCCGGGGTCTGGATCGGCTTTGCCATGCCGCAGACCCTTGAATTCACCACCGAGACCGAGGCGGGGTTCGAACTGTCCTATCTGCTGCCCGGTGCCGATCTGGGGAGTGTCTTTGATGAGTGAGACCCCGAAGAAACGCCGCTGGCTGATCCCGCTGCTGATTGTGTCCCTTGCCCTGAATCTGGCGGTGGCGGGTGCGATCCTGGGCCGGGAGTTTTCGCCGGACAAATCGTCCAAGCGGGACCGGATTTCCGGGCCGGTGCGCAGTGTGATCGGCGCGCCTTTCTTCCGCGCTCTCGACAAGGACGACCGCCGGGCGCTGATCCGGGAGTTGCGCGAGGAAGGCCCGCGCATCCGGGAAAACCGCGAAAGCCTGCGTCTGCGGCTGGAGGCTTTTCTGTCCGCCCTGCGCAGCGAGCCTTTCGATGCCGATGAGGTGCGCCGCCTGATGGGGGACCAGCGTTCGGTGGCACAGGGCCGTCAGGAGCTGGGGGAGATGCTGCTTCTGAACCGTCTGCAGGACATGTCGACCGAGGAGCGCGCCGCCTATGCGGACCGGCTGGAAGACGGGATCAGAAATTTCCGCCGCAAAAGAGACTAAACAAGGGGATTCTGCCCGAAGATCGGCCGCTGGCGTCGGGAAATTCGGTCAGGTGTTGGCCAGTTCCACCCGGTTGCGACCGCTGTTCTTGGCGCGATAAAGCGCAGAATCGGCGGCCTCCAGCATCCGGCTGAAGGAGACGCCCGGATCCGCAAGGGCCACATCGAACGTGCCGGTTTTCAGCATCGGGCGCACGGCGGCGGCATCGACCCCGAGACCGACGCCGATACTGGCGGTCACCGGGATGTCTGTGCCGTTTTCAAGGCCCACCGGCACCCCGCAGACCGCCCGGCGCAACCGCTCGGCGGTATAGGCGCCTTCTTCGGCGCTGGCATCGGGCAGCACGACCAGGAATTCCTCCCCGCCATAGCGCGCCACCAGATCGCCCGCGCGCAAATTGTCGCGCAGCCGTTCGGCCACCTGGCGCAGCACCAGATCGCCCGCCCCGTGGCCATGGGTGTCGTTCACTTCCTTGAAGTGATCGAGATCGACCAGCATCACCACGTGACCCTGTTCGCTGTCATGTTCGCGCATCATCAGATCGGCCAGATAGGCTTCGGCATAGCGGCGGTTGTAAAGCCCGGTCAGCGCGTCGGTGGCGGCCAGCCGGTAGCTTTGTTCATCGGTCTGGCGCAGCTGGTCGCGCAGCCGTTTGCGCCGCAGCATCTCGTCGATCCGCAGGCTCAGCTCATCGCCCGAGGAGGTGTCGGAGGCAATGTCGCTGGCGCCCAGATTGAGCGCATGCAGCGCCATGTCATGGTCGCCATCGGGATGCAGGACCAGCACCGGGGCATGGCGCGAATGGCTGCGCATGCGCAATTCCGGCAGGATCGCGTCAAGCGCGTCATCATCGGTGCCGGGCGCCACCAGATAGGCATCGGGGTCTTCGCCACGGGCGGCGTCGCGCAGGGTTTCGCGCATGTCGAGCACATCCAGCCGGTGGGGCAGGGCGGCGGCCAGCATGTCGGGCAGGTTCGGTGCCACGCCGGGGCTGATGACGCAGGCCACGCGGGCGGGCGCGTCAAAGGCGGCGGGGGCATCGGCGAAGCCGAAACTGTTCGCGGTCATCCGGCGCCGGGCGCATTCCCGTTCCGCCTCGCCTTCGCGCAGCAGTCCGCGCACCCGCGCCAGCAGCAGCGCATCGGGGATCTTGCGCGACATGAATTCCCGCGCGCCCGCCTTCAGCGCCTGCAACCGGCGCAGTGGCGACGCATCCGCATCAAGAAAGATCACCGGGGTTTCGGGCGAAAGGCCCGCGGTCTTGATTGCATGGAGCGCGCGCAGGGGCGGTTCCTGATGCAATCCGCAAAGCACAAGATCGGGGGAAAGTCCGGGCATACGGAGCACATGTTGCGGCGCCTCGACGGCAACCACATCATAATGTGCAGCTTCCAAGGCCGCAGCCAGACGGATGCGGTTGGTCGGCACAGAGTCTATGATCAACAGACACTTTGGCATGTGCTCAATTAGATTAAATTTTCAGTCCCGTAGTTCAGCTATTCCTCATAAGAGTTAACAAACTCTTTCCAAGGAGACGTGATGACACCGCTGACGCAGCAATCTGCCGAAATTATGGCACTCGAGGCTTTATCCTGGCTTGTCGGCAACGAAGAGCTTTTACCGGTCTTTCTGGGCGCCAGCGGCGCAGGGGAGGCGGATCTGCGCCAACGGGCCAAGGATCCGGAGTTCCTTGGCGCGGTGCTTGATTTCCTTCTCATGGACGATGCCTGGATCGAGGCTTTTTGTCTCGCGACTGGAAACAAACCCGACGGCCCGATGCGCGCCCGCGCCGCCCTTCCGGGGGGCGCGCAGACCCATTGGACCTGAAAAGCGATTCGCCTGGGTTAAAAAGAAAAGGCCCCGGAGATCCGGGGCCTTGATCCTGTGAGAGCCGTGCCTCAGGCGGATTTCTTGCCCGCTGCCGGCTTTGCGGCGCTGGTCTTCGCCCGGGTCGTGCTGGCGGTCTTCGCTTTCGCTGCCGCCGCAGGCTTGGCTTTGGCGGGTGCCGGTTTTGCGGCGGTTTTCGCTGCGGCCGGTGCCGCCCGTTTCGCCGCCGTGCGCCGGGCCGGTTTTGCGGCCGGTTTGGGCGCGCTCTGGTCGATGAAATCCAGCACCAGAGGCCGGATGTTGTTGCGCCAGGACTTGCCCGCGAAGATGCCGTAATGGCCTGCTTTGGGCTCCAGATGGGCGGCTTTCTTGCTGTCGGGCAGGCCGGTCAGCAGGTCAAGCGCCGCAAGGCACTGACCGGGTGCGGAAATATCGTCGCGCTCCCCTTCGACCACCTTCACCGCCACATCGGTGATCTTGCCGATGTCGATCTTGCGCCCTTCGACCGTGAACTTGTTCTGGGCGATGTGGCGTTCCTTGAACACCCGTTCGACGGTGGAGAGATAGAATTCGGCGGGCATGTCCATCACCGCGAGATATTCGTCGTAGAACTTGTTGTGCTTGTCGTGATCGCCCGCTTCGCCCTTGGAGACGCGCATGATCTGGTCGGCAAAGGCGCGGCTGTGGGATTCCGCATTCATCGACATGAAGGAGGAAAGTTGCAGCAGGCCGGGATAGACCAGACGGCCGACACCCTCGTATTTGAAGCCGACGCGCTGGATCAGCGATTGTTCGAGCTGGCCCATGGTCACCCGGCGGCCGAAATCGGTCACGTCGGTGCGCGCGGCGTCCGGATCGATCGGACCACCGATCAGGGTCAGCGACCGCGGCTGCGCCTTGGGGTCATCCTCGGCCAGAAGCGCGGCGGCGGCGAGCGCGAGGGGTGCCGGCTGACACACCGCGATCACATTGATCGTCGGGCCCAGAATCCGCATGAATTCAGCGAGATAGAGCGTGTAATCCTCGACGTCGAACTTGCCGGCGCTGACCGGAATGTCGCGGGCATTGTGCCAGTCGGTGATCCAGACCTCGCAATCGGGCAGAAGGCTCTGCACGGTGGAGCGCAGCAGCGTCGCATAGTGCCCGGACATGGGTGCCACCAGCAGAACCTTGCGCTTCATCTCGGGGCGACCCTGCACGCGGAAGCGGATCAGATCGCCGAAGGGCCGCGCCACTTCGGTTTCCACGGTCACGATATGGTCGCGCGCATCGCCATTGGTGACGACGGCATCGATCCCCCAGTCAGGTTTGGCGACCATGCGGGCGAAACTGCGCTCGGCCACCTCACCCCAGGCCGCCATCATGCGAATGGCAGGGTTGGGCACGGCACCGAACAGCGGATAGGATGCCATGGCGAGTGCAGAGGCTCCGATCCATTGGTTTGTGTTTCGGACCGTCTCCATCAGGTCATAGGACATCATGTAGCGCATATCTTTGCTCCCAAGTCGAACGAGCCACAACGTCGCTTTGCTACCGGCGACGCATACGAGTACAATTGCACACATTAGGCCCTATGCTGCACCTGCAAAGTAAGTTGGAAAATTCTTTATGACAACTGAAGAAAAAAACGACGGGACGGAAAATCTGGATCTGTTGGCCGCAAACATCGCCAGAATGGAAGAGCTTTCGTCCCGTTTGATGGCAGCTATGGCGCAGAAAAGGCAGGTTAATCCCGGATTGCAGGGGCCTGGGCAGGATCTCTATGCCAAGGCCGCTGCGGCATATGCGACCGAGATGTTCAATTCCCCGTCAAAGCTCTTTGAAACCCAGGTGGGGTATTGGGGCAAGGCGCTGACACACTATATTGACGCACAGCAGCAATTGGCACATGGCACGCTTGCCCCGCCCGACGACAAGACCCCGCAGGACCCCCGGTTCCGCGATCCCCATTGGGCGGATCATCCGTTCTTCAATTTCATCAAGCAGCAATATCTGATGTCGTCGGAGGCGATCACCAAGGCGGTGGAGGATCTCGACGATCTTGAGGAGACCGACCACCAGCGTCTGCGCTATTTCACCCGGCAGATCATCGACATGATGAGCCCGACCAATTTTCTTGGCACCAACCCCCAGGCCTTGCAGAAAGCGGTCGAAACCCAGGGTCAGTCCCTGGTCGACGGTCTGGAAAACCTGGTGCGCGACGTGGAAGGCGCCCATGGGGAGATGATGGTCACGCTGGCGGACAAATCCGCCTTCGAACTGGGCCGCAACGTGGCAACTACCGAAGGATCGGTGGTTTATCGCAACGAGATCCTCGAGCTGATTCACTACAAGCCGGTGACCGAGACGGTGCACAAAGTGCCGCTGATCATCTTTCCGCCCTGGATCAACAAGTATTACATCCTCGATCTCAAGGCCCAGAACAGCCTGATCAAATGGATCGTCGAACAGGGCTATTCGCTCTTTGTCGTGTCCTGGAAAAACCCCGATGCCAGCTATCGCGATTTCGGCATGGGCGACTATATCGAGCGCGGCTATCTGGATGCCATCGCTCAGGTCAAGGCGATCACCGGCGAGCCCCAGGTCAATGCGATCGGCTATTGCATTGCGGGCACCACCCTATCGCTGACCCTTGCGCTTCTGGAAAAGCGCGGCGACACATCGATCAAATCCGCCACCTTCTTTACCGCCCTCACCGATTTTTCCGATCAGGGGGAGTTCCGGGTCTTTCTCACCGACGATTTCATGGAAGCGATCGAGGAGCAGGCCAAACGGGTGGGCGTGTTGGAAAACTTCATCATGAGCCGGACCTTCAGCTATCTGCGCTCGAATGATCTGATCTATGGCCCCGCCATTCGCAGTTACATGCTGGGCGAGGCGCCGCCCGCCTTCGATCTTTTGTTCTGGAACGGGGACGGGGCGCATCTGCCTGCGGCCATGCTGGTGGAATATCTCCACGGGCTGTGTCGCGACAATCAATTCGTCACCGATGGCTATGAGGTGCTGGGCGAGACGCTCCATATCAGCGATGTGAAAGTGCCGGTCTTTTCTATTGCCTGCGAAACCGATCATATCGCGGCCTGGCGGTCCTGCTACAACGGGTTCCGGCAATATGGCAGCCGGTCAAAGACCTTCCTTCTGTCCGAGTCGGGCCATATCGCCGGCATCGTCAATCCGCCCTCGAAGAAGAAATACGGCCATTACCTGAACAAGGCGCTGCCCGAGGCGCCCGAAGAATGGCAGGCGGGCGCAGACCATGTGGACGGAAGCTGGTGGCCGACCTGGGAGAAATGGCTGAAATCCCGGTCCGGCAAACAGGTCGCCGCACGGCAACCGGGGGCGGCAGAGACTCACCCGATTTTGGCCGCAGCCCCGGGCACCTACGTCAAGGAAGTGGTCGATATAGGCTAAATCCCTGAAATCAGGCGAAATGAAATTTTTGCTGCAGTGCAGAAAAACACTTGCAATGCTGCGCTGCAGCGTGTAGGTATTCTGCATACGCAAAGGCGGGTATCCCGCAATTATCGCTGAACTGGAGAGAGACCATGGCCAAAGCGACCAATGACTACAACAAGATCATGAAAGACATGCTGGGTGCATTCCCGGTGGACACCTCTGCCTTCCAGGGCGCCTTCAAGTCGCAGGCTGCCTTTGCTGACAAGATGTCGAAAGTGGTGCTCGAAGCTGCTGAAAAATCCACCGAGATTTCCTCGGGCTGGACCAAGTCGACCATCGGCAAGCTGGGCGTCGTGTCGAACGCCAAGGACGATCCTGCCGATTACACCAAAGCCGTGACCGATTTCGCGTCGGCCCAGGCCGAGCTGAGCGCCGAATCCATGGCCGCTTTCGCTGAAGTTGCCAAGAAAGTTCAGATGGACACCGTCGAACTGCTGATGGCTGCCGGCAAGGAAGCCAGCGAAGACGCTCAGAAAGCTGTCAAGAAAGCCACCGACGATATGGCTGCCGCCGCCAAGAAGGCGACTGCAAAGTAATTTCAAGAGAGTAACGTTTGCCAACGATCCTCCCTGTTGGCATCCCTCTCTGGCGGGCCCGTGCGGCCCGCCATTTTTTTGTCAGGCCGCCCCAAGCGCCACAGGCTCCCTTGTCACGGCATCCTGGCGCAGAAACGCCCGGTTCAGAGCCGATTTCAGTCGAGGAAGGCTCAGGGGCTTTTCCAGAAACTCGAACCCTCGCGTCGCCCGCGCCATGTCTTCGGCATTGAAGCCGGACATGAACAGCGTGCAGACACCACGGCGGGCAAGGTCGCGGCCAAGCTGGACGGTCTGAATCCCCGAACCGAGGTTCACACCCAGAAGCGCCACATCCAGCGGTGCCGCCTGCGCCAGCCTTCGTGCGTCTTCCAGATTGGGGGAAAAGCGGATTTCCCTGTATCCTAGGGTGTTCAACAGGGTCTCAAGCTGTCCGAGGATCCGCAGGTCATCCTCCACCAGCAATACGGTCATTCCGGTCAGAAGGTCACTCGTCATTACATACTTCATACCAAAGCACAAAACACAGTCGGGCCAAAGGCCCAAAGTTCGGTACACGACGGCATCCTTAACAAAGTGTTAAGGCGGGCGGTCCGTCAGGGAAATTTTTGGAAAACAGTCTCTATCAAGGGTTTTCAGACCCTTTTCAACGGTTTAGCCATTCTGTCCACAGGTAAGCACAAACTGTTCTTTAATTAGGTGAAATCGCCCCATATAGTGCCGAAAACACAAGGCACGACGGGCAGGACATTGGCGCATATCATAGTCGTCGGGAACGAAAAAGGCGGCGCGGGGAAATCCACCGTGTCGATGCATATTGCAACCGCCTTGGTGCGGCTCGGCCATAGTGTCGGGGTGCTGGATCTGGATCTGCGCCAGCGCAGTTTCGGGCGCTATGTGGACAACCGGAAAAAGTTCATGGAGGCCGAGGGGCTCGACCTGCCCTGTCCGATCTATCGCGAATTGCCGAAGATCGCGCCTGAAAGTCTGGCGC
The DNA here is from genome assembly GCA_025800205.1 of Silicimonas sp. Classification (GTDB taxonomy): domain Bacteria; phylum Pseudomonadota; class Alphaproteobacteria; order Rhodobacterales; family Rhodobacteraceae; genus CALKXV01. The sequence goes on along the minus strand of JAOXSD010000152.1, from coordinate 2,175 downwards.
CCGGTGAAAACATGTATGACCAGCGCCTGTCGGCGGCGGTGACCGGGCTCGAGAACGAGGTCGATTTCATCCTGATCGATTGCCCCGGCTCGCACACGCGGCTCAGCCAGGTGGCCCATTCCCTGGCCGATACGCTGGTGACGCCGCTGAATGACAGTTTCGTCGATTTCGACCTGCTGGCCCATACCGACCCGCGGACCGGCAAGGTGCTGGGGCCCTCGGTCTATTCGGAAATGGTCTGGAATGCGCGGCAATTGCGCGCCCAGGCAGGGCTCGAGCCGATCGACTGGGTTGTTGTGCGCAACCGCGTTGGCGCTCAGGCGATGCACAACAAGAAAAAGATGGCCGAAGCGGTGCAGACGCTCGCCAAACGGATCGGGTTTCGCGTGGCGCCCGGCTTTGCCGAGCGGGTGATCTTTCGTGAGCTGTTCCCGCGCGGTCTGACCCTGCTCGACCTGCGCGACATCGGCGTGCAGAACCTCAACCTCTCGAACGTGGCCGCCCGCCAGGAATTGCGCGAACTGGTCAAGGAACTGCACCTGCCGGGTGTCACCGTCGATTTCTAGGCTCGGGCTCGGCCTCATCCGGGCCCAGGACCAACCGGCTGACGATGCGCGACACCCGGTGGCGGGGCACAAGCGGCGCGACCTCTTCGACCGACAGCTCTTCCTGGGTGCGAATGGGTTGAAACGCCTCGGTCTTGTCCGGCGCCCGTTCCGCGCGTGCGGCGCGCGCCTGAAGGTTCGGTGCCAGCTTGCCCCAGAGGTCGAGCGAGGACAGGGCGGCCAGGGCGATCATGAGAAACGAAATCCCCAGCAGGCTCTTGCGCAGGGAATCATAGACCGCCGGATCGCCCCCGCCCTGATCAAGCAGAAGGGCAGCTTTCATCTGATCCTGATGATAGCCAACCGCCGCCCATCCCAGAAGAAAGACAGCAGCGGCGATCAGCCAGCTGCGGGGGGAAAGCAGATCAGAGATGAACCGTAAGACCAAAGGGTTACCCATAGGATCGTGGCGCGGTGGGCGACACTTTCCCATTTCAAAGGGGCAGGCTTAAGGCCCTTTCGGGGAAGCTTGCGCAGGGGTTCAGCAGCCCTGTCTCAGGTCTTAAGAAATCCTTTCGCGCCCATGGGGTTCGTCCCAGTCCAGCACCGGGTTCACGGGCAGAATCCGGTGCGGATTGATGGTCTCGTGGCTGTAGTGATAGTGCCGCACGATATGGTCGAAATTCACCGTTTCGGCCACGCCCGGCCATTGATAGAGTTCGCGCGTATAGGCCCAGAGATTGGGAAAATCCCGTAAATACGCCCGGTTACACTTGAAATGGGTGTGATAGACCAGATCGAAGCGGAAAAGCGTGGTGACGAGCCGCCAGTCGGCCTCGGTGATCCGGTCGCCCATCAGATAGCGGTTGGTGCCGAGCCGGTCATCCAGCCAGTCAAGCGTGTCGAAAAGCGGGTGAATGGCGGCATCATAGGCCTCTTGCGCGGTGGCAAAGCCCGCGCGATAGACCCCGTTGTTGAACGTGTCATAGATCCGCGCATTGACCGTCTCGATGGCGTCACGCATCTCGACGGGCCAGAAATCGTCCGTGTTTCCAGTGATTTGATCGAAGGCCGAGTTGAACATCCGGATGATTTCCGAGGATTCATTCGACACGATCGTGTTTTGATGCCTGTCCCAGAGAACCGGCACGGTGACCCGCCCGGTCATGTTCGGTTTTGCTTTAAGATAAATATCCCGCAGGAAGGGCAGCCCAAATAAGGCATCCCCCGTCGCCCCCTTGTCATCGGTCTCAAAGGTCCAGCCGTCGTCCAGCATGTCGGGATGGACGGCAGAGACCGAGATCAGATCTTCCAACCCCTTGAGTTTGCGAAAAATCAGCGCGCGATGGGCCCAGGGGCAGGCGTAAGAGACATAGAGATGATAGCGCCCGGGCTCTGCCTTGAAACCGCCATCACCCGTGGGCCCGGGGGCACCATCGGGGGTGATCCAGTTGCGAAACTTGGCGTCTGCGCGGACGAAATGGCCGCTTGTGGATTTGGTGTCATACCAGGTCGTGTGCCAGGTGCCGTCAACAAGCTGTCCCATGGGGTGCCTCCTTTGCTGACACTCTGCATAACCCCGCAGGATAACCCTGTCATCTCAGGGTGATCGTGCACAGATGCACAGAGA
>JAOXSD010000146.1 GCA_025800205.1 Silicimonas sp. | reverse complement strand
TCGATGATCTTTTCGACCTTTTCGCGATTTTCCACCTCTTCGCGCTCGGCCGCCCCTTTCCAGATGGCCTGCGCGAGCATGCCCTGTTTCATCTGCGTGAGGCGCCCGGTCATGATGTTGTCCAAGACCGACATGCCGTCGAACAGCGCGATGTTCTGGAAGGTGCGCGCGATGCCTTGCGCGGCTACCTGATAGGGGCGCATGGAGGGCCGCTTGCTCCCATGAAACCAGACTTCGCCTTCCTGCGGATGGTAAAAGCCGCTGATCACGTTCAGCATCGACGATTTGCCCGCGCCATTGGGCCCGATGATCGCGCGGATCTCGCCCTGATGGATGTCGAAAGAGATATCCTTGATCGCCACCACGCCGCCAAAACGCAGGGTGATGTTCTTCATCTCCATCATCACGCCGCCGATTTCGCGGCCATCGGCGGTGGTGTAATTTCCGGCCTTGGCGTTCATTCTGCTGCCTCCAAAGCCTTTGTTTTCACTTCGAAAACCTTTGCATCGCGCAGCTCAAGCGTGGCTTTGATCGCGCCCTTGCGGCCGTCTTCATAGGTCACCTCGGTTTCGGTCGAGACCGAGGCAGAGCCGTCGTAGAGGGCGGTGATCAGATCGCCGTATTTCTCGCCGATGATCTTGCGGCGCACTTTGCGGGTGCGGGTCAGCTCACCGTCATCGGCATCGAGTTCCTTGTGCAGCACCAGGAAGCGGTGGATCTGGCAGCCGGACAGCATGTCGTCGGTGCTGAGGCTTTCGTTCACCTCTTCGATATGGCTCTGGATCGCGGCCAGCACCTCCGGATGACCCGCCAATTCCTGATAGGAGGCATAGGCGATGTTGTTCCGCTCGGCCCAGTTGCCGACCGCCGTCAGGTCGATGTTGATGAAGGCGGTGCATTGGTCGCGGTCGGCGCCATGAACCACGGCTTCGAGGATGTTGGGGAAGAATTTCAGTTTGTTTTCAACGTATTTCGGCGCAAAGAGCGCGCCGGAGGCGAGCTTGCCCACATCCTTGGCCCGGTCGATGATGCGCAGATGGCCGGTGCCTTCCTCGATGAAGCCGGCATCCCCGGTGGCGACCCAGCCTTCGGCATCCTTGGTGTCGGCGGTGCTGTCGGGGTTGTTGAAATATTCGACAAAGACGCCCGGCGAGCGGTAGAAGACCTCGCCCGACTCCGCGATTTTCAACTCCACACCCGGGGATGGCACGCCCACGGTGTCGGCGCGGACCTCGTGGTCGGGTTGCTGGGTGATGAAGACGCTGGCCTCGGTCTGGCCGTAGAGCTGTTTGAGATTGATGCCGAGCGAACGCCAGAAATCGAAGATCTCGGGCCCGATTGCCTCGCCGGCCGTATAGGCGACGCGGACATTGGTCATGCCGGAGCGGTTGCGGACGGGGCCGTAGACCAGAAGATTGCCGAGGGCGTATTTCAGCCGCTCCATGGTCGAGACCGGCTTGCCGTCGAGGATCCGCGGGCCGACGTCCTTCGCAAACTCCATGAAATGCTTGAACATGCCGCGCTTCAAACGCCCGGCATCCTCCATCCGGATGGTCAGGACGGTGATCCGTTCCTCGAAATAGCGCGGCGGTGCAAAGAAGTAGCTGGGCCCGACCTCATGCAGGTTTTCATACATCGTCGTCGGATTTTCCGGACAGCAGACGCAGAAGCCGCACCAATAGGCCTGCCCGAGCGAGAAGATGAAATCACCGACCCAGGCCATGGGAAGATAGGCCAGCACGCTTTCGGTCTCGCGCAGCTTGTCGAATTCGGCGGAGTTCTTCGAGGTTTCGATGATGTTCCGGTTCGACAGCACCACGCCCTTGGGCCGCCCGGTGGTGCCGGAGGTGTAGAGCATGACGCAGGTGCTGTAATAGGTCAGCGCGGCGCGGCGTTTGGCGAGTTCCGCCTCGTGGCGGCCATGGGCCGCCCGGCCCATATCCTGCAATTCGGCAAAGGGCGTGAGATGGGTGTGGTCGTATTTCCGCATGCCGCGCTTGTCGACATAGATGATGTCCTTCAGACCCGGCAGGTTTTCCTTGATCTCGATGGTCTTGTCGACCTGCTCCTGATCCTCGACCACAGCGAAACGGGCGCCGCAATGGTCGAGCACATAGGCCAGTTCCTCGGCGACAGAGTCGTTATAAACCGGCACCGGCACCGCGCCGACCATCTGGGCGGCGACCATGGTCCAGTAGAAATGGGGGCGGTTGCGGCCGATGATGGCGATGTGATCGCCGGGTTCGACCTCGATTGCGAGAAAGCCCAAGGCCAGCGCTTCGATCTCGGCGCCCGCCTCTTTCCAGGTCCAGCTTTGCCAGATCCCGTATTCCTTTTCACGATACGCGGGTCGCGCGCCAAAGCGGGCGATATTGCGCTCCAGAAGCGCAGGAATTGACGCGAAATCCTCAGACGCCAAAGCATGTCCTCCCATGTCGGCCCACGTTCCTCCCGAGGCCGTTGGAGGGAGGTTGCGACCTTCGCGAGCGCAGGTCAACGAATTTTTTTGAACGAGCGTTCAGTTTTCGTGAAATTGACCCAAGGTCAGGTTTCGGCGGCGCGTTCTTCTGCGGCGCGGCGTGAAATCGCGCGTTTCGAGACCAGCGAGGCAGTGACCACGCCGATGGTGACAAGACCGATGATGATCGTGGAAAGTGCATTGATCTCGGGGCTGACCCCGAGGCGGACCGAGGAGAAGACCTTGATCGGGAGCGTGGTGGCCGATGGGCCAGCGGTGAAGGACGCGATCACGAGGTCATCGAGCGACAGGGTGAAGGCCAGAAGCCAGCCTGCGGCCACGGCGGGCAGGATGATCGGCAGGGTCACGGCGCGGAAGGCCTCGAACGGCGTGCATCCGAGGTCGAGTGCGGCTTCTTCCAGCGATTGGTTGAAGGTGACGAGGCGCGAGGAGACCACGACCGAGACATAGCACATCGAAAAGGTGGTGTGCGCCAGCACGATGGTCAGCACGCCCCGGTCGAGGCCGATGGCAATGAAGAGAAGGAGCAGCGAGAGGCCGGTGATCACTTCGGGCATGACCAGGGGCGCGTAGATCATGCCGGAAAAGAGCGTGCGGCCCGGGAAGCGGGCGCGGCGGACCAGCGTGTAGGCGGCCATGGTGCCGAGGATCGTGGCGAGTGTGGACGAGAAGAAGCCGACTTTGACGGTGACCCAGGCGGCCTCAAGGAAAGCTTCGTTGCGGAACAGCTCGCCGTACCACTTGGTCGAGAAGCCTGCCCAGACGGTGACCAGTTTCGAGGAGTTGAAGCTGTAGACCACCAGCACCAGCATGGGGATGTAGAGGAAGGCAAAGCCAAGGGTCAGGGAGACGATGTTGAAGGGGGTCAACCTGGTCAATGTCCTGCCTCCGCCTTGGCCTGCTGGCGCTGGAAAAGCACGATGGGGACGATCAGGATCAACAGCAGGATGATCGCGACGGCACCCGCCACCGGCCAGTCACGGTTTGAGAAGAATTCTTCCCAGAGCACCTTGCCGATCATCAGGGTCGAGGAGCCGCCCAAAAGGGACGGGATCACGAATTCGCCCATGGCCGGGATGAAGACCAGAAAACAGCCTGCGATCACGCCGGGGCGCGCCAGTGGCAGGGTCACGATCCAGAAGGCGGTGAGGCGAGAACAGCCGAGGTCTTCGGCGGCTTCCAGAAGCGACGGATCCATCCGTTCGAGCGACGCATAGATCGGCAGGATCATGAAGGGCAGATAGGTGTAGACGATGCCGATATAGACCGCCGTATTGGTGTTCAGGATCACCAGAGGGTCCGAGATCAGGCCGATGGAGATCAGCAACTGGTTCAACAGGCCTTCGTTCGAGAGAATGCCCATCCAGGCGTAGACCCGGATCAGGAAGGAGGTCCAGAACGGCAGGATCACCAGCATCATCAGCGTGGGGCGCCAGTCTTCGGGCGCGCGGGCCATGCCGTAGGCGATGGGCAGGCCCACGGCTAGGGTCAGAAGCGTCGAGAGCACGGCGATCTTGAGAGACGAAAGATAGGCCTTCCAGTAGAGGTCGTCTTCGGTGAGGAAGACGAAATTCTCCATGTCGAGTTCGCTGAGGAAGCTGGTCAAGCCCGCCCAACCCTCGGAGAGATCCAGCGTCGGCATATAGGGCGGAATGGCGATGGCCGCATCCGAAAGCGAGATCTTCAGCACGATCAGGAAAGGCACCAGGAACAGGCCCAGCAACCACAGATAGGGAATGGCGGTAAAGACCCGTTTCATCGGCGCTGCCCCCTGCCCGCCTGCCCGCTCATGACGGCAGCACCATGCCGGCGGTTTCGGTCCAGGAGAGCCAGACCTCGTCTTCCCAGGTGAAATCCCGCCGTGCGACGCGGGAGCGGTTGCCCACTTCGCAGGTCAGCATGGCGCCGGTCGGCAATTGGACGTGATAGGTCGAGAGATTGCCCAGATAGCCGATGTCGATGATCTTGCCGTGAACCCGGTTGCGGGCTTCGGGCTCATCGCGGCTGATGGCGATCTTTTCGGGGCGGATGGCGAAGGTGGCGGCGCGGTCGGCCTGAACGCCGCCCCCCGGCATGCCGACAAGCGAAGGCTGGCCTTCGCCCCAGACGAATTCGGCGGCCTCGCCCACGGCCGTGGCCCGGCCTTCGACGAGATTCACATCGCCAATGAAATCCGCCACATAGACGGAATTCGGTTCCTCATAGATCTTTTGCGGCGTGTCCACCTGGATGAGCTTGCCGTGATCCATCACCGCCACGCGGCTGGCCACGGTCATCGCCTCTTCCTGATCATGGGTGACGATGACGAAGGTGGTGCCGGTGCGTTCCTGAATGTCCATCAGCTCGAACTGGGTTTCCTGACGGAGCTTCTTGTCGAGCGCGCCCAAGGGTTCATCGAGCAGCAGCAGTTTTGGCGCCTTGGCAAGCGACCGGGCCAGCGCCACCCGCTGGCGTTGACCGCCTGAGATCTGGTGCGGTTTGCGTTTGGCGAATTTGCCCAGTTGCACCAGTTTCAGCATTTCCTCGACGCGGGCGGCGATCTTGTCCTTTTCCATCCCTTCGCGTTTCAGACCGAAGGCGATGTTGTCCCAGAGGCTGAGATGGGGAAAGAGCGCGTAGCTCTGGAACATCATGTTCACGGGGCGTTTGTTGGGGGCCACGCCCGCCATGTCGTCGCCACCGATGGTGATGCGGCCCTCACTGGGCGTTTCGAACCCGGCGAGCATGCGCATCAACGTGGTCTTGCCGCAGCCCGAAGGCCCGAGGAGTGCGAAGAATTCGCGCGGGAAAATATCGATGTCGATATGGTCGATGGCGGTGAAAGAGCCGAAGCGTTTGGTGACGTTTTCGACCTTGATCAGCGGGACGGCATCCGGTTCGTCCCAGGGGGCAAATTCTGCGCTCACAACGCCTCCTTCCGTGGTGATGGCCCGGGGCTGCGCCCGGGCCAGACCTGTATCAGGTGCCGGATTTGATCTTGGTCCAGAGCCGGGTCACGACCCGCTGCACCTTCTGCGGATAGGGCACGGCGGTGTAGAGATTTTCCAGCGTCGTCTCTTCGGGATAGATCGCCGGATCGGTGATCACGTCCTCGACCAGGAATTCCTGGGACGCCTTGTTGCCATTGGCATAATAGACGTAGTTCGACGCCGCCGCCATGTTCTGCGCGTCCATGATGAAGTTCAGGAACTTGTGGGCCCCGTCCGGGTTCGGCGCATCCGCCGGGATCGCCATCTGGTCGAACCACATCAGCGCGCCTTCCTTGGGCGCGTTATAGGCGATTTCGACCCCATTGTCGGCCTCAGCCGCACGGTCGCGGGCCTGGAGCACATCGCCGGACCAGCCGAAGGCGACGCAGATGTCGCCATTTGCAAGTGCGTTGATGTATTCCGAGGAATGGAACTTGCGCACATAGGGACGCACGCTAAGGAGCACGTCGCCGGCCTTGTTGATCAGATCCTTGTCGAAACTGTTCGGATCCTCGCCCAGATAGGCGAGCGTGGCCGGGATCACCTCGGTGGGCGCATCGAGCAGATAGACGCCGCAGCCCGACAGCTTTTCCATATTGGCCGGGTTCAGGATCAGGTCGAGCGAGTCGATGGGCGCATCTTCGCCCAAAGCCTCTTTCACCTTGCCCACATTCACGCCAAGGCCTGTGGTGCCCCACATGTAGTTGATCGAATAGGCGTTTTCCGGGTCGTATTGTTCGGTGCGATCCTTGATCAGATCCCAGAGATTGCCGGAATTGGACAGTTTCGACTGGTCCAGTTTCTGAAAGGCGCCGGCCGAGATCTGACGTTGCAGAAAGTCGCCCGTGGGCACCACCACGTCATAGCCCGAACCGCCGGCGAGCATTTTGGTTTCCAGCACCTCGTTCGAATCAAAAACGTCATAGATCAGCTTGATGCCGGTCTCGGATTCGAATTTGGTCAGCAGTTCCTCGTCGAT
>JAOXSD010000051.1 GCA_025800205.1 Silicimonas sp. | reverse complement strand
GCGCCGTATTTCGAACGACGCTGCTTACGGTCTTTGACGCCCTGGGTATCCAGAACACCGCGCAGGATGTGATAGCGCACACCGGGAAGGTCTTTCACACGACCGCCACGGATCAGAACCACCGAGTGCTCCTGAAGGTTGTGGCTTTCACCGGGGATGTAGCTGATCACTTCGAAACCGTTGGTCAGGCGCACCTTGGCAACCTTCCGCATGGCCGAGTTCGGCTTCTTAGGCGTCGTGGTGTAGACGCGCGTGCAAACGCCGCGCTTTTGCGGGCATCCCTGCATGTGCAGCGACTTCGAGCGTTTGACTTTGGGCTGCCGGGGTTTCCGGATCAGCTGCTGGATTGTGGGCATTCGTTGTATCCCGTTCTTTTTAATCTCTGGGGGGGCGCCCCCCCGGTTCATCTTCCGTCTTTGCCACGCTCACGTGCGTCCACGAAAACGCGTTCAACCGCGAAGCTCCCGGTTGTTCGGGGGCCTGCGGTGGGTTTCCAGAGGATCGGGGCAGAGCCCGGATCGTGACCACTTCAGTTCTGTTAAAGACGGCAGTATCCGTCCAAGTAGCGCTGCCTATAGGGCGAGTCGGAAGGGCTGTCAACAGGGGGTGCCAGAGCGGGCCTTTGGGGGCCGGTTTTTACCCTCCGGCCCCGCCCCTTCTGGCACAAAAGCGAGCGGCGCGCCAGACATTCACCCTATAGATGAGTGCACAATTAGGCGCAATTCATGCAACACTTGTTGGTTTTTTCACCTTTTGTCCCGATCCTTTGCTGATCGCCGGGCCGCCCCGCGTTAACCTTTTCTTAACGAATGGCAAAAAGCCGCACCGAGGCAGAAACAATGAGCACCACCACCAGCCTGCTGGTGGCGACCGTCAAGAACGAAGGTCCGAATATTCTTGAATGGGTCGCCCATCACCGGCTTTGCGGTTTCGACTGCATCCAGATCTATCAGAACGACAGCACCGACAACACGGTCAAGACCCTGCGCACCCTGGCCCGCATGGGGGTCATCGAATATTTCGACAACCGTCATGACGGCGGCGCTCACCAGCGCCGGGCCTATCGCCGCGCCGCCCGCTCCGCAGCCTATGGCGCCGCCGACCATTGCATGGTGCTCGACGGTGACGAATTCCTCAACATCCGCATCGGTTCGGGCCGGATCGATGACCTGATCGCCGCCTGCCCCGAGGAAACCGACGGGATCCTGGTCAACTGGCGGGTCTTCGGCTCTTCCGGCCACCAGACCCTCAGCCGCGATCTGGTCACCGAACGCTTCACCCGCGCCGAGCCGGCAGACGCCATCACCGACAGCCAGCTCTCCCCGTTCAAGACGCTCTTTCGCACCGCGAGTTTCCAGCATCCCGGTATTCACCTGCCCCGCGGTGCGCGGAAACCGGATCTGTTGCTGGCCAATGGCTCCGGGCTGATCGAAGGCGAATTCCAGCGCAAGAACTGGCGCTCCTTCGATCCGGGCGCCCGTGCGCTTGCCCAGATCAACCATTACGCCACCCGCGATCTGGCCAGCTTCCTGCTCAAGTTCGGCCGCGACGGCGCGCCGCGCAAACGCAACGAGGGCGAAGCCTATTGGGCCCAGCACGACCAGAATGCCGAGGCCGACCAACGCCTGGCCGACCGCGCCCCGGCGCTCTGGGACGAAATGCGCGCCCTTGACGAGGCCTCGGGCGGCGTGCTCCTGCGCCTGCGCAAACGCGCCTACCGCCAATGGCACATCGCACTCGAAACCCTGCTGGAAGACCCGGGCATCCGCGCGCTTCAGACCGCGATCCTCGCCCGCACACCCCAGCCGGAGCCCGAGACGGAAGAACCGCTGCAGCTCGCCACCCCCTTCCGCCTGCCGGCCCCGCCGGTTCTCTTTTCCTCGGTGCGGCGCGGCCCCTCCGGCGTCGCCGCCGAATAGATCAACAAAAAAACCCCGCTCACTGAGCGGGGTTTTCTTTGTCTTATGACCGATCCGATCAGTCGCGGCTTTCCGGCGTATCCACCAGATCCGCATCGATCGTCATGTCGTCCTCGGCAATCGGCGCGGCGAGCGCTGCGGCGGCTTCGGCTTCCGCCTGGGCCTCCTGGATCACCTTCATGTCGCGCTCGGCGGCAATCCGGCGCACCCGCTGGGTCGCCCCACCGGTGCCCGCCGGGATCAGGCGGCCGACGATGACGTTTTCCTTCAGGCCCACGAGCTTGTCCTTTTTGCCCTGCACCGAAGCCTCGGTGAGCACACGGGTGGTCTCCTGGAACGAAGCCGCCGAGATGAAGGACCGGGTCTGCAAGGACGCCTTGGTGATCCCGAGAAGGATCGGCTCGCCCTTGGCCGGACGGCGGCCTTCGGCCTCCGCCTTCGCGTTGGCGGCGTCGATCTCGGCCTTGTCCACGTGCTCGCCCTTGAGAAGCGTGGTTTCCCCGCTGTCGAGGATCTCCCACTTCTGGAGCATCTGGCGCACGATCACCTCGATGTGCTTGTCGTTGATCTTCACACCCTGAAGTCGATAGACGTCCTGCACCTCGTCGATCATGTAATCGGCCAGCGCCTCGACACCCATGATCGACAGGATGTCATGGGGTGCCGGATTGCCGTCCATGATGTAATCGCCCTTCTGGACGAAATCACCTTCGGCGACCGGAATGTGCTTGCCCTTGGGCAGCATGTATTCCACCGGCTCCATCGTCTCGTCAGCAGGTTCGATCGACACGCGACGCTTGTTCTTGTAGTCCCGGCCGAATTTCACATAGCCATCGATTTCGGCGATGATCGCGTGATCCTTCGGACGGCGGGCTTCAAAGAGTTCGGCCACACGCGGCAGACCACCGGTGATGTCCTTCGTCTTCGCACCCTCGCGCGGAATACGCGCAACCACTTCACCGGCCTTGATCTCGGAGCCATCCTCGACCGAGAGGATCGCATCCACCGACATCGGATAGGTGATCGGGTTGCCCGCTTCGTTGCGCACCGCCTCGCCGGAGCCGTCAAGCAACAGAACCTCGGGTTTGAGGTCGCTGCCCTTGGGCGCCGAGCGCCAGTCGCTGACGATCTTCTGGGTCATGCCGGTGGCATCGTCGGTCTCGTCGCGCACCGAAATGCCCGAGATGAGGTCAACGAATTTCGCCGTACCGGCCTTCTCCGCGATGATCGGCAGGGTGTAGGGATCCCATTCGAACAGTTTGTCGCCGCGCGCGACCGTGGCGCCCTGTTTCGGGAACACCTTGGTGCCGTAGCCCAGCTTGTGGCTGGCCCGCTCGACGCCGTTCTCGTCAAAGATCGCAAGCGACATGTTGCGGCCGATGACGATCTGGTCGCCGTTCGAATTGGTGATCAGGTTGGCATTGGTGAATTCCACCTTACCGTCCGCCGAGCTTTCCATGAAGCTCTGCTGACCACCCTGTGCAATGCCGCCGATGTGGAAGGTCCGCATGGTCAGCTGGGTGCCCGGTTCACCGATCGACTGGGCGGCGATGATGCCGACAGCCTCACCGATGTTCACCTGCGTACCGCGGGCCAGGTCACGACCGTAACACTGGGCGCAGACGCCTTCTTCGGCCTCACAGGTCAGCGGCGACCGGATGCGCACGGACGGCAGACCCGCCGCCTCGATGGCGTCGGCCTTGCGTTCGTCGATCAGCTCACCCTTGGTGATCAGAACCTCCTCGGTGCCCGGTGCGATGACATCCTCAGCCGCGACACGGCCCAGAATACGCTCCGAAAGCGAGGCGACGATTTCACCGTCGTTCACCGCCGGTTCCGCCGTGATCGCGGTTTCGGTGCCGCAATCCTGCATCCGCACGATGCAATCCTGTGCGACGTCCACCAGACGACGGGTCAGGTAACCGGAGTTCGCGGTCTTGAGCGCGGTATCGGCCAGACCTTTCCGGGCACCGTGGGTCGAGTTGAAGTACTCGAGCACCGTCAGACCCTCTTTAAAGTTCGAGATGATCGGCGTTTCGATGATCTCGCCCGAGGGCTTGGCCATCAGACCGCGCATCCCGCCAAGCTGTTTCATCTGGGCCGGAGACCCCCGCGCGCCCGAATGGGACATCATGTAGATCGAGTTGGGTTCCATTTCGGCCCCCGCATCGTCGCGGCGCATCGACGAAATATCGTCCATCATCGCGCCGGCCACATCGTCGGAACATTTCGACCAGGCATCGACAACCTTGTTGTACTTTTCGCCCTGGGTGATCAGGCCGTCCATGTACTGCTGTTCGAATTCCTTCACCTGATCGCGCACGCTGTCCACGATCTTCCACTTCGCATCCGGAATGACCATGTCATCCTTGCCGAAGCTGATCCCGGCCTTGAAGGCCTCCTTGAACCCGTTCGACATGATCTGATCGCAGAAGATCACGCTCTCTTTCTGACCGCAGTAGCGATAGACCGTGTCGATGACCTGCTGCACCTCTTTTTTCCGCAGAAGACGGTTCACCAGATCGAACGGCGCTTTCGCATTGAGCGGCAGAAGCGCGCCAAGCTTCATCCGGCCCGGGGTGGTCTCAAACCGTTTGTAGACCTCAAGACCGTTTTCATCGATCTGTTTGATCCGCGCGGTGATCTTGGCGTGCAGATGCACCTCGCCGGAATCCAGCGCGTGCTGCACTTCGTCGGTGTCGGCAAAGACCATGCCTTCGCCCTTCATGCCCTCACGCTCCATCGAGATGTAGTAGAGGCCCAGGATCATATCCTGCGACGGCACGATGATCGGCGCGCCGTTGGCGGGCGACAGCACGTTGTTCGTCGACATCATCAGCACGCGGGCTTCCA
>JAOXSD010000049.1 GCA_025800205.1 Silicimonas sp. | reverse complement strand
ACGGATCACCGCCCTCGGTGTAGACGATTTCAAAGAGATCCTTGGCGATCTTGCCGGAAATGTCGCCCTTGGTGATCAGCGCCACGATCCCACCCAACTGGGCGGGGTTGATCGGGCTTTCGGTGATGTCGCGCTCGTCCTTCTTCAGACGGCCGAAAAGCTCATTGATCACCCAGTTGGCGGCCAGCTTGCCGTCGCGGCCCTCCGCCGTTTCCTCAAAGAAACGTGCGGCATTGGTATCCGCCGTCAGCACGGTGGCGTCGTAATCCGAGAGGCCGAAATCCGACATGAACCGCGCCTTCTTCTCGTCGGGCAGTTCCGGCAGACCAGTGGCAATATCGTCGATCCAGCCCTGTTCGATCTCCAGTGGCAAGAGGTCGGGGCAGGGGAAATAGCGGTAATCATGCGCCTCTTCCTTCGAGCGCATCGACCGGGTCTCGCCCTTGTCGGGGTCGTAAAGCCGGGTTTCCTGATCCACCGTGCCGCCATCTTCGATGATGGCGATCTGGCGCTTGGCCTCCACCTCGATGGCCTGCTGGATAAAGCGCATGGAGTTCATGTTCTTGATCTCGCAGCGGGTGCCGAGATGGGAGAAGTCCTGTGTCTCCTGATACTTCTCGTAATCGCCCGGACGACAGACCGAGACGTTCACATCGGCGCGCAGATTGCCGTTCTGCATATTGCCGTCGCAGGTGCCCAGGTACTGCATGATCTGGCGCAGCTTGCCCACATAGGCCGCCGCTTCCTCGGGGCCGCGAATATCGGGGCGCGAGACGATTTCCATCAGCGCTACACCGGTGCGGTTCAGATCCACAAAGGACATATGCGGATCCATGTCGTGGATCGACTTGCCCGCATCCTGTTCCAGATGGATGCGCTCGATCCGCACCCGGCGGGCGATCCCTTCGGAGAGCTCCACCAGCACTTCGCCTTCGCCCACAATCGGATGGTAAAGCTGGGAGATCTGATAGCCCTGGGGCAGGTCGGGATAGAAGTAATTCTTGCGGTCAAAGGCGCTGACCTTGTTGATCTCGGCCTTCAGCCCCAGCCCGGTGCGCACCGCTTGTGCCACACAGAACTCGTTGATGACAGGGAGCATGCCGGGCATGGCCGCATCGACGAAGGCCACATTGGCATTGGGTTCCGCGCCGAACTGCGTCGAGGCGCCCGAAAAGAGCTTCGCATTCGAGGCCACCTGGGCATGGACTTCGAGCCCGATCACAAGTTCCCAATCGCCAGTGGCACCGGCAATCACTTTCGGTTTCGGGGTGTCATAGGTCAGATCAAGCATGGGGCCTCCGAGGTTCGCGGCTGTTCTAGGCCAGAGCCTGCAGGGCAGCAAGAGGCAGGGGGCTATGGTGTTCATGTCGCGGGCGAAAGTTTGTGCCAAATTGCCCTTGCCCGCCCCGAAGCCCTCCTTTAGAGACGCCGGTGGAGACGTGGCCGAGTGGTCGAAGGCGCTCCCCTGCTAAGGGAGTAGGCGGGAAACCGTCTCGAGGGTTCGAATCCCTTCGTCTCCGCCAC
>JAOXSD010000033.1 GCA_025800205.1 Silicimonas sp. | reverse complement strand
CTGGCCAATGCCAAAACCGCCTTCAAAGCGTGGCGCACCGTGCCCGCCCCACGGCGGGGGGAACTGATCCGCCTGCTGGGTGAGGAATTGCGCGCCGCCAAGGACGATCTGGGTGCCTTGGTCAGTTGGGAGGCGGGAAAGATCACCTCGGAAGGTCTGGGCGAAGTGCAGGAGATGATCGACATCTGCGACTTTGCCGTTGGGCTGTCGCGGCAGCTTTATGGCCTGACCATTGCCTCGGAACGTCCCGGCCACCGGATGATGGAGACATGGCACCCGGCAGGACCGATCGGCGTGATCTCGGCCTTCAATTTCCCGGTTGCGGTCTGGTCGTGGAACGCGGCGCTGGCGATTGTCTGCGGCGATCCGGTGATCTGGAAACCGTCTGAGAAGACGCCTCTGACCGCGATGGCCTGCCAGAAGATCTTTGAACGTGCGCTGGCTCGGTTCGGGAATGCGCCCGACAACCTGTTGCAAACGCTGATTGGTGGCGCTGCGCTGGGTGAGGCCCTGGTGGCCAGCGAAGACGTACCGGTCATCTCGGCCACCGGCTCGACGCGTATGGGCCGTGCAGTTGCGCCGATTGTAGCGGCGCGCTTCGGCAAGTGCATTCTGGAGCTTGGCGGCAACAACGCGATGATTGTCGGCCCGTCGGCCGATCTGGAAATGGCGGTGCGGGCGATTGTCTTTTCGGCGGTCGGAACGGCGGGTCAGCGTTGCACGACTTTGCGTCGTCTGATCGTCCATAGCTCGATCAAGGATGAGCTGGTCGCGCGTCTGAAGAAAGCCTATGCCGGATTGCCCATTGG
>JAOXSD010000032.1 GCA_025800205.1 Silicimonas sp. | reverse complement strand
CAGACCAGAATGTCGGGCTCGACCTCGGCCGACGCATAGGCGCGTTCCACCGATTGGGCGAGCGCTTCGATATAGCTGGGACGGTCGAAATAGGGCGGCACGGTGCGGCTGGCGGGTTGCCATTTCTCGGCCTCGAGCGCCCGGAAGAACTGGTCATTTGCGGTGGCGGTCGTCGCACCGGCATATTGCGGATAAAGCGGGAAAAACAGGATCTTGTCACATCCTGCCTCGACCATCTTGCGCACTTTCGAGGGGGTCGAGGGGTTGCCGTAGCGCATGCAGAAATCCACCATGACCTGATCGCCGAACCGGGCCTGCATCGTCGTTTTCATCTTGGCGACCTGGGCCTTGGTGATGGTCATCAGGGGGCTTTCGCCTGCCTCTTCATTCCAGATCGACTTGTAGGCCGCGCCCGAAGTGAAGGGGCGTTTGGTCAGGATGACCAGTTGCAGCAGCGGCTGCCATTTCCAGGGCGAATAATCGATCACCCGGCGGTCGGAGAGAAACTCGTTCAGATAGCGCCGCATCGACCAGTAATCATAGCCGTCGGGCGTGCCGAGATTGGCCAGCAGAATACCCACCTTGGGGGTCTTTACCGGCGGATGGTCAGCGGGGAGGGGGCTGGCGTTGGTCATGGTTCTGGCGTCGAGCATATCACTCCCCGTCTGGCTAGGATACGAGGGAGTTAGAGGTTATTGCGGCGGCGTCAACCGGGCGGATCGTCGAGCTTGGTTTCCGGCACCCCCAGCGCCTCGGCCAGACGGGTGGTGGCCGAGCCGGGGCGCAGCGGTTGCGGCTGATCGGCAGAGGGCGCCCAGCCGGTGAGGAAGATCACTTCGAAACTGGCGAGAAGATAGCCCTCGTCAGAAAAGTTCTGGCGGTAAATCGTCTCTGTTTCAGCGAAAAACGCCCGGTTTGCCGGGGTACGAAGCCGGTCCGCCAGGGCGTTCGTCTCGCCCATTCCACGCAGATCGGTGGTCAGTTTGGCAAGGTTCGGATAGCGCACACGATAGGTTTCGCTGTCCGCCACGGGCAGGGCGAAGCCGGCCCGCTGCAGCAGACCGCCCAGATCGCGCAGATCGCCCATGGGCAGGATGCGCGGCGAAAGGCCGCCGGTCAGCTTCGCCTCCGCCTCCGCCATGGCGCTGCGCAATTCGTTCAACGTGGCGCCGCCGAACATCACCCCGATGAAAAGCCCGTCCGGCGCCAGCGCCAGACGCGATTGCACCATCTGGCCCACCGGATCATCGGCCCAGTGCAGACCGAAAAGATGCAGAACCAGATCCTGCGCCGCTTTTGTGATCACAAGCTCCGGTGCATCGTCAATCCGGGGCGCATCGGGAAAGGCCTGCACGAATGGCGGGGTGATATGGCCGACCAGGAGGGGCTTCTTAAAGGTTTTGTTAACCTCGCCGAGCCTTTCTGTCAGCGCCTCGGCCACGACCTCGTGCAGGAAGGTGACCGGCGCGCGCGCGGCGCGGGCCCGGTGCGTCTCCAGCGCCTTGCGGTCGGTCAGTTTCGGGGTTCTGCTCATGGCGGGAGACCCTATCCCATGACGACGCGAATGCAACGCGCGCTCTCCATCCTTTATCCGCCCCAGTGCCATCTTTGCGATGCGCAGCTGGCGGAGGAAAACGGGCTCTGCGGCGCCTGCTGGGCCCGGGTGCCCTTTCTGCGCGGCCTTGTCTGTGAGATGTGCGGCACCGCCCTGCCTGGCGCGGAAGCGGTGCATGTGCTGTGCGACGATTGCCTGGCAAATCCGCGCCCCTGGGATGCGGGACGGGCGGCGGTGTCCTACCACGATCACGGGCGCCGGGTGGTGCTGGCGCTGAAATATGGCGACCGGCTGGATCTGGCCCGGCCCGCGGCCCGCTGGATGCGCGCGGCAGGGGCTGATTTCTTAGGTTTAGAGACTGTTTTCGTGCCGATCCCGGTCCATTGGACCCGCCTGATCACCCGGCGCTATAATCAGGCCGCCGAACTGAGCCGGGCGCTGGCCCATGAATGCGGCGGCACCCATTGCCCGGATGCGCTGCAACGCACAAGGCGCACCTTGCAACACCGGGGGCTGAGCGTTGAAGAGCGGATGCGCAATATGGAAGCCGCCATCGAACCCAATCCGAAGCGCCTGCCGGTTCTCAAGGGCGCGCGGGTGGCGCTGGTCGATGATGTGATGACAAGCGGGGCAACCCTGACGGCGGGCACAAGGGCGCTCAGGGCTGCCGGTGTCGAACACGTCTTTGTTCTTTTGCTGGCGCGGGCAGAGAAATCGCCCTAGATACATGGCCCATTGAAGGAGCGCCAAATGAAACCCGTTGAAATCTATACCTCCCCGCTTTGCGGCTATTGCCATGCGGCCAAGCGGCTCTTGAGCCAGAAGGGCGTTTCCTTTGCCGAAATCGACGTGAGCCGCGATCCGGGCAAGCGTCAGGCGATGATGAGCCGCGCCAATGGTCGCCACACGGTGCCGCAGATCTTTGTCGGCGAGACCCATGTGGGCGGGTATGACGATCTGGCCGCGCTGGACCGGGCGGGCAAGCTCGACCCGCTTCTGGCCGCCTGATGCGGGTCGGTCTGGTTCAGTTCTGCGCCTCGGATGACCCGGAGGAGAACCTGCCGCGCCTGTCCGAAGCGGTGGGCGAGGCCGCGCGCGGCGGTGCACGGTTTGTCCTGACGCCCGAGGTGAGCAATTGCGTCTCCACCAGTCGCACATGGCAAAATGATGTGCTGACCACCGAAGATCAGGACATGACGCTCGCGATGCTGCAAAGCGAGGCGGCGCGGCACCGGATCTGGCTTCTGATCGGGTCGCTGGGGCTGAAATCCGGCGATCCGGACGGGCGCTTTGCCAACCGGTCCTTTCTGATTTCGCCCGAGGGCAGGATCACCGCGCGCTATGACAAGATCCACATGTTCGATGTGGAGATCAGCGCCGAGGAAAGCTACCGCGAAAGCGACGGATACCGTCCCGGCAGCCAGGCGGTGTGGGGTGCCGTCGATGACGTGCCGGTGGGCCTGACGATCTGCTATGACCTGCGGTTTCCCTATCTGTATCGGGGTCTCGCCAAATCGGGCGCGAAGATCATCTGCGTGCCCGCCGCCTTTTCGCCGGAATCGGGGGCGGCGCATTGGGAGGTTCTGTTGCGCGCCCGTGCGATCGAAACCGGCTCTTACGTGCTGGCACCCGCCCAATGCGGCACCCATTCGGTCCACAAGGGCAAGGCGCGCAGCACCCATGGGCATTCGCTGGCGGTGGATCCCTGGGGCAGAATTCTGTGCGATGGCGGCGATTTGCCCGGGGTCCATCTGGTTGATCTGAACCTTCAGGCGGTCGATGATGCGCGGCGACGGATCCCGTCGCTGACCCATGACCGCGATTACCAGAAAGCCTGATGTCTGATCCCACCGATCCTGCCGACCAACTGGCCATTGCGCTGTTCAGCGAGATTTTCATGGCTGATCAATTGGTCCGGGCACGGCTGGCCAAGGCGCTGCCGTCGGGGATGGAGCTGAGCCATTTTTCGGTTTTGCAGCATCTGGCGCGGGTCGGTGATGAACGCACGCCGGCGCAACTGGCCAAGGCTTTTCACGTCACCCGCGGGGCAATGACCAACACGATCGGCAAGCTGGAATGGGCGGGATATGTGCATATCCGGCCCGATTGGGACGATGCGCGGCGCAAGTTCGTGGGCATCAGCCCTTCGGGCAGGAAGGCGCGCGATGCGGCTTTTGCCGCGATCCGGCCGATCCTGGCCGATGCGGTGCGCCAGATCGGCCCCGACAGAATGCGCGCCACATTGCCGGTGCTGCGCGAGTTGCGCCAGCAATTCGACACCACTACGCCGGACGAAGTGAAGTCGTGACGTAGTTCACCGAGAGGTCGCGATCCGAGAGGCTCCAGGACCAGGCGACCGGGTTGAAGACGAAACCGGTGCGGTCGACGGGATCGAGCCCGGCTTTCTCCAGCATGGTGCAAAGCTCGTCGGGGGTGATGAATTTCGACCATTCATGGGTGCCCTTGGGCAGCCAGCGCATGACGTATTCGGCGCCCAGAATGGCGACCGCATAGCTTTTCGGATTGCGGTTGATGGTCGAGCAGCACATCAGCCCGCCGGGTTTCAGAAGCGCGTGGCAGGCATCGAGATAGGCCTGCGGATCGGCCACATGTTCCACCACTTCCATGTTGAGCACGGCGTCGAATTTTTCGCCCGCTTCGGCCAGCGCTTCGGCGGTGGTGACGCGATAGTCTATGTTTAGTCCCTGTTCTTCGGCGTGAACCTGCGCCACGGGGATGTTGCGTTCGGCAGCATCGGCGCCCACCACATCGGCGCCAAGCCGCGCCATGGGTTCCGACAAAAGGCCGCCACCGCAGCCGATGTCGAGAAGGCGCAGGCCCTTGAACGGGGCAGGATCGGAGAGGTCGCGGCCGAATTCACCGGCGATCTGCGACGTGATATAGTCGAGCCGGCAGGGGTTCAGCATGTGCAATGGCTTGAACTTGCCCTTCGGATCCCACCATTCGGCGGCCATCGCCTGGAATTTCTCGATCTCGCCCGCGTCGATCGTCGAAGTCTGCGCCATTTTTCAACGCCCCTGCTTTTTTTCGCAACTCAGCCGTGAAACGGCTCTGAAGGCGTTATATAGGTCAGTTATGGACCGACCGGCAGAACAAAATACCGCGACACAATATCTTTACCCGAGGATCGACCCTTATGATCAGCGGATGTTGGACGTGGGCGAGGGGCACCGGCTCTATGTGGAGCAATGCGGCAACCCCGATGGCTTTCCGGTCGTGGTCCTTCATGGCGGGCCGGGGGGAGGCTGTTCGCCGGCCATGCGGCGCTATTTCGATCCCGAGTATTACCGGGTGATCCTGTTCGATCAGCGTGGCTGCGGCCGGTCGCGGCCCCATGCGAGTGTGGAGGACAACACCACCTGGCATCTGGTGCGCGACATCGAATTGATACGCGAAACCCTGGGCATTGCGCGCTGGAATGTCTTTGGCGGCTCCTGGGGTGCGACGCTGGGGCTGATCTACGGCATCGCCCATCCCGACCGGGTGGCCAACATGATCCTGCGGTCGGTGTTCCTGATGACGCAAGCCGAGCTCGACTGGTTCTATGGCGGCGGTGCCGGGTCGTTCTGGCCCGATGTCTGGCGGCGATTTACCTCGCTGATGCCCGATGACGAGCAGGACGACCTGATCGAGGCCTATGCCAAACGGCTTTTTTCCGGCGACCGGATGACCGAGACCCGATACGCCCGCGCCTGGGCGTCCTGGGAAAACACGCTGGCGTCGATTCGCAATGATGGCCCGGGTGGTGACAGCCCCGGCGAATTCGCCCGCGCCTTTGCCCGGCTGGAGAACCATTATTTCCGCAATGGCGGGTTTCTGGAGCATGACGGCTGGATCGAGGCGAATCTGCACCGGCTTGCCGATGTGCCAGGCTTCATCGTGCAGGGGCGCTATGACATGATCTGCCCGCCTGCCGGGGCCTTCCGGCTCCATGAGGGTTGGCAGGGATCCGTGCTGCGCATGATTCCGCGCGCGGGGCACGCCTTGAGCGAGCCCGGCATTTCCGCAGAATTGGTGCAGATCACCAATGGTTTGCGGGGTCAGAGCCGGTAGCGTCGGAACAGTACCCGCCGGACTTTGACGAAATCGCTAGACTCGTTATCAATTTCCTAAGCCGGGTCGGCTTGCTGCCTCCCTTTCGCCCCATTTGGGCGGTTAACCTGTATGTGGGGGTCGTTAACGAGGGACACCTGGGGAATGAAAATGAACCTGACGGCCATGTTTATCGGGGCCGCATTGATTTTTTCGCTGCCAAGCGCCGCGGACGCCTGTACGCGTACCGTGTCGAAGAAAGCAGCTCAAACCATCGTTCCGGCGGGCCGGATCAATCAGTCACTGCTTGATTCCGCGATCCGGAACGAAGTCAATTATCACCGCTGCCGCGCGGGGCTGCAGAAAGTGTCTTCGGCCGGAAATGGCCTTGTCAAACAGGCCGCCAAGCACAGCACATGGATGGCGCGATCGCAGCAATTGACCCACCGCAGCACCGTTCCGGGGCTGGCGACGCTGAAACAGCGGGTCAAGAAGGCGGGTGTGAAGTTCCGCACCGGTTCAGAAAACATCGGCATGGTGCACCGCTACCAGATCGACAACCGGCGTTTCAAAATCCTCAACGCCTCAAGCTGCCAGTTCGCCACTTATGAAGGTCAGGCGCTGCCAGCCCATTCCTATGCGTCCCTGGCGCGCCATGCGGTGAACCTCTGGATGCAATCGCCGGGCCACCGCAAGAACATTCTTGATCGGCGGGTCACGCGCATGTCTGCTGCCGTCGCCTTTGATCCCAAGGCGCAATATTGCGGGCGGTACTGGCTGACGCAGAATTTCGTCGGATAATCGACCGCCCACCATGGTCAGACTGAAAGCCCCGAGCGTGCCCGTCACGCCGGGGTTTTTCGTGTTCAGGTGCAGAAACCCGCCCGTTGGCCGGATCCTGCCGGGCGATTTTCGTCCCCCCCTTGCAGAATGCGGGATACGGGCGTATATGATCCTCAACAGCGGCGCTTCGGCTTCCACCCCCGAGGCACCACCGGAACAATCCACGGGCCCGCTGGCCCGTTTTTTTATGTCTGATGCAATGAACGATCTGGTAGCCAAAGCAAGTATCGACCGGCGCATGGCCGAGGTGATCACCCCGGTGATCGAGGATCTCGGATTCGAGCTGGTGCGCGTGCGGCTGATGGCCGGATCGAAATCGAAGACCCTGCAGATCATGGCCGAGAAACCCGAGGGCGGGATCGAGGTGGATGATTGCGCGGCGATTTCGACGGCGGTGAGTGCCACGCTCGACGTGGAAGACCCGATTGAAGACGCCTATACGCTGGAAGTGTCCAGCCCCGGCATCGACCGCCCCCTGACCCGGCTCAAGGATTTCGAGACCTGGGAAGGCTATGAAGCCAAGATCGAGACCGCCGAGATGATCGACGGCCGCAAGCGTTTCAAGGGCCAGTTGCAGGGGATCGAGGGCGACGAGGTTCTGATCGCCATCGAGGAAGGCACCATCGGGCTGAAGTTCGACTGGCTGGCCGAGGCCAAGCTGGTGCTGACCGATGAGCTGATCCGCGACGTGTTGCGCGCCCGCAAGGATGCCGGCGACGTGGACGAAACCCAATTCGACGAAGTGCAAACCATCATGGATGGCGACGAGGAGACCTGAGAATGGCGATCACATCCGCAAACCAGCTGGAATTGTTGCAGACCGCCGAGGCGGTGGCGCGCGAAAAGATGATCGACCCCGGGCTGGTGGTCGAGGCGATGGAAGAAAGTCTCGCCCGGGCCGCCAAGAGCCGTTACGGGGCCGAGATGGACATTCGTGTCTCGATCGACCGCAAGACCGGCAAGGCGACCTTTACCCGCGTCCGCACCGTGATCGACCCTGATGAGGAAGAGCTTGAGAATTATCAGGCGCAGATGACGCCGGAACAGGCGCGTCAGTATATGGATGACCCGAAACCCGGTGACACCTTCGTGGAAGAAGTGCCGCCCGTGGACATGGGCCGGATCGCGGCACAATCGGCCAAGCAGGTGATCTTGCAGAAAGTCCGCGAAGCCGAGCGGGATCGTCAGTTCGAGGAATTCCAGGACCGTGCCGGCACGATCATCAACGGTGTCGTCAAGCGCGAGGAATACGGCAACGTGGTCGTTGACGTGGGCCGTGGCGAAGGTGTGCTGCGCCGGAACGAGAAGATCGGCCGCGAAAGCTACCGTCCGGGCGACCGGATCCGCTGCTACATCAAGGATGTGCGTCGTGAACAGCGCGGGCCGCAGATTTTCCTGTCGCGGACTGCGCCCGAGTTCATGGCGGAACTCTTCAAGATGGAGGTGCCGGAAATCTATGACGGCATCATCGAGATCAAGGCGGTCGCCCGTGACCCCGGCTCGCGGGCCAAGATCGCGGTGATTTCCTATGACGGTTCGATTGACCCCGTGGGCGCTTGTGTCGGTATGCGCGGTTCCCGTGTTCAGGCGGTGGTGAACGAGCTTCAGGGCGAAAAGATCGACATCATTCCGTGGAACGAGGATGCGCCGACCTTCCTGGTGAACGCGCTGCAGCCCGCCGAGGTGGCCAAGGTTGTGCTCGATGAAGAGGCAGAGCGGATCGAGGTTGTGGTGCCCGAGGAGCAGCTGTCGCTGGCCATCGGTCGTCGTGGTCAGAACGTGCGTCTGGCCTCGCAGCTTACCGGGCTCGATATCGATATCATGACCGAGGAAGAGGAAAGCGCGCGCCGTCAGGCCGAGTTCGAGACGCGCACCAAGCTCTTCATGGATACGCTGGATCTGGACGAATTCTTTGCGCAGCTTCTGGTTTCCGAAGGCTTCACCAACCTCGAGGAAGTCGCCTATGTGGAGGTCGACGAGCTGCTGGTGATCGACGGGGTCGATGAAGACACCGCCAGCGAATTGCAGGCCCGCGCCCGCGATTATCTGGACGAACAGAACCGCAAGGCCGAGGAACGCGCCCGCGAGCTGGGCGCCGAGGACAGTCTCTTTGCTTTCGAAGGGCTCACGCCCCAGATGGTCGAGGCGCTGGCCGAGGATGGCGTGAAAACGCTGGAAGATTTCGCCACCTGTGCGGACTGGGAACTGGCCGGTGGCTGGACCACAGTGAATGGTGAGCGGTCGAAGGATGACGGGCTCCTGGAGAAATTCGGCGTCGGTCTGGAAGAAGCGCAGAACATGGTGATGACCGCCCGTCTGCAACTGGGCTGGGTCGATCTGGCCGATATCGTGGACGAAAGCGAAGAAGAAGAGGGCGAAGAGGCCGAAGCCGAGGCCGATGCGCCCGAAACCACCGAGGAGGCTGGGGCCTAATGGCCCCAGTTGCGTTTGCCCAGAGGCGGCAAAGCAAAGACGCGGGACGTTTCGGAACGTCGCTGCATCGCCACCGGTGAGGTGCAACCGAAACGGGGTCTGATCCGTTTCGGCATCTCGCCCGATGGGCAAATCGTGCCCGATGTGCTTGAAAAACTCCCCGGACGGGGCATATGGGTGGCAGCGGAACGCTCTGCCCTGGAGACCGCGATCAAAAAGCGCCTGTTTGCCAGAGGCGCCAAGCAAAATGTCACGGTTTCTGATACATTGGTCGAAGAGGTCGAGGCTCTCTTGGCCAAACGCCTGATTGATGGCATCTCCATGGCGCGCAAGGCGGGCCGGGCGGTGGCAGGGTTCGAGAAGGTCAAGGATTGGCTGGGCCGAGAAGAGGCGCGCATCCTGTTTCAGGCCTCCGACGGGTCGGAACGGGGCAAGGCGAAGCTGTTTCCTCCGGGAGGGAGAGGCAGTTTTTTCGAGATTTTGAACGCCTCAGAATTGGGTTTGTCCTTTGGGCGCGAACGTGTGATACATGCGGCGCTCGGTTTTGGCGGACTCACTGAGAGGATCAGAGAGGACGCCATCCGGCTATCTGGCGTTCGCAAAACGGACAGCGGCGAGGCTGCTGAAGAGGTTAAGAAGACCAAATGAGCGATAGTGACGGCAAAAAGACACTTGGGCTGAACCGCGGCCCCGGTCAGGTGAAACAGAGTTTCAGCCATGGCCGGACAAAGAATGTCGTGGTGGAGACCAAGCGCAAGCGCGTTGTCGTGCCCAAGCCAGGCGCCTCGGGTGCCGGGTCGAAACCTTCGGCCAAATCGGCTGTGGGCGGTGACCCGCGCAAACGTCCCGCCGGCATCACGGACGCCGAACTGGAACGCCGGATGAAGGCTCTGGCGGCTGCGAAGGCTGCCGAGGCCGAAGAGGCCGCCAAGCGGGCGGCTGCCGAAAAGGCCCGTGAGGAAGAACGCAACCGCCGCCGCGCCGAGGCCGAGGCCAAGGAACGCGAAGAGCAGGAGCGCGCCGAGAAGGCCCGGCTCAAGGCCGAGGAAGAAGAGCGCAAGAAGCGCGAAGCTGCCGAAGCCGCCAAGGCCAAGGAAGCCAAGGCGCGTGATACGTCGGCTCAGCCCGCGCAACCGGCCGCTGACCCTGCTGGCCAGCAGGCCCGCGCCGCGGCCAAGCCCGGTGGTGGTGCCAAGCGCGACCGTGACGATCGTGGCGGCGCCAATGTGCGGCGCGACAACCGGGGCGGACGTGGCCGTGATGACGGTGGCCGTCGTTCCGGCAAGCTGACCCTCAATCAGGCGCTGTCTGGTGGCGAGGGCGGGCGTCAGAAATCGCTCGCCGCGATGAAGCGGAAGCAGGAACGTGCGCGTCAGAAAGCCATGGGCGGCGCCCAGGAGCGTGAAAAGGTCGTTCGCACCGTGCAGCTTCCCGAAGCCATCGTGGTGTCGGAACTGGCCAACCGGATGTCCGAACGGGTGGCCGATGTGGTCAAGTCGCTGATGACCAATGGGATCATGGCGACCCAGAACCAGTCGATCGACGCCGATACGGCCGAACTGATCATCGAGGAATTCGGTCACACCGTGCAGCGTGTCTCGGATGCGGATGTGGAAGACGTGATCGATACGGTCGAGGATGACGCGGCTGATCTGGTCGGCCGTCCCCCGGTCATCACCATCATGGGTCACGTGGACCACGGCAAGACCTCGCTTCTCGATGCGATCCGCAATGCCAATGTGACCTCGGGCGAGGCCGGCGGCATCACCCAGCATATCGGCGCCTATCAGGTGACCACCGAAGGCGGCGCGGTGCTCTCGTTCCTCGACACGCCGGGTCACGCCGCCTTTACCTCGATGCGCGCACGTGGTGCGCAAGTCACGGATATTGTTGTGCTTGTGGTCGCGGCGGACGATGCGGTCATGCCGCAGACGATCGAAGCCATCAACCACGCGAAAGCGGCCGGTGTGCCGATGATCGTCGCGATCAACAAGATCGACCTGCCTGCCGCCAATGCGGACAAGGTGCGCACCGATCTGTTGCAGCACGAAGTCATCGTCGAAAAGATGTCGGGCGAAGTGCAGGATGTGGAAGTTTCGGCCCAGACCGGCCAGGGGCTCGACACGCTCCTGGAAGCCATCGCGCTTCAGGCCGAGATTCTCGAACTCAAGGCCAACCCCGAGCGCTCCGCCATGGGCGCTGTGATCGAAGCCCAGCTTGATGTGGGTCGCGGTCCGGTTGCCACTGTTCTGGTCCAGAACGGCACGCTGAAACAGGGCGATATCTTCGTCGTGGGCGAGCAGTGGGGCAAGGTCCGTGCGATGGAGAACGACAAGGGCGAGCGGGTGAAAGTCGCCGGTCCGTCTGTTCCCGTCGAGGTGCTGGGTCTCAATGGCACGCCCGAAGCGGGTGACGTTCTGAACGTGGTCGATACCGAGGCACAGGCGCGCGAGATCGCGGAATATCGCGAGAACGCGGCGAAAGAGAAACGCGCTGCTGCCGGGGCTGCCACCACGCTGGAACAGCTGATGCAGAAGGCCAAGGAAGACGAAAACGTCGCCGAATTGCCGATCCTGGTGAAGGCTGACGTGCAGGGTTCGTCCGAGGCCATCGTTCAGGCGATGGAGAAGATCGGCAACGACGAGGTGCGCGTGCGCGTGCTTCATTCGGGCGTGGGCGCGATCACCGAAAGCGACATCGGGCTTGCGGAAGCCTCGGGCGCTCCGGTCTTCGGCTTCAACGTCCGGGCCAATGCCTCGGCGCGCAACACCGCCAACCAGAAGGGCGTGGAAATCCGCTATTACAGCGTGATCTATGACCTGGTGGATGATGTGAAAGCGGCCGCAAGCGGCTTGCTGTCGGCAGAGGTGCGCGAGAACTTCATTGGCTATGCCTCGATCAAGGAAGTCTTCAAGGTCTCCAACGTGGGCCGTGTGGCCGGCTGTCTTGTCACCGAAGGGGTGGCGCGTCGTTCCGCCGGTGTGCGTCTGCTGCGCGACAACGTGGTGATCCACGAAGGCACGCTGAAGACGCTCAAGCGCTTCAAGGACGAGGTGGCGGAAGTCATTTCGGGTCAGGAATGCGGCATGGCGTTCGAGAATTACGAAGACATCCGCGAAGGCGATGTGATCGAGATCTTCGAGCGCGAGGAAGTCGAACGCACGCTGGCCTGATCGGGCCGGCATCGCGCCTCAGGACATTCGAGCAAACAAGAAGCGCCGCTGTTTCCAGCGGCGCTTTTTGGTGTGTGTGTGAGCGAGTGGGTGGGTAATTCTGTCTTGGTCTGTTTCAGGTCAAACCGGGTAACCGCGGAATTCGCGCGTCCCGACGCGAACCGCAATGCGTCCATCGGAGAACGCTTTCACAAAAACTCCCTGAACCGACACGCAGCTTCCCATGATGATGGTTTTGAGCATGCGTCGATATCCTTTCTGCTTCCACAAGTGATAGGCGAGTATGTCGCAAAATTGATGAAGAATTTGTGCACTGTTTCCGTAGATGAAACATTACCTTTCGTTAACGCACAAACCCCCATCGAACTGGATCATGGTCAACAGAAAAGCACCTAAAGCCAGTCTCTTAGAATCGGGATCAGCGGGATGTCCGCGGGGGGCATCGGATAGTCGCGGAGCGCCTTGGGGCGCACCCAGGCCAGGGTCTGGCCTTCTTGCGGTTGTACAATTCCCACCCACTTGCGGCAGGCGAAGAGCGGCATCAAAAGGTGGAATTTGTCATAGGAGTGGCTGGCGAAGGTCAGGGGCGCGAGACAGCTTTCCCAGGTTTCGATTCCCAGTTCCTCGTGCAATTCGCGCACCAAAGCCGCTTCGGGCGTTTCGCCCTCTTCGACCTTGCCGCCGGGAAACTCCCAGAGCCCGGCCATGGATTTGCCCTCCGGCCGCTGCGCCAGAAGCACGCGGCCATCGGGGTCAATCAGGGCGACCGCAGAGACCAGCAGCGTCTTCACGAGCGGTAATCCGCGTTGATCGCGATATATTGCGCGGTCAGATCGCAGGTCCAGATCGTCGCCTCGGCGGTGCCTAGGCCCAGATCCACCGAAATGGTGATCTCGTCGCCCTTCATGTGGGCGGCGGCGTCCGCTTCTTCATAGCCGTCGTGCACCTGGCCGTTCTCGGCCACCAGCACCTCACCAAAACGGATCGCGAGTCGGTCCCTGTCGGCCTCCGCGCCCGATTTGCCGACCGCCATGACCACCCGGCCCCAGTTCGGATCCTCACCCGCAACCGCCGTCTTCACCAAGGGCGAATCGGCGATGGCACGGGCCACCCGTTCGGCATCCTCCTCCGAGGCCGCAGCGGTGACGTTGATGGTGACGAATTTGCTCGCCCCCTCGCCATCGCGCACCACCTGATGGGCGAGATCCAACATCACCTCTTCCAAGGCACCGGCAAAGGTATCACTGCCGGTCACATCGACGCCCGACGCGCCGGTGGCGGCCAGCAGCAGGGTGTCGGACGTGGAGGTGTCGCTGTCGACCGTGATCCGGTTGAAGGTCCGGTCGGTGAGCGCCGAAAGCGTCGCCTGCAGGCCCTCGAACCCGGCTTTGGCATCGGTGAAGATATAGACCAGCATCGTCGCCATATCGGGCGCGATCATGCCGGACCCCTTCGCAAAGCCAGAAATAGAGACTGTTTTGCCGTCAATTTCCACCTGACGGGTCGCGCCCTTCGGGAAGGTGTCGGTGGTCATGATCGCCTGCGCCGCCCCTTCGATCCCGCCGGGATCGAGCGACGCCTTGAGATCGGACAATGCGGCGGTGACCCGGTCATGGGGCAGAGGTTCGCCGATCACGCCGGTGGAGGCGGTGAAGACCCGCGTCTCGGGCAGATCGAGGAGGTCCGCCACCGCGCCGGTGATCGCGCGCACGGCGGTGACGCCTGCGGTGCCGGTGAAGGCATTGGCATTGCCGGCATTGACCAGAATGGCGGCCCCCGCCTCAGAGGCGCCGCCCAGCTTTGTTTCGCAATCCAGCACTGGGGCGGCGCGGGTCTTGGAGCGGGTGAAGGTGCCGGTGATCACGGTGCCGGGCGCCAGTTCGGCGAGCATCACATCGGCGCGGTCGGCATATTTCACACCGGCGGCCCCGGAGGCGAAGCGCACCCCCTCGATCACCGGCAGGTCAGGGAACCCGCCCTTGGGGGCGAGGGGCGATACGGGCAATTTTCCGGCCAAGGGTCAGTCTCCGAGCAGTCCAGTGTCGTTCAAAAGCGCGGGGTCGATCTCATCCTTGGTCATGCGGGTGATTTCGGCCTCGGATTCCAGCGCGTCGATCCGCGCCTCGATCGCCTCGCGCTGCAGGGTTTCGGCCAGTTCGGCCTTCACATCGTCAAGGGCGGGGGCGTTGCCGATGCGGGTTTCGTTGAGCTTGATCACATGCCAGCCGAACTGGGTCTGGACCGGTGCGGAAATCGCGCCCACCTCCATCGCAAGCACCGCCTGTTCGAACGGCGCGACCATGGCGCCCTTGCCGAACCAGCCGAGGCTGCCGCCGCGCGGGCCGGAGGGGCCTTCGGATTTTTCCTTGGCCAGTTCGACGAAATCGGCGCCCGCTTCCAATTCGGTCACCAGCGCCATTGCCTCTTCCTCGGTGCGGACCAGAATGTGGGAGGCGTTGTATTCGCGTTCGGGCTCGGAGGCGCCATAGGCGCGCTCATAGGCCGCCTGATAGGCCTCATCGGTCAGCGCGGCGGTGGCAACGCGGGAGATTTCCTCATTGGCGCGCAGAGCGCGGATCTCGTTGTCCATGGTCAGCTGGGTGCCGGTCGAAACCTGCTCCACCGCCTCGCCGAGCAGGGTCTGCTGCACCAATTGGTCGAGAATGCCGTCAAACAGCACGTCATCGGGCAATTGCTGATATTCCTGCGGCAGCCGCCCCTTGAGCACGATCATGTGTCCCAGCGTGATCTCCGTGCCGTTCACCGTGGCGACCACCGTGTCGCCCTTCACATGCTCTTCAGCCCAGAGCGCGAAAGGCAGGCCAAGCGCCAGAGCGGCGCCCGCGACAAAGTTCTTTGTTCTGAAAGCCATATTCTTTCCTTACTGAGGGCTGCGTGGGCCCGGTGACGTTGACAGTGCCATGGGTGCCCCTTACATCGCTGAAACTGGCAGGACGCCCTTGTTCTGCTGTTCTATGGCGGGCCAGAGGCGCGGGCAAGCGTATCCCCTCAACACTCTCGTCAGACCTGATGCCAAGAGGCTTGATGAATGCTCGGATTTGGAACCATTGCGAAAAAGGTCTTCGGGACCGTGAACGACCGCCGCGTGAAGGCGGCGCGCCCGGTGGTGGAGAAGATCAACGCGCTCGAGGCCGAGTTCGAGGCGCTCTCGGACGAGGGGCTGATCGCCAAGACCGAGGAATTCAAGGCGCGTGTTGCCGGGGGCGAGAAACTCGACGACATCCTGCCCGAAGCCTTTGCCAATTGCCGCGAAGGCGCCAAGCGCGCCCTTGGCCTGCGCGCCTTCGATGTGCAGCTCATCGGCGGCATGTTCCTCCATCAGGGCGATATTGCCGAGATGAAGACCGGCGAAGGCAAGACGCTGGTGGCCACCTTCCCCGCCTATCTGAACGCGCTCACCGGCAAGAACGTCCATATCGTGACGGTGAACGACTACCTCGCCAAGCGGGACAGCGACTGGATGGGCAAGGTTTATGCGCAACTGGGTCTAACCACCGGCGTGGTCTTTCCCGGGCAGGGCGAAGAGGAAAAGAAAGCCGCCTATGCCGCCGATATCACCTATGCGACCAATAACGAGCTTGGATTCGATTATCTGCGCGACAACATGAAACAATCGCTCGAGGATGTGGCGCAGCGCGATCATTACTTTGCCATCGTCGACGAGGTGGATTCGATCCTGATCGACGAGGCGCGGACGCCCTTGATCATCTCGGGTCCGGCCGAGGACCGCTCCGAGCTTTATGTCACCATCGACCAGATCATCCCCGAAGTGCAGGACGAGCATTTCACCCTCGATGAAAAGACCCGCAACGTGACCTACACGGATGAGGGCAACGAATTTCTCGAAGAACGCCTTCATGCCGCCGGGCTTCTGCCCGAGGATCAGTCGCTTTACGATCCCGAAAGCACCACCATCGTGCATCACGTGAACCAGGGTCTCAGGGCGCATAAGCTTTTCACCAAGGACAAGGATTACATCGTGCGCGACAACGAGGTCGTGCTGATCGATGAATTCACCGGCCGGATGATGGCCGGGCGGCGTCTGTCCGAAGGTCTGCATCAGGCGATCGAGGCCAAGGAAGGTGTGGCGATCCAGCCCGAGAACGTGACGCTCGCCAGCGTGACCTTCCAGAACTACTTCCGGCTTTATGACAAGCTTGGTGGCATGACCGGCACCGCTTCGACGGAAGCCGAGGAATTCCAGGAGATCTATGGTCTTGGCGTGGTGGAAATTCCCACCAACGTGCCGGTGGCCCGCGAAGATCAGGACGACCAGATCTATCGCACCGCGCGCGAGAAATTCGACGGCGTGGTGAAAGAGGTCAAGGAGGCCCACGACAAGGGTCAGCCCGCGCTGGTGGGCACCACCTCGATCGAGCGGTCGGAATTCCTGTCGCAACTGCTGACCGAGGCCGGCGTGGAGCACAAGGTTCTGAACGCGCGGCACCATGAGCAGGAAGCGCAGATCGTCGGCGATGCGGGCAAGCCCGGTGCGGTGACGATCGCCACCAACATGGCCGGGCGCGGCACCGATATTCAGCTTGGCGGCAATGTGGAAATGCGGGTGATGGAGGCGCTGGCCGCCGACCCCGAGGCCGACCCCGAAGCGGTGCGTGCAAAGATCGAGGCGGAGCATGCCGGCGACAAGCAGAAGGTGCTTGATGCGGGCGGTCTTTTCGTTCTGGGCACCGAACGGCACGAAAGCCGCCGGATCGACAATCAGCTGCGTGGCCGCTCGGGCCGTCAGGGCGACCCCGGGCGTTCGGCTTTCTTCCTGTCGCTGGAAGACGATCTGATGCGGATCTTCGGCTCCGAACGGCTCGACAAGGTGCTGTCGACCCTTGGCATGCAGGAAGGCGAGGCGATCCAGCATCCCTGGGTGAACAAGTCGCTCGAACGCGCCCAGGCCAAGGTCGAGGGCCGCAACTTCGATATCCGCAAGCAGCTTCTCAAGCTTGACGACGTGATGAATGATCAGCGCAAGGTGATCTTCTCCCAGCGTCGCGAGATCATGGAGGCCGACGAGGTCGAAGAGATCGTGCAGGACATGCGCGAAGAGGTGATCGACGGGCTGATTGCCAATTACATCCCGCCGAAATCCTATGCGGATCAATGGGATACCGAAGGCCTGAAAGAGGCGGTCGAGAAATCGCTCGGCATCACGCTCAAGATCGTCGAATGGGGCGAGGAAGAAGGTGTCGATGACGAGGTGATCCGCGAGCGGCTCTATGAAAAGACCAATGAATTCATGGAAGCCAAGGCGGAGCAATTCGGTGTCGAGAACATGCGCTCGATCGAAAAGCAGGTGCTGTTGCAGACCATGGATGCGAAATGGCGCGAGCATATCCTGACGCTGGAGCACCTTCGCTCGGTGGTGGGGTTCCGTGCCTATGCCCAGCGTGACCCGGTCAATGAATACAAGACCGAGAGCTTCCAGCTCTTTGAGAACCTGCTGGGCGGTCTGCGCGGTGAGGTGACCGAGAAGCTGGCCCATATCCGCCCGCTGACCGAAGAGGAACAGCAGGCGATGATGCAGCAGATGATGGCCCAGGCCGGTACGGCCCCCGCAGCTGCGCCCGCGCCGGAACCCGATCCGCTGCCGGAGCCGACCGAAGAGGCGCTGGCCAATGGCTTTGTCGCCGATGACCCCTCGACCTGGGGCAATCCCGGCCGGAACGATCCCTGCCCCTGTGGCTCGGGCAAGAAGTTCAAACATTGCCACGGCGCGCTGTGACGCAATCGACTCACCTGTGACGTAAAACCCCGGCGCCCGCCCCTGGGCGCTGGGCCTATCGAGCGGGTTTCGCTTACCCTGAGAGGGAACACCGGACCGGGCCGTCAGAGCCTGGCCGGAGGAGGCAGAGATGAGCGGATTTTCCTCGTTGACCATTCAGCGAGCCGTGACGGCGGTTGCGGCCCTGTTGATCGCGTTTTTCAGCGGTTTCCTGATGCAGCATGTGCTGGTCGAGGAAGCGCCGGTGTCGTCTGTCGGCAAAGCGCCGGACGCCGCTCCGGCGGTGAAGACGCTGGAAGAACCGAAACCTCTGCCGGTGCCGCCCGCCGCCACCCTGGTGCCGATCCTCGATACGCCGCCGGTGTTGCCGGACCGTGCGGTGCCGCCCGGTGACAGCGCCGCGCGCGCCTGCGATCCGCGATTGTTCCTCACACCTGCGCCCGCGGGCACGATATCGGTAACCTTCCGCGCCCCCTGTGCGCCCGGCGCCCAGGTTCTGTTGCGCCAGGGCCCGCTTGAATTTGCCCAAACCCTCGATGCCAGCGGCCGGCGCACCCTGCGCCTGCCCGCGTTGACACAGGATGTGGTGATCGAGGCGCGGATGGGGGATGTGACGCTGAAGGGCGATATCGACCTGCCCCAGGCGCTTGATTTCCAGCATGTGGCGCTGATCTGGGAGGGGCCGCAGATGCTGGGGCTCAATGCTTTCGAATTCGGTGCCGCGCGCAATGAGATGGGCCATGTCTGGTCGGGTGCGCCCAAGACACCGGTGCGGGCGTCGCGCGGCAGCGGCGGGTTTCTGACGCGGTTTCTTTCCGATACCGGCCCGTCGGTGGAGATCTATACACTGCCTGCGGCCCATTCGGCGCTTTCGGGCGTGGTGCGGCTTGTCGTGGAGGCGCGGGTGACGGGCGACACCTGCGGCAAGCTTGCCCGGGCCCGGGCGATCCAGCCCACTGCCTTCCGCCGGATCAGCGAGACTGACGTGGAAGTCGCACTTCCCGATTGTGACCGGGTGGGCGAGGTCGTTCTGTTGCAAAATCTGCTGCGCGACATGAGACTGGCGGCGCATTAGCCGGAGCCTGCTGCCCCCCATGGTCCACCGTTTGTTCGTTTTTGCCTTGGCCTTTTGCTGGCCACTGATCCTTTGTGCAGGGCCGGTGGTGCTGAGCAGCCCCGATGGCGGCCTGCGCGTGGAAGGGGAGTTGATCGCGGTGGAAGGGGAGCTTTTCCGCCTGCGCACCGAGGCGGGCGAGATCACGCTTGACGGCGGTGCCTTGCGCTGCGCGGGCGCGGCCTGTCCGGCGCCTGAGACCCTGTTGGCGCGGGCTGATATCGCCGGTCCGGCGGGGATGATCCACAATCTGATGCCCGCCCTGCTTGAGGTCTTTGCCGAGCGGGAAGGGCTTGATTTCAAATCTCTTTTTCTGGGCGATGACCGGGTGATCTGGGATTTGCGCGCTCGCGGTTCAGATCGGCTGGTGGCGCAGTTCCGGGGGCGGGTCGTGGCCGAGGCGCAGGCTGTCAAACAGTTGCGGGACGGCGCGGCCGCGCTGGCGCTTGGCCGCCTCGCCGCCGCCCCGCCGGTGCGCCAGGATGTGATCGCGCTTGATGCGGTGGTGCCGCTGGTCGCCCCCGAAAACCCGCGGGCCATGGTCACCCAGACCCAGCTTGCCGCACTTCTGTCAGGCGCCACCGCGCGCTGGTCCCGTCTGGGCGGGGAGGATCTGCCGGTGGTGCTGCATCATCTGGAGGGCGCGCGTGCGCCCCTGCGCCGCTGGTCGGAGGCGGGTTTCGCGGTGGCGAGCACCCGTGAGATCCGGCCCGAGGCGCTGTCCGATGCAGTGGCCGCCGATCCGGCTGCCCTGGGCATCGGGCTCTATTCCGCCATTGGCAATGCCGCGCCGCTGGTGGTCAGCGGTGCCTGCGGCCTGGCGATCCCGGCCACCCGCGACACGATCCGGGCCGAGGATTATCCCCTGACCCAGCCCCTGTTTCTGCAGCGCATCGGCGCGGATCAGCCGAAAATCCTGCGCGATTTCATTGCGTTCGCCCGTTCGTTCGAGGCTCAGCCGGTGATCGCCGCCACCGGCTATGTGGATCAGGCGATCGGGCAGATCGGTTTTGACCGCCAGGGCGACCGGATTGCCAATGCGGTGCTTGCGGCCGGCGAAGACGCGGCCGCGCTCGCCTCCGTGCAGGAGATGATCGGCGCGCTGTTGGGGCGGTCGCGCCTGACCCTGACCTTCCGGTTTCGCGACGGCTCCAGCGAACTTGATGCGCAATCGGCCTCCAATGTGGGACGTCTGGCAGAGGCGATCAGCAGCGGCATGTTTGACGGGACGTCGCTGTATTTCATCGGTTTTTCTGATGGAATTGGCCCGGCGGATGGCAATCAGCGCCTGTCGATGCGCCGGGCCCGTGCGGTGCGCCGTGCTGTGGCCGCGCTGGCCGACGGGACCGATGTGGCGCTGAAGGTGGATGCCTATGGGGAGCGGTTGCCGATGGCCTGCGATGACAGCGCCTGGGGGCGAGAGGTCAATCGCCGGGTTGAAGTCTGGATCGAATGACGGCTCAGAGATAGCCCGCCGCACGGAAGGAAAATTCCTCCGCCGCCCCGATCACCAGATGATCGTGGAGCGTGATCGCAAGGGTGCGCGCCGCCGTCTCGATCTGCCTCGTCATCTCGATATCCGCCTCCGATGGGGTCGGGTCGCCGGAGGGGTGGTTGTGGACCAGGATGAGGGCTGCCGCGTTCAGCTCCAGCGCCCGTTTCACCACCTCCCGGGGATAAACCGGCACATGGTCGATGGTGCCGCGCGCCAGTTCCTCATCGGCGATCAGCACGTTCTTGCGGTCGAGAAACAGCACCCGGAGGTGTTCGGTCACCCGATGGGCCATGACCGAGCGGCAGTAGGACACCAGCGCATCCCAGCCGCTGATCGCCGGTCGGTCGATGACCCTGGCCTGGGCGAGCCGGTGGGCGGCGGCCTCCACCAGCTTCAACTCGGTGATCACCGCCTCGCCAACGCCGTGGATGCGCGCCAGTGCCTCTCGCGGGGCCGACAGGGCGCCGTTGAAATCGCCGAAATGGTCCAGCAGCCGATGCGCCAGCGGCTTCACGTCCCGACGCGGGATGGCGCGAAACAACACAAGTTCAAGAAGTTCGTAATCGGCAATGGCCGTGGCACCACCACGGGTGAATCGCGCCCGCAGCCGGGCCCGGTGATCGCGGATATAGGAGGGCGGACCGGCCGCTCCGGGGGCCGCGAAGCGGGGAAACGCCTCGTCGAAGGAGGATTGTTCGGCCATGGCCCGACCATGGCCGGGCATGGTTAACGGATGGTTAAGCAGGCAGGGCGCCGAACTGGATTTTCACGCTACGGGCGCCGGGAAAGAGATCGGCGCACAGGGCGCCGGGCACGTCGTAGACGCCGCCCAGGGCCACATCGCCGGCTTCAAGTTCGACGATCTGCGGATGGGCATGGCGGGTATCGACCAGCTCGCCGGTGGCGACCGCCACCTGGTTGATGCCCTTGGAGGGCGCGGCGGGCACGAAATAGGTCAGTTTGCGCCCGACCCGGTGCAGGGCGGTGGCCACATGCTGGCGGTGGAGCGAATCCCCGGGCAGGGCGGCCTCGCATTCGCGCAGCACCGGGTCCGAAAAGCTGGTCTCGGTCGGTTTCAGGCTTGGGCGGGGTTGCACCCGACGGCTCGGGCGCTGGGTGTTGCGAATGCCGAGCTCATCCGTATGGTTCCAGAGGAACTGATAGGCGGCATTGATCTCGGAAAACTCTTCCGACGACCCATCGCAATGGTCCGGGTGCTTTTCCTGGACGAGCCGTTTGAACGCAGTCCGGATATCCGCGGTGGAAGCGGTGGCGGGCAGGTTCAGAAGGGTCAGCGCCCGGGCTTTCTCGGACATGCGTTCGATCGGGGTCATCGCAATCACTCGTTACAATGTGCCAAACAGGCGGCACGGAACATCAACGGCTCGACCCTAGCCGATTGCCACAAAATTATCCAATTTTGACTACAATTTTAAGGTGATTGCCGATGGTTTTGGCAACAATATCAGCGGCCCCGGGGATTGTGCCGGGGCCGGTGACAATTCAGGTCTTCATACCGTCCCAGAAGGTTTTCACCTTCTTGAAGAATCCCTGGCTCTGGGGGTTGTTTTCTTCCGAGAGCTTTTCGAATTCGGCCAGCAATTCCTTCTGGCGCCCGGTCAGATTGATCGGCGTTTCCACCATCAATTCGATCATCATGTCGCCTTCCCCGCCGCCGCGCAGGGCGGGCATGCCCTTGCCGCGCAGACGCATCTGGCGGCCCGACTGGCTGCCTGCAGGAACCTTGACCCGGCTTCGGCCGCCGTCGATCGTGGGCACTTCCACATCGCCGCCAAGGGCGGCTTTGGTCATCGACACGGGCACCTGGCAATAGAGATGCATCCCGTCGCGCTGGAAGAGCGGGTGATCGGCAATCTCGATGAAGATATAGAGATCGCCCGACGGCCCGCCGCGCATCCCCGCCTCGCCTTCGCCTGCCAGACGAATGCGGGTGCCGGTTTCGACCCCGGCGGGAATATTGACCGAAAGCGAGCGTTCCTTCTCGACCCGGCCGGCACCACCGCAGGATTTGCAGGGGTTCTTGATGATCTGGCCCGCACCCGAACAGGTCGGGCAGGTCCGCTCCACGGTGAAAAAGCCCTGGGAGGCGCGCACCTTGCCCATGCCGTTGCAGGTCGGACATTGCTGCGGTTCGGCACCGCCTTCCGCGCCTGAGCCGTTGCAGGTGTCACAGGCCAGCGCCGTGGGCACCTGAATGGTTTTCTGCAGCCCGCTGTGGGCGTCTTCGAGGCTGACCCGCAGGTTGTAGCGCAGGTCGGAGCCACGCATGGCGCGCTGCCGCCCGCCGCCGCCACGACGGCCGCCGCCCATGATATCGCCGAAGAGATCGTCGAACACATCGGAGAAGGCGGAGGCGAAATCGCCATTGCCCGGATGGCCGCCACCGCCGCCCATGCCGCCATCGAAAGCCGCGTGGCCAAAACGGTCATAAGCCGCCTTCTTCTCGGCATCCTTCAGAACTTCGTAAGCCTCGTTGGCTTCCTTGAATTCCGCCTCGGCATTGGGGTTGTCGGAATTGCGGTCCGGGTGCAGCGCTTTCGCCCGCTGGCGATAGGCTTTCTTGATCTCGTCGGCGCTGGCGCCTTTCTGGACCCCCAGAACGTCGTAATAATCGCGCTTTGACATCACTCACATCCCTTTTTGAACGCAAAGACCGGCCCGAAGGCCGGTCTGGGGTGCGTCCAGCGGCCTCACCCGCGCTTTTCGTCGTCGCCAAGGTCCTCGAAATCGGCATCGACGATATCATCGTCGACACCCTGCGGGCCTTCGTCGTGATCCTCGGGATCGGCGTCGCCTGCGGCTTCCGCCTGGGCCTTGTAGATCGCCTCACCCAGTTTCATCGACGCCTCGGTCACGTTCTGGATGCCGCTGCGGATCTTGGCCGCATCTTCGGTTTCCATCTGCTCCTTGAGGTTGGCAATGGCCAGTTCGATGGCTTCGATCGTGGTCGGATCGACCTTGTCGCTGTGCTCTTCCATCGACTTCTCGGTCGCGTGGATGAGGCTTTCGGCGCCGTTCTGCGCTTCGACCAGATCCTTGCGTTCCTTGTCGGCCTCGGCGTTCTCTTCCGCCTCGCGGACCATCTTTTCGATGTCCTCGTCCGACAGACCGCCCGAGGCCTGAATGGTGATCCGGTGTTCCTTGCCGGTGCCCTTGTCCTTGGCCGAGACGCTGACGATGCCGTTGGCATCGATGTCGAAGGTCACTTCGATCTGCGGCAGGCCGCGCGGGGCGGGCGGGATGTCTTCAAGGTTGAACTGACCGAGGATCTTGTTGTCGGCGGCCATTTCGCGTTCACCCTGGAAGACCCGGATGGTCACGGCGTTCTGGTTGTCTTCCGCAGTCGAGAAGATCTGCGACTTTTTGGTTGGGATCGTCGTGTTGCGGTCGATCAGGCGGGTGAAGACACCGCCCAGGGTTTCAATGCCCAGCGACAGCGGTGTGACGTCGAGCAGCACCACGTCTTTCACGTCGCCCTGCAGAACACCGGCCTGAATGGCGGCACCCATGGCAACCACCTCGTCGGGGTTCACACCCTTGTGCGGCTCCTTGCCGAAGAATTTGGTGACCTCTTCGATCACCTTCGGCATCCGGGTCATACCACCGACCAGAACCACCTCGTCGATTTCCGAGGTCGAGAGACCGGCATCCTTGAGCGCGGCCTGACAGGGTTTGATCGAGTTCTTGATCAGATCGCCGACCAGGCTTTCCAGCTTGGCACGGGTCAGCTTGATGACCATGTGCAGCGGCGTGCCCGAGGAGGGATCCATCGAGATGAACGGCTGGTTGATCTCGGTCTGGGTCGAGGAGGACAGTTCGATCTTGGCCTTTTCAGCGGCTTCCTTCAGACGCTGAAGGGCCATCTTGTCCTTGGTCAGATCGACCGAATGCTCTTTCTTGAACTCGTCCGCCAGGTAATTGACGATCCGCATGTCGAAATCTTCACCACCGAGGAACGTGTCGCCATTGGTGGATTTCACTTCAAAGAGACCATCGTCAATTTCGAGGATGGTGATGTCGAAGGTCCCGCCGCCGAGGTCATAGACCGCGATGGTTTTGGTTTCTTTCTTGTCGAGCCCGTAAGCCAGTGCGGCCGCGGTCGGTTCGTTGATGATCCGCAGCACTTCGAGACCGGCGATCTTGCCGGCATCCTTGGTGGCCTGACGCTGGGCGTCGTTGAAATAGGCCGGAACGGTGATCACCGCTTGGGTGACCTCTTCGCCCAGATAGCTTTCGGCGGTTTCCTTCATCTTCTGCAGGATGAAAGCGCTGATCTGGCTCGGCGAATATTTCTCGCCACCGGCCTGAACCCAGGCGTCGCCATTGCCGCCATCGACAATCTCGTAGGGGACGATGTCCTTGTCCTTGGTCACGGCTGCATCATCGGCGCGGCGGCCGATCAGGCGTTTCACGGCGAAAACGGTGTTTTCGGGGTTGGTGACCGCCTGACGCTTAGCAGGCTGACCGGCGAGACGCTCACTGTCGGTGAAGGCGACAATCGACGGGGTGGTCCGGGCACCTTCGGCGTTTTCGATCACCCGGGGTTGCGACCCATCCATGATGGCAACGCAGGAGTTTGTGGTACCCAGGTCGATACCGATGACTTTACCCATATTTCTAGTCCTCTCTTTCGGCGATGTTCGGGAGGCAGGCCCTGTGCGGCACCCGGCTCCCATCCCAGAGTTGTGTCGCATGACCTGCGATCACGGCTTCGTGGGGTATATAGGGAGACGTTCTGACCGCTGCAAGCACGTCAAAACTAGGAAAATGTCCCATTTTTCGCTCTTTCGGAAATTCTGCCAAAACACCTCCCGCAGCCCCTGTTCCAGCGGCGGTTCCGCGCGGGGTTAGCGGCAAGGGCTTAACAAGTGGTGAGCGGTGATGAAGGGGCGCGGATCCATGCCCCGGAGTACGGTCTGGTCCGTTGATCGCACAGGCCGGTCCGGCTAGTGTGATCCTGCAATGACAGAGAGGCGCCCAAGATGATCCTGAAAGCAAGTCTGATCGGCGCGCTTGCGCTTTTGCTCACCCTGCCGGGGGCGGCCCGGGCCGAAAGCCTGATGTTTGAATATTTCACCATGCTCTCGACCGCAGACACCTATAACTCCCGCGGTGCGGCGCTGGGCGATGTCTGCGCCATCGTGCAGCAGGACCGGGCCAATGTGCACAAATTCGGCAATCCCGATCAGGATCAGTTTGATCCCTATTTCACCACGCCGGAGCGACGCGCCATGATCGCAGGCAAATGCGATTATGCGCGGGATTATCACACGGTGGAGCGGATCCGCTCCGGTTTTATCGGCTTTGTCATGGTGCGGGTTTTTGGGATCGGGGGACAGGTGACGCGGCTTCAGATCTTCGAGGCGGCCGGCTGATTTGAGACCCTATTCGCCTTGAGTAGGGCCTGTTTGCGGCGCTGAGCACCGGTCGAGAACCAGCCAGACCCAGGTGACGCCCAAGGCAATATTCGCCGCCTGGATCGAGGGGCGTTCGGCCTTGTGCACCAGATCAAGCCCCGCCGCCCTGGCCTCGGTCAGGGTGTGTTCAAGATCGATGGCGAAATTGGTCCGCCCGTCCACATCCGGGCCCAGCCGCAGGGACAGCACCAGACGGCCTTCGGGCCGAAGGAGCCCTGCCAGACGGGTGAAGGCGGGGGCGCGGATCTCCGGGGGCAGGTGATGCCAGACCCCCGACAGGAGCGCGAGCCCATAGCGCCCCTCATGGCCGTCGAGCGCCTCCAACCCCGGCAGGTGATCCTCGATCCAGTGGATTCTGTCTCTAAACCGGGTCTTTTCGGCCTGCTCCGACATTTCGCGGACCGGCTCCACCGCGGTCACCTCATGGCCTTTTTCGGCAAACCACAGCGCGTCGCGCCCGCTGCCTGCGCCTACATCCAGCACCGGCACCGGCTCTGTCGGAAGAAACGACAGCACCGCTTCTAGCACCGTTTCCGCATCGAGATTCAGAAACCGGCGCCCCAGCCGTTCGGCATGTGTCCGGTAGCGGTCCAGCGCCGTGAGAGAATTTGCGCCGCTCACGCCTTGCCCTTTTTCGCCTCCATCCGCGCCACCGGTCCGCCCTGGGCCTCCCAGGTGGAAAAGCCCTCGCGCAGATGGGCGGCGTCGAAGCCCATCTCGCGCAGCATGTCCACCGCGAGCGCAGAG
This sequence comes from Silicimonas sp., assembly GCA_025800205.1. GTDB lineage: Bacteria > Pseudomonadota > Alphaproteobacteria > Rhodobacterales > Rhodobacteraceae > CALKXV01. Next base: position 54,342 of record JAOXSD010000032.1, on the reverse strand, counting down.
CGCCAGCCGGAGGCACAATGGAAGACGAAGCGCCTTGGCTCGGCAAAGATCGGCTTGTGATAGGGGCTTTCGGGATCGACCCAGAATTCCAGCATGCCGCGCGGGGCGTGAAAACTGCCGGGAATGAAACCGCTGCGTTCGCGTTCGCGGATGTCGCGGATATCGACCACCACCAGATCCGGATCATCGAGGGTGGCGATCAGATCGGTGGTTTCCACCTCGTCGATCCGGGCGCGGGCCTCGGCCACCATCTGGGCGGCAGTTTTGGTCAATTGCGGCATCGGCGGCTCCCTTGTGTCGATCCCGCTTAGCAAAACCCGCGCCGGAAGGGCAAATTGCAAATGGGGGGCGTTGCGCTAGACTGCATCGGGGCGGAACGGCGCCCGACCGGTGGTAAAGGTGAGCAGTATGACTGACGCGGGGCCGGAATTTCACCAGATCGGAACGATCCAGCCCTCGGCGGGTCTGATCGGATTTGATGCCGACGGGGAGGTTCCCCGGCTGGTCAGTGCCAATATCGGGGCCTTTCTGCCCGGACAAACGCCGGACCGGGTGTTGGACGCCCCGGATCTGCAGGCGCTCGGGGCGGAGTTGACCCAGGCCTTGCGCAAGGCCAGGGCGCGGCCGCTCCACCCGCTCCGGGCGGAGATGCTGGGCCGGGTCGGCGCCAGCGAGGCCCAGGTGATCGCCGCGGGCCGCCTGGTGCTGATGGAACTGCTGCCGCCCAGTGCCACCCCGGACGGGATGGCCTTTCTGCGCGATGTTGAACGGATGGCCGACCGGATCGGCGGGGCGCAGACCCTCGAGACGCTCTTTTCGGAACTGAATGGTCTGTTGCGCATCCTTTCGGGCTATGAACGGTTGCAGGTTCTGCGGCTTGGCAAGGGCGGGGAGGCCCGGGTTGTGTCGGAGACGCGCGCCGTTGGATTGAGCGACCGCACCGGTCGACTGGTTGATGCGCCCCTTGCCTTTTGCACCACGCCTGCGCCGGGCTTTCGCTGGATCCAGGATCGCCGGGCCCATCCGGTGCCCCTTCTGGCCCGGGACAGACGCACCGTCGATCTGACCTGCCTGCCCAGCGCGCGTCCGGAAGGGGCGGATCTGGCGCGGTTGGCCAGCCTCGGGGTGGCCGCAGATTTCTGCGCGTCTTTGCATGTGGATGGTGAAATCTGGGGCGGATTCCTCTTTCAGAACACAGAACCATGGGCGCCGAGCCTGCGATTGCGCATGAGTTTGCGCGTGCTGAGTCCGCTGGTTGAAGCCCATCTGGCGCGGATCTCTGCCGCAGGCTGAGCGGTGAGACCTTGCCTGACCGGAGCCATGAAGCTAGGGTTTCCGGAAATTCTGCAAGGTATGGGAAGAAATGCAAGGCGCTGAACAGGCTCTATTCCTGGCGTTTTCGCTGCTTTGGACGGCGGATGCCGATCTGATCGAGATCGTGAGCCTGTCGCTTTATGTGAGTCTCAGCGCCACGCTGATCGCCTGCGCCCTAGGGCTGCCTCTCGGCGCTCTGATGGCGGTCACCCGGTTTCCCGGTCGCGGTGCGGTGCTGGTGGTGCTCAACACGCTGATGGGCCTGCCGCCGGTGGTGGTGGGGCTGATGGTCTATCTCTACCTGTCGCGGGCAGGCCCCTTGGGCTTTCTTGGCCTGCTTTACACCCCCGGCGCGATGATCATCGCGCAGACCCTGCTGATCCTGCCGATCGTGACCGCGCTTGCCCGCCAGCAATTGGAGGAGCTGCACCACGAATATGACGAGCAATTCCGGTCCTTCGGTCTCACCCGGCGTCAGGCGGTGGGCGCGTTGATCCGGGACGGGCGGTTCGGGCTGGTGACCGTGGCATTGGCCGGTTTCGGGCGCGCCATCGCCGAGGTGGGGGCGGTGATGATCGTGGGGGGCAATATTGATCACCTGACCCGAGTGATGACCACCGCGATTGCGCTTGAGACCTCGAAGGGCAATCTGCCGCTCGCCTTGGCGCTGGGGCTCGTGCTTTTGGTGCTGGCGCTGGGGGTCAATGGGCTGGTGCAGGTGATCCGCGCGCGCGCAGAGGGTCAGAGCCATGGGTGAGGCCGGGCTTCAAACCCGCGATCTGACCTATCAGGCGGGGGCTGCGCGGTTGGTGGATCTGCCCGATCTGCGCCTGAGCCCCACCGGCACCACGGTGATCATGGGGCCGAACGGGGCGGGAAAAAGCCTTGTTTTGAGACTGTTTCACGGGCTGATCCGCCCGGATACGGGAGAAATCATGCTGGCCGGGCGCGGGCTGGATGCGGGCCTGCGGGGCAAGCAGGCGCTGGTGTTTCAGAAACCGGTTCTGCTGCGCCGCTCGGCCCGGGCGAATCTTGATTTCGTGCTGAAGGCGCGCGGTCTGCCGCGCGACCGCACCCCGGCGCTGCTGGAGCAGGTCGGGCTTGCGGCCCATGGGGAACGTCCGGCGCGGCGGCTCTCGGGGGGCGAACAGCAGCGGCTGGCCATTGCGCGGGCGCTGGCCACCGATCCCGAGATGCTGCTTCTCGATGAGCCGACCGCCAGTCTCGATCCCGCCGCCACCCTGGCGATCGAGCGGATCCTGGGGGAGGTGAAGGCGGCGGGCGTCAAGCTGATTCTGGTGACCCATGATCTGGGGCAGGCGCGGCGCATGGCCGATGAGGTGGTTTTTCTGGCCCGGGGACGGGTTGTGGAACAGGGGCCCGCAGAGGCGTTTTTCGCCGGGCCCGAAACGGAAGCGGCGCGGGCCTATCTGGCCGGGCGTCTGGACGCATTGGTGGAGGAATGAATGCGGTTACTTGTGGGATGTTTGCTGGTTCTGGCCGCCCCGGTCTGGGCGGAAGCGATTGTGGTTCAATCGACCACATCGACCCGAAACTCGGGGCTTTATGACCATCTGCTGCCGCGCTTTGCGGCTCAGAGCGGGGTCACGGTTCATGTGGTGGCCGTGGGCACCGGGCAGGCGATCCGCAATGCGGAAAACTGCGATGGTGATGTGCTTCTGGTCCATGCAAAGGCGGCTGAAGAGGCCTTTGTGGCCGCAGGCGGCGGGCTGTTCCGGCGCGATCTGATGTATAATGATTTCGTCATTGTCGGGCCTGAAGCCGATCCGGCGGGTGTGTCGGGGACCACCGATGCGGGCGCAGCCCTTGCCAAAATCTCTGGTTTAGAGACGCTTTTTGCCTCGCGCGGCGATGACAGCGGCACTCACAAGAAGGAACGCGCGCTCTGGCGGATGGCCGGGGTCGATCCCGATGGGGCTTCGGGCAGCTGGTACCGGGAGACCGGGTCCGGCATGGGGGCGACACTGAACACCGGGATCGGCATGGGCGCCTATGTGCTGACCGACCGCGCGACCTGGATCGCCTTCGGCAACAAGGGGGATTACCGGGTGCTGGTCGAAGGGGATGCAGCCCTTTTCAATCAGTACGGGGTGATCCCGGTGGCGCCCGCACGCTGCCCGAATGTGAAGGCAGACGCCGCGATGGCCTTTGTCGACTGGCTGACTTCCGAGGCGGGACAGGAAGCGATTGCGGATTACCGGCTTGGGGGCCAGCAATTGTTCTTTCCGAACGCGCGCCCATGAGCGAAGGCCCCGAATATCTGACCGTGCCCGAGGTGGCGGCGCTGCTGCGGCTGAAGGAACGCAAGATCTATGATCTGGCGGCCTCGGGCGATGTGCCGGTGTCACGGGCCACGGGCAAGTTGCTGTTTCCGGCCGCCGATCTGCGCGCCTGGATCGCCGGTCAGGGGGGCGCGGCGCGGGCGGATGTGCTGCTCGGGTCCCATGATCCGCTGCTGGAATGGGCCTTGAGGCAGTCGGAATGCGGGATGGCGAGCCTGCTTGACGGTAGCGGTGACGGGCTGGCGCGGTTTGCGGCGGGCGAAGGGATCGCCGCGGGGCTGCATCTTCACGAGGATGGCGGCTGGAACCTGCAGGCGGCGCGCGCGCAAGGGGACGAGGCGGTGCTGATCGCCTGGGCGAAACGCCGTCGCGGGATCGTCATGGGGCGAGACGATGAGGATGTGATCACATCCCTGGGCGATCTGCGCGGGCGCCGGTTTGCCGACCGGCAGGCGGGGTCGGGCACCGCCGGTCTTTTGCGGCATATGCTGGAGGAGGCAGGCGTGCCAATGGGCGAGATCGACTTCACCGCGCCGGCGCGCAGCGAACAGGATGCGGTTCTGGCGGTGGCGGAAGGGGCGGCGGAGGCGACGTTCGGTCTTGAAGCGCTGGCCCGGCGGCATGGTCTGTCATTTCTGCCGGTGGTGGAAGAACGGTTTGATCTGCTGATCGACCGAAGGGCCTATTTCCGGGCGCCGATCCAGCGCTTGCTGGGGTTCTGTCGCACGCCTGCCTTTCTGGAGCGGGCCGGGGCGCTGGGCGGCTATGATGTGGGCGAATTGGGGGCCGTGCGCTGGGCCCCGTGACGAGGCCCGGCGCACGGGTCTTGATCAGAGGAGCATCAGTTCCTCTTCCTCTCCCTCCTCACTGGATTGCGGTGCTTCGGCCTCCTCTGCCGGGGCGCCGGCGAGCCCCGCGAGCAGGTCTTCGACCGTGCTGCGGGCCTCCTCGATCTGGTCTTCCGTGGGCGGTGTCAGATTGCCGATGCCCTCATTGTCATCCCCGCCCAACCCGAAGATCGACAGGATCGCGCCGATGATCTGGGAGAAGATCGCGCCAAAGCCGCTGTCTTCTTCCCCGGCTTCCGGTGCAGGCGGTTCGGCAGGCGGGTCCGCGGGCGGTTGCCCGGTCTCGGGGGGTGTGGGGGCCGGGTCGTCCGCGCCGGGGATATCGGGCACTTCGGGTTCGGGGTCGGCCTCGATCCCGGCGGCGCGGGCGTAGAGTGGCTCAAGGGAGGCAAGATCGCCGCCGTTCTCGGCAAGAAACAGCAGTTCGATCTCCTCCAGCGGCCGGTCGAGGAAGGCGAGATTTTCGATCACCCCGTCGAAATGCCATTCGATATTGTCGTTCTCCTCCATCCGGTGCCGGGTGGAGCCGCCGATCACCAGATCTTCGGTATTGCCGCTCATCCCGTCCGCATAGCCGGTGTCGGCATCGAGCAATTCGCCGTTGAGATAGAGCGCGATTTCATCCTGATCGAAGGTGAAGCCCACGTGGTAGTCTTCGCCCGCCACGATCTTGGTTTTCCAGTCGACCAGGTATTTCTCATCCTCCTCGCCCTGAAACCGGACCTTCAGATGGCCGCCCGAGGTGATGTAGGCGGTCATGTGCCCGCCCTCGCCGAAGCCTGCGTGATCCTTGGAGATCAGCGCCTGATTCTGCCCATTGCCGGGGTTGTCGGCGGTGAAGGTGAAGGAGAAGGTGCCCTGGGCCGTGGCCTGTTCGGGGGTATGCGCCAGTTCCACCGGCTGGTTGGGGCCGCCGAAGGTGCCGCTGTCGTAGTCGAGAAGCAGATTGGCGGCACTCAGCCCCGGGGGCAGGGCGGAGGCAAGATCGACCTCCCCGGTCTGCAGCCAGGTATTGGAGGAATAGGCGATCGGGTCGCGGCCCACCGGGTCGCCTTCCACATCGCGGCTGTCGTAGCCAAGCAGGCGGGTGCCGTCTTCCAGATCGATCCATTTGGTCTGGCCATTGGGGGCGACGGCCTCCTGCACCTCGTGGATGGTGGAGACGATGCCGTAATGGGCGCCCGGGTCGATGGTCACGTCGTCCTCTTCCACCTTGTCGCCAAAGACGACGATATGGCCGAGCAGGTCTTCGTCATGGGCGCCACCGCCGCCGCCCTGCTGGGAATAGGCGAGGATCACGGAAACGCTGTCGTCATCAATGCCGTCGCCATCGGTGTCGACGGTCTGGTGGGTGACCTCGATCTGGGTGGTGTGGCCGATGACCGAGATCGTGTCGCCTTCGGATTTGTCGAAATCCGCCACCACATCGATGCCGATCCCGTCGACCCAATGGTCATGGATGTATTTGTTTTCGCCCGCGACCCCGTGCCAATGGATCATCCCGTTGTCCATCGTGTGTTCCGCGAGAATGTCCTTCTTGCCGTTGATCAGGGTTTCGAAGGTGAAGGCATCGGCACCGGCACCGCCGACCAGAACATCATCGCCCGCGACCTCCTGATCGATCCAGTCGGCAAGTTTCAGCAGTTCTTCGTCAATCGACCCGCCGGTGGGCCGGGACGGATCGTCGAGCACCAATTGCCCCGCCCGCTGTTCGCCGGTGTCCGAGCGCGAAAGCAGCACGTCATCCCCGGCGCCCCCTTCCAGAAGGTCATTGCCGCGCCCGCCATCGAGCGTGTCATTGCCGCTGCCGCCCAGCAGGTGGTCGTCGCCATAACCGCCGTGGATGCTGTCATTTTGCGCGCCGCCGTCGAGCGTGTCATCGCCGCCCTCGCCATGGATCGTGTCATTGCCGCCTGCGCCGCTGATCATGTCATCGGCCAGCACCATGGTTTCGGTCCCCGAAGGGTTGGTGAGTGCCGCGCCCGGGCCATTGGTGATCAGATCGGCGATCTCGGCCTGGCTGAGCGCGTCGCCCGCCTCATGCCCGCCCCAGATGCCGAATTCGGCCAGCCCGCCTTCGAATTCATGGCGCAGATCCTCGTCATCGGTGGCGAATTCCTGCGCCGTGCCGTTGAGTTTGGTGGCGAATGTGTCCGCGCCCAGAACCCAGGGTTCCTCGTTCTGCAACAGCATTGCGGATTTGTGCCCACCCGGCGTGGCGATATCGCCCTCGAACTTGGTCCAGGCGCCATCGGGGACCGGTTCGCCGTCCAGGTAAACCGTGATCCCGTCTTCGGTGAAATTCACCGCCAGATGGGCCCATTCGCCTTCGGTCAGAAGCGTGTCGGTCTTCCAGGCGTGGTTGGTCTTGTAGGGATCCGCCATGCGCAGGATCAGCCCGCCGTCATCGGTATGGCCAAGGCGGAAATGGTTGCCCTCGCCCGGGCCGGACTGATCCTTGGTGACGAACATGGAGGTTTCGCCGATGTCATCGGGCCGGACCCAGAGCGCGATCGTGCCCTGGGTGATCGCGGTTTCCGGATCGTGGTCGAGGAAGGCGAAACTGTTGTCACCGTTGAAGTAGAGCGCGGTTTCCCCGTCACGTGGGCCCTCGGTGGTGGCCTCGGTGTTCAGAAGCGCCTGATTTTCATAGAGCGTGTAGGCTTTGACCGCTGCGCCGCCATCGTCGCGCAGATCGGCGTAAGCGCCTTCGTCGCCATTGCCGAGGCTCCAGAACCCCAGCGCGCCGGGCAGGCCATCGGGGGCGGGGGCTTCCGCCTGGGTCAGGCTCTCGCCCGCAGCGGTGCCGGTGATCGTGCTGCCGGTGGCCTCAATGGTGTCGAGCTGGTCGAAGGGGGCGCGGGTTTCGATATAGCCTTCGGCGCCGCTCGCCCCCGGGGCCAGCATGTCTTCGGTGAAATTTGCGTTTTCGAAGGCGGCATAGGGGTTGCCGGTCACCGGGCCGAGGATGTTGGTGCCGGGCCCGTGGCCGCCGTGCCCCTCTATGCCCGCCATCATCTGCATCGGTTCGCGGGTGTCGTAGCCCTTGACCTCGACCCCGTCGATGATGCTGATCTTTTCGTCGCCGGGCGGCATCAGGGCTTCGGCCACATCGGCATAGCCTTCGACCACCCCGTAGGTGACCATGTCGTCGGTCTGGATGTCCTCGACCTCCACCCGGTCGCCATGGACGATGACCTGGCCGATCAGATCGCGGTCATGGGCACCGCCATTGCCGTGCTGGACGGAAATCACCGTGATGATCGATTCCTCGACCCCGTCGCCGGTGAGATCCTGATAGGTGACGAAGGGCACGGCGGTGTGGCCGATCACCGCGATATGGTCTTCCTCGGCATTGTAATCGGCGATGATGTCGATGCCGGAACTGTCGACCCAATGGTCGTGGAGTTCGTCGTTTTCGCCCGCGACCCCGGCCCAGTTGATCGAGCCATTGGCGCGGATGTGCTGGTCGATGATATCGAGCTTGGCGTCGATCTGGGGGGCGATCAGGAAGGTGTCGCGCCCGGCGCCACCGATCAGCACATCATCGCCGTGGAGCGCCTCATGGGCATAGGCGGAGAGTTTCTGCAGCTCGGCGTCGACTTCGCCATCGGGGTCGGGCCGGGTCGGCTGGTCGATGGCCAACTGGCCGATCCTCTGTTCGCCCGCGTCCGACCGGGCAATCAGCAAGTCATTGCCGTCGCCGCCTTCGAGCACATCGGAGCCATAGCCGCCGTCAAGCACGTCATCGCCCGCCCCGCCGCGCAGGATGTCATCGCCGAAACCGCCCATCAGTTCGTCATCGCCGCCCTGGCCGTTGATCACGTCATCGGCGCCGAGGCCGTTGATCACATCACGGGCGTCGCTGGTGGTGGTGTCGATGGCCACATCGAGGGTCTGTTCGCCGACAAAGAAGGACGGGTGATAATCTTCGACCGGCACCAGGGGCACATCGGCGGGTGGGGTCTGGAAATCCTCCACGCTCTGATAAAAGGCACTTTGATCCACCGGCAGCCCGTCGATTTCGAGCGCCAGTGACATGGAACCGCCCTGGTCGAAGTAAAGCAGGTCAATCTCGTAGAGCCCGCCGTCGAATTCGGCCACCCGGGCGGTGGCGGCACTGGCGCGGGAGCCGGTGAATTCGGTGAAATCGACGCCACCGATCTCGAGGCCGAAGCCATCGTCGGAGACCACCTTGATCTCGTGGGCCCCGGCGGGAATGTAGATATAGCCGGTGAAGGCGAGGGCGGAGGGGCCCATTTCGACGCTGCCATCGCCGGTGAGGCTGGCGGCATCGGCGCCGAGAAAGGTTGCCACATCCGTGTCACTTTTGGCGGCAGCATAGGCGAGTTCGGAGGCAATGAAGCTGGCATCCGCGGTGCCATTGGCGGCCTGGGCGGCGGCATCGAGGTTGCTGATGCGGGTGCCGGGGGCAAATGCGGCGCCGACAAGGCCGGTGCCGCGCCCCGGAATGCCGTCAATGGCCTCAAGGGCAAGGACAGGGGTCATCCCGGCGGGGGTGTCCGGGTTGGAAGCATCGAAGTAAGTGGCTGTATTCATGTCACATCTCTCCCGTGCGCGCTTTCACGGGGAGAGCGCGTCAAATCAATTGGACTTTTTGAAACCAGTCAGTGATGTGCACGGCACATCGGGGAACTCTTCACATATGTGACAAGGGTAAGGGGGATTGTGGCAGGAAAAGGGCCGGATTTGGGGCTTTGGCGCTGACGGGGGATTTCCCCATTTTCCTTGGGCGGAAGCTTGCCGTGCCTGAGTTTGCAGCTTTCAAGACGCTGTTTTTATTTCTCTTTTTGCATTGTTTCCCTGTTGCCGGATGGCGATCAAACCAGCGGCATCGTTTCACTTTTTCGTCGCTTCACACAATGCCATATTGGACCCAAGCCTTATGCGCGCGGGCGAAACAGACCAGAGCAGAAATGTGGCAGGCGGCGCGCAGGCCCTGACACGACTCGCAGCACATTCCCGGAGGAGAGCCCCTTGCCCCAACCTGATCACGTCTCGATCTACGACCTGCCCGACCCGTCCGAACTGGATGCGGACATGGCGGAGTATTTTGCCATCTGCGCCGAAAAGCTGGGCATGGTGCCCAATGTGCTGAAGACCTTTTCGCGCAACCAGGACAAGCTGCGCGCCTTCGCCACGTTCTACAACACGCTGATGCTGGGCGAGAGCAAGCTGTCAAAGCTGGAACGCGAGATGATTGCGGTGGTGGTGTCCTCGGCCAACCGCTGTTTCTATTGTCTGGTGGCCCATGGGCAGGCGGTGCGGAAACTGTCGGGGGATCCGGAGCTGGGCGAGATGCTGGTGATGAACTACCGGGTCGCCAAGCTCGATCCGCGCCAGCGCGCGATGCTGGATTTCGCCTGGAAGCTGACCACCACGCCCTGGGAGGTGGACGAGCCCGACCGCGATCTGCTGCGCGCCGCCGGGCTCGATGAAAGCGAGATTTTCGACCTGTCCGATGTGATCGGCTTTTTCAACATGTCGAACCGGTTCGCCATCGCCTCCGACATGATGCCGAACCGGGAATATCACCGGATGGACCGCGACTGACGGCCCGTTCAGTTCCCGGTCAGTGCCGGGCCAGTGCCCGCTTAGTGATTGTCGCGCGGCACCCCCTTGCTGCGCGCGATGTCCTGAAATTCTGGCGCGCCGTTCAGCACCATGCCTTCCGCGAATTGCCCGGTCTTTTCGCGGAAGATCTCCTGCCAGGGCGATTGGCTTTCGGGAGCGAAGGGGCGGTCGGGCAGAGCGGCGCGGCGGGCCTCCAGCACGGCATCGTCCACCAGCATGTTCGCGGTGCAGGCGTTGAGGTCGATCCGCACCCGGTCGCCGGTCTGCACCAGCGCCAGCCCGCCGCCTGCGGCCGCTTCCGGTGAGGCATTGAGGATCGAGGGCGAGCCCGACGTGCCCGATTGCCGCCCGTCGCCGACGCAGGGCAGCGAGGTGACGCCCTGTTTCAGCAGATAGGCGGGGGGGCGCATGTTCACCACCTCTGCCCCGCCGGGATAGCCGATGGGCCCGGCGCCGCGCATGATCAGGATGCAGTGTTCATCCACCTCCAGCGCGGGATCATCGATCATCTGGTGGTAATGTTCGATGGAATCGAAGACCACGGCACGGCCTTCGAACGCCTCGGGATCCTCGGGGTTCGAGAGGTAGCGATTGCGGAATTCTTCGGAAATCACCGAGGTTTTCATGATCGCGCTGTCGAAGAGATTGCCCTTGAGATTGATGAAACCCGCGTTCTGCAGCATCGGTGCGGCCACGGTCTTGATCACGTCGGTGTTCTCGGAGCGCCGCCCGGCGCAGTTCTCGGCCATGGTCTTGCCATTGGCGGTGATGGCGTCGGGATGGGGCAGGAGGCCTGCTTCGAGAAGCTCGCCGATCACCGCAGGCACGCCGCCGGCCCGGTGGTAGTCTTCGCCGAGATATTCGCCTGCGGGCTGCAGATTGACCAGCAGCGGGATCTTGTGCCCCAGGTTTTGCCAATCGTCATTGTTGAGCGGCACGCCGATATGGCGGGCAACGGCGGCCAGGTGAATGGGCGCATTGGTGGAGCCGCCGATGGCGGAATTGACCACGATGGCGTTTTCAAAGGCTTCGCGGGTCATGATATCGGAAGGGCGCCGGTCGGCCTTCACCATCTCGACGATCTGGCGTCCGGTTTCATAGGCGATCTGGCCACGCTCGCGATAGGGCGCGGGGATGGCCGCGGAGCCGGGCAGCTGCATGCCCAGCGCTTCGGCCAGCGAATTCATCGTCGAGGCGGTGCCCATGGTGTTGCAATAGCCTGTCGAGGGGGCCGATGAGGCGACAAGCTCCATGAAGCCTGCATCATCGAGCTCGCCTGCGGCATGCAATTCGCGGGCCTTCCAGACAATGGTGCCCGAGCCGGTGCGCTTGCCCCGGAACCAGCCATTGAGCATCGGGCCCACGGACATGGCGATGGCAGGGATATTGACGGTGGAGGCGGCCATGAGAAGCGCCGGTGTGGTCTTGTCGCAGCCGATGGTCAGCACCGCGGCATCGATCGGGTAGCCATAGAGCGATTCCGTCAGCGACAGATAAGCCAGGTTCCGGTCGAGCGAGGCGGTGGGCCGCTTGCCGGTCTCCTGGATCGGGTGGACGGGGAATTCCATCACCGTGCCGCCTGCCGCAACGATGCCTTCGCGAACCCGCTTGGCCAGCTCCATGTGATGGCGGTTGCAGGGTGACAGATCGCTGCCGGTCTGGGCAATGCCGATGATCGGCTTGCCCGATTGCAGCTCCTCCCGGGTCAGCCCGTAGTTCAGATAGCGCTCCAGATAGAGCGCGGTCATTTCCTGGTTGTCCGGATTGTTGAACCATTGCTGGCTGCGTAGCGGTTTCTTCGTCACGTGCGGTCCTCCCCTTTACCCTAGGGCTATTTGAAACCCCGGCGCAGTTCCAGCGCAATGGGCGCCGTGCTGCTGCGGGTCTCCGCAAATCTGTCGGGCTTAAACCTATGTTCACCAACCCGGGGCTAGATGGGGCTGACCGAGAGGAGTGGACATGTCCGACCAACCCGCGCCGATTATCATCAAGCGCAAGAAAATCATTGCCGGCGGGCACCATGGCGGCGCCTGGAAAGTGGCCTATGCGGACTTCGTGACCGCGATGATGGCGTTCTTTCTTCTGATGTGGCTTCTGGGTGCGACCACGGAAAAGCAGCGCAAGGGGATTGCGGATTACTTCAACCCGACGATTCCGGTGAACAAGGTGTCGGGCGGTGGCGATGGCGCCTTTGGCGGCGAAAGCATCTTCTCGCAGGCGACCCTGTCGCAGAACGGCACCGGGGCGGGCACGGCGCAGCCGACGCCCAATTCCGAGGAAAATTCCGAATCCGGCAACGGGCCCAGCACCAGCGATGCCAATGGCGACGAGGAAGAAGAAAAGCTCGAGGCGCTTGAAAAGATGCTCTCGGCGAAAAGCGGCGAAAGCCTGGTCAGTGACCTGCTGCAGCGCCATGTGCTGACCAAGCTGACCGATGAGGGGCTGATCGTCGAGGTGTTCGACATTCCCGATGCGCCGCTCTTTCTTGCAGGGGACGCGCCCAGCGCGGTGCTGGTCGATGTGATCAACACGGTGGCGGAGGTGTTCCGCGTCGCCTCCAATGACATTGCCGTGCAGGGCTACATGGCCAGCGTGCCGCTGGCCGCCCGGGAAAACCCGGTCTGGGGGCAATCGAGCGCCCGGGCTGATCAGGTGCGCCGACTTCTGATCGAGGCCGGGCTGACCGACGACCGTATGCAGCGGGTCACCGGATTTGCGGATCGCAAACCGGCGGCGCGCGATCCACTCTCGATTCGGAACAACCGGATCGAGATCATTCTTCTGAGGCACGAAACTTAGAAAGTGTTTCGGATTTTAGCCATTAGCCGCCCGTTAAACGAGATCGGGTAAGGCTGATGTGGGGCAACAGCAGAAAGGCTGAACATGACGATTTCTTCCTCCCTGGCCGCGGGTGTGGCGGGTCTGGCCGCGAATGCGAGCCGGTTGGCAACAATTGCCGACAATATCGCGAACTCTGCCACCTACGGCTACAAGCGCGCGGTGGCGGATTTCTCGTCGCTGGTGATCGAAAGCGGTGAGGGAACGTATTCTGCAGGCGGTGTGCGGGTGACCACCCAGCGCATGATCGACCAGACCGGGTCGCTCGCCTCAACCGACAACCCGACCGACATTGCGGTACGCGGGCGCGGCTTCCTGCCGGTGACCACCGAAAGCTCGGTTCTGAATTCCATCGGGAACTATCCGCTGTTCCTGGCCACGACGGGCTCCTTCCGCACCGATGAAGACGGCTTCCTGCGGACGCCTGCCGGCATCACCCTGATGGGTTGGCCGGCCGATGCGGATGGTTCGATTCCGACCTTCGCGCGCGACACGGGCGATGGTCTGGAACCGGTGCAGATCAATGTGAACCAGTTCACCTCTGAACCGACCACCCGGATCGCCCTGGGTGTGAACCTGCCTGCGACCGAGACCGAATTCGGCTCCTCCGGCGCGGCCCTGCCGCTGTCGGTGGAATATTTCGACAACCTTGGCACCTCGCAAAGCATCAATATCGAATTCACACCGACCGTGCCTGCTGTGGCCGGTGGCGCGTCCAACACCTGGACCATGACCCTGACCGACAGTGCGGCGGCCGGCGCGACCATCGGCGAATACACCGTGGTCTTCGACGCCTCGCGCGGCTCGGGCGGCACGATCACCTCGGTCACCCCGGTCTCGGGCGGCGCCTATGACCCGGTGACCGGTGATTTCGAGGTCAACGTCGCCGGTGGCCCGATTGCCATCAATATCGGTGCTGTCGGTGCTGGTGATGGTCTGACCCAGCTCTCGGACAGTTTCGCGCCCACCTCGATCTCGAAAGACGGCTCGCCCGTGGGCAACCTGATCTCGGTCGAGATTGACGCCAACGGCTTCATCAAGGCCAATTTCGACATCGGTATCACCCGCACGATCTACCAGATCCCGTTGATTGATCTGCCCAATCCCAACGGTTTGATTTCCTACGACAATCAGATCTACGCCACCTCGGCGGACAGCGGCACGATGTTCCTGTGGGATGCGGCTGATGGTCCGACCGGCGATATCGTGAGCTATGCGCTTGAAGAAAGCGCCACCGACGTGGCGGGTGAATTGACCCAGCTGATCCAGACCCAGCGGGCCTATTCCTCCAATGCCAAGGTGATCCAGACCGTGGATGAGATGCTCCAGGAAACCACCAATATCAAACGGTAGTAGGCTGACATGAGTATAACCGGCGCCCTTTCCAATGCACTGACCGGGCTGGCAGCGGCCTCCCGGTCCGCCCAGGTGGTCAGTTCGAACGTGTCGAACGCCCTGACCGAAGGCTATGCCCGCCGCGAGGTCAATCTCTCCGCGCGTCAGGGCGGGGGCGCCGGGGCCGGGGTCCAGGTGGATGGCATTTCCCGTGTCATCGACGAGGTGATCCTGCGCGAAAAACGTCTGGCCGCCGCCTCCAATGGCGGCGCCCAGGTGGCGGTGAATTTCGAACAGGCGGCTTTCGACCTGATCGGTTCGCCCGAAAGCCCGGGCAGTCTGAACGCCCAGGTTGCGAATTTCGAAACCGCCCTTCTCGAAGCCGCCTCGCGCCCCGATGAGGACGCGCGGCTGTCCTCGGTGCTTGATGCCGCCCATTCCCTGGCGGGTAAGCTGAATTCCGCTTCCGACGGGGTTCAGAAACTGCGCCAGGACGCGGATTCGCAGATCAATGCCGAAGTCGGTCGGCTCAACAGCTCGCTCAAACAGATCGCAGAGCTGAATGAGCAGATCCAGCGCGCCAAGGTCAATGACCGGGACTTCCCCTCGCTTCTCGACCAGCGCCAGCAGATCATCGACGAGATCAGCGAACTGGTCCCGATCCGACAGCTTGACCGCGGCAATGACAGCGTGGCGCTTTACACCATGGGCGGCGCTTTGCTTCTGGATGTGGAACCGGCCGAATTCGGCTTCACCACCACCTCTCCGATCACCGCTGACATGACCCAGGCATCGGGTGCGCTCTCCGGGCTGACGATCAATGGCGAACCGGTGCAGACGTCGGGCAATTTCTCCGCCATCGGCGGCGGGATTCTGGCGTCTCTCTTCGATCTTCGAGACAGCCGATCGGTGGAATTGCAGGGCAATCTCGACGAGATCGCCCGCGATCTTGTGTCCCGGTTCGAAGACCCGGCTCTGGACCCGACCCTGACCGCCGGTGATCCCGGTCTCTTCACCGACCAGGGGGCCGCACTTGATCCCACTGATCTGATCGGCCTCGCCAGCCGGGTCGAGGTCAACGCGCTGGTCGATCCTGTCAGGGGCGGCGAGCTTTGGCGTTTGCGTGACGGGCTTGGTGCGGCAGCCCCCGGTGCGGTGGGCGATGCCACCCTGCTCAATGCCAAGATCGATGTGCTCTCGGAGACCCGCGCGCCGGTGGGCGGCAGTTTTTCCGCCGGTGAGAAATCGGTGGCCGGCTTTGCCGCTTCGCTCACCTCGCTCACCGGCCAATCACTGCTGACGACAACCTCGCGCCTCTCCTATGAAACCGCGCGCTACGAAGGGCTCGAGGAAACCCTGCTTCTGGACGGGGTCGATACCGATCAGGAGATGCAGAAACTGCTGCTGATCGAACAGGCCTATGCGGCCAACGCGCGGGTGATCCAGACCGTCGACGAACTCATCCAAATCCTGATTGGGTTATAATCATGAACATTACATCCATCGGTGATCTTGCGCGCACCCTGCAATTGCAGCGCGACACAGGCCGGATCAAGGACGATCTCAACCGGCTGACCAAGGAATTGTCGAGCGGGGTCGACAGCAATCTGGTTCAGAAATTCAAGGGCAACTTCCAGCCGCTTGCCGGTGTGGAACGCGGGCTGCAGCGGGCGGAAAGTTATCTTGTGGTGATTTCCGAACATCAGCTGGTGGTTGATGCCCAGCAAGGTGCCTTGGGCACTCTGCGCGAACTTGGTGATATCTCCTCGGCCCTGTTGCGCGCCCAGGAAACCGGCGATCCGACCTTGGTGACCAGCGCCGGTTATGATGCGCTGGCGCGATTCACCTCTGCGCTGGGCAATCTGAACACCCAGGTGGGGGGGCAAAGCGTGTTTTCCGGCGTTGCCACCGATCAGGCGGCCCTTGCCGATGTGGAGACCGTCCTGACCGCCATCGAGACCGAAATCACCACCGCCGGGGCTGCGACCGCCGAAGATGTGGCTCAGGTGGTCCGCGACTGGTTCGCCACCGGGGGCGGTTTTGACACGGTGGGCTATCTTGGTGGTACCCAGGCCGGTTCGGGGCCGCAATTGTCCGATGGTGAAGTGGCCCGCGGTCCGATCACGGCGGACCAGGATGGCATTCGCACTTTCCTTGCCGGCCTCGCCATGAGCAGCCTCCTGGGCCGCGATGTTCTGGCGGGCGACAATGTCGAACGGGGCCAGTTGGCCCAGATTTCCGGCTTCGAGCTGGTCGAGGCCAATGATGAAATCATCAATCTGCAGGCCGATATCGGTGCCAGCGAAGGCCAGCTTGGCCGCGCCCGGGCCGAGGTCATGGCGGAAAGCGAGATGTTGCAGATGACCCGAACCCGGTTGGTTGAGGCCGATCCCTATGAAACCGCCGTCGAATTGCAATCGGCCGAAACCCAGTTGCAGACCCTCTACACGATCACGTCGCGGCTCTCGCGTCTGACCCTCACAGGATATCTTTAATGCGCTTTCTCCTTTCCCTTCTTTTCGGTTTCTGGGCCTCCCTGGCCATGGCGACGGAGGTGCGCATCAAGGATCTGGTGGAATTCGACGGGGTGCGTGGCAACGACCTGATCGGATATGGCCTGGTGGTCGGCCTGAACGGCAGCGGCGACGGTATCCGCAACGCCCCGTTCACCGAGGATATCATGTCGAACATTCTCGAACGGCTTGGCGTCAATGTGACCGGGGAACAATTCCGTCCGCGCAACGTGGCTGCGGTCCTCGTGACGGCGGAATTGCCGCCCTTTGCCCGCGCAGGCGGACGGATCGATGTGACCGTTTCAGCCATCGGCGATGCCAAGAGCCTTCTGGGCGGCACCCTTGTGATGACGCCGCTCAATGCGGCTGACGGACAGATCTATGCGGTGGGTCAGGGCACTGTGATTGCGGGGGGCGCTTCCGCCGAAGGCGATGGCGCCAGCGTGGTTCAGGGTGTGCCCACATCGGGCGTGATCCCGGCGGGTGCGCGGGTTGAACGGGAAGTGCCCTTTGATTTTTCTTCCCTGAACGAGATCCGCATGGCGCTGCGCTCACCTGATTTCACCACCGCAGCGCGGATCGAAAACACGGTCAACTCCGCTTTCGGACGCCGGGTCGCCACCATGACCGATCCGGGCACGGTGGTGGTTGAAGTTTCGGCCACCGGCACCACCTCCCCGGCCCATGCCTTGTCCGCCATCGAATCCTTGATGGTCGAACCTGAACAGCGTGCGCGTGTGGTGGTGGACCAGCGTTCGGGCACCATCGTTCTGGGTGAGGATGTGCGGATCTCTCGGGTCGCGGTCAGTCAGGGCAATCTGACCCTGCGGATCGAGGAAGTGCCAGTGGTTGTGCAGCCCAACCCCTTTGCGGAAGGCGAAACCATTATCGTGCCGCGCACCCGCGCCGCGATCGAGGAAGAACCCGGTATTGGCATGGCGGAAGTGCCCGACGGCACCACCTTGTCAGAAGTGGTGGCAGGATTGAATGCGCTGGGCGTCTCGCCACGCGACATGATCGACATTCTGAAGACGATCAAGGCAGCTGGCGCCCTCCATGCGGAGTTCATCGTCCGCTGAAGGCAGATCGCGAAAGCGCGGCCCGATGCGGGCCGCGTGACGCGCCCGGGCTTCGGCCCGGGCGTCTTTGTTTTGGGGATGCCCTTGGATTTCTCTTCTGAAGGCGGGGAACCGACTGTCTTGAGCCCGATTTGGCACGTTTTTTGAGATTGAGTGGCTTGCGGTCCTTTGCGCTTCGGCCGTTTGATGGCTTTCGCGTCGATCGCGAGCAGTGAGGCCGCGGTATTCACGCCGGATTGTCTCAGGTTAGGCAGTGGAAAGTATGGTTTGGACTATGCCCCCGACCGGCATCTGTCGCAGGGAGCGTGGGCGCTGGCGCCACGCCCATGGACGGGCCTGTTGGTGTGGCACGGGGAGTTGCCACGAAAAAGGCGGCGGTTGGATCTGCCAACCGCCGCCTTTTCTTGAGTGTCTGGATGTCTAGAAGTAGCTGCGCACCAGGGCGCCGCTGATCAGGCTCCAGCCGTCGGCGACCACGAAGAAGGCCAGTTTGAATGGCAGCGAGACGATCACCGGCGGCACCATCATCATGCCCATGGACATCAGGATCGCGGCGACCACCAGGTCGATGATCAGGAAGGGCAGGAAGATCAGGAAGCCGATCTGGAAAGCGCGTTCGATCTCGCTGAGCAGGAAAGACGGCACCAGAAGCGACAGGGGCGCGTTTTCCACGGTGACGCCCGCGGTTTCGGGGCGCAGGGCGGCCAGCGTGGCCATCGTGTCGCCCTGCACGCGGCCCATCATGAACTCGCGGAAAGGGGCGATCGCCTCCGTCGCCGCCACTTCGGCGGCCAGCTGACCTTCGAGGAGCGGGTTGATGCCGTTTTCCCAGGCCACCAGAAAGACCGGCTCCATCACGAAATAGGTCAGGAACAGCGCCAGCGAGACGATCAGCATGTTGGGCGGCGATTGCTGCAGCCCGATTCCCTGGCGCAGGATCGCGAGCACGGTCACCATGAAGGGGAAACAGGTGAACATGATCGCCAGTGCGGGCACCAGGCTGAGCACGGTGATCAGGATCAGGAGCTGCACGGAGCGACCGGTCAGCGAGCCTTCGCCAAGGATCTCCGCGATGTCCTGTGCCTGGGCCGCGCCCGTACACAGGGCGAGCGCGAGACCGGCCAGCAGGCCCGCGCGCAAGGCTTTGGTCGGGATGGGGGGGATCACGTCAGTCGGTATCCTTGGGCTGGGTGATCTCGACCACCCGGACACCGAGCCGACCGGACCCTTCACCATCGATTTCCTCAAGCTGGCCGCGACCGATCAGCTTGTCGCCCACATAGAGATCGACCGGATCATCGAGCGAGCGATCGAGCGGCAGAACCGCATCTTCTTCCAGCGACAACAGATCCTTGATCAGCGGCCGGGCCATGCCGACGGAGATCGTGATTTCGATCGGAACCTGGGAGAATCGTGTCTCGGCCAGGCCGCTCAGTTCCATTTCTTCAGCCATGGGCTTTCCTTTCAGGGGTCGTTTCGGACAGCGCGCGCAATTGTTGGCGCAGCGCGTCAATCAGGGGTTCCACATTCACTTCCACTTCGCGCTGGGCGATGCGGATATAGACCTGACGCGCGGCCAGCGACGCGTCTTCGATCAGCTGGATGTCGCGTCCTGGCGTGGTTTGCAGAAGCTCTTCGAGCAGGGCCGTGCCATCTGGGGCACAGACGATCTCAACCGGAGCTTCGACCAGATCATCGGCGAGTTTCAGAAGTTCACCGCGCACATGTTCCCGGGTCAGATCGGGTACGATTTCCGGCAGAAACCCGTCGATCAGCGCATCGAGAAACCCCTTGAGCTCACCGCGGACGCAATCGACCGCCTCGGTATAGGTGAACATCAGGTTCTGGATGTTGCGTTCGAACTCCGCCTCGATCCGCTGCCGGGCTTCAGTTCCGGAATTCTGAGCGTCTTCCCAGCCGGATTGGTATCCTTTTTCAAAGGCTTCCGTGCGCATGGCCTCAAGGGCCGCTGGGTCGGGAGCGGGCGGTGCGCTGGCCGCCTGCCGTTCCCGGCGATCAAAGGTTTCGAGCAGGTTCTGCAGGGTCATCGCGCGGCCTCGGACGGGTCATTCATCCATTGGTTCAGCACTTCGACGGTTTCGTCCTGTTTCTGTTCGATCAACTGGCGCAGCCGTTCAGCGGGATCGCCCGAAGTATTGCTTTGGATCGAATCGAAGGAGGGCAGATCGTCGAGCGGGGCGAAATCGCCGATCCCGCCGATCTCGCCGTCGAGCGCGGGCAGATCACCCAGGCCCGGGGGCGGTGCGAGATCGCCGAGGTCCGCCATATCGCCCGGCGGCGGGGCGAGCGCGGGGGCACCGCCACCTGCAGGGGCACGGGTCAGGATCGGGCGCACCACGAACAGGCCGAGAATCAGGGTCACCAGGGCGACCACGGCCAGTTGCAGCAGGCCCATCACGTCGATGGCAAAGCGATCCATGAAGGACACCGGCGACGAAGGCGCGATTTCGGGCAGAGGTTCGAATTCCATGGTGCGGATCGTCACCTGGTCGCCGCGCGCCTCGTCAAACCCGATGGCAGAGGCCACCAATTCGCGCAGATCGCTCAACTCGGTCTCGGACCGGGGCTGCCACTGGGTGGTGCCATCTTCGCCAAGGGCGCGCACGCCGTCGACCAGCACCGCGACCGAGACCCGGCGGACCGCACCCGGTTCGCTGATCACGGCACGCTGGGTTTCGGACACTTCGAAATTGTTGGTCTGGCGCGACCGGGTCTCGCTGCTTTCCGAGCTGCGGCCCGCGCTGCCGGCATCCCCATTGGGCAGGTTCGAAGCCACGGTGACATTGCTGCCGCCGGTGTCATTCGACCTTGTGGTGGTTTCCTCGGTGGCGGAGCTGATCTGCACCCGGCTGTCGGGATCAAAACGCCGTTCGGTGATTTCCTCGCGAATCGTGACCGGATCCACCGTGACCTCGACCACGGCCTTGCCGACGCCGACACGGGCTTCAAGGAGTCGGGTCACGCTTTGACGGATCGCATCGGCGCGGCTGTCGGTGGCGCCCGAGGCCAGGGCGGCGGGATCATCTGTATTGGGAATAAGCCCGGTCTTGCCATCGATCACGGAGACATTGGCCGGGTCGAGCCCGGTGATGGCGGAGGCGACAAGATACCGGAGGGCCGTGGCCTGGGGGGCGGTGATGCTGCCCGAGGCCATGGTGACCGCGACGGAGGCCGAGCCGACCTGGCCCTGACGGAACGGATCGCTCGACGGGTTGGAGATGTGCACCCGCGCGGTGGCGAATTGCCGGTTGGCGGTGATGGTGCGGGCCAGCTCGCCTTCCTTCGCGCGCCAATAGGCGGCGTCGAACATCTGGGCGGTGGTGCCGAAACCGGAGAGCGAATCAAGAAGTTCGTAACCTTGAGAGCCATTCTGCGGCAGGCCTTCACCGGCCAGGGTCAGCCGCAGGGCGTCGCGCTGGGCGGCGTCGACATAGATGGCGGAACCACGGATCTCGACCATGGCGCCACGGGCCTCGAGCGCGGTCACCACCTCGCCGGCCGCATGGGGATCCAGCCCTGCATATAATAGAGACAGACGCGGTTTCGACGCCATCTGAGCCAAAAGTGTGATGAAGGCAAACATGGCGATCGTCGCCACGACGACGGTGATACGTTTACGAGTGTCTAGCCCTGTCCAGACCGAAACCAACTGCTCCACGGGATTCTCCGGGTTTATCGAAAATTCAAAACATACATCGCAGCCGCGCCTTAACATTCGGTTAGCCAGTATTGGGATAAGGTCCCGTCAAGAGGAGCTTTTATGGCTGAAGAAGACCAAAGTGACGAAGGTGCAGAAGCACCGAAGAAAAAAGGCGGATTGCTGATCGGGCTTGTCCTGGCGGTGATCGGCGGCGGCGGTGCCTTTGCCTATACATCAGGGATGTTGGGCGGCGGTGACGAGGCTGCAAAACCGGTGGAAAAGGAATTGAGCGCGGATCTCGCCTTTATTCCGATGGAGCCGATGACGGTTTCGATCGGCGGGCCCAGCGCCCGGCGTCACCTGCGGTTCCGGGCGGAGCTCGAGGTGGATTCGGCGGGTCAGTCGGATGTCGAGAATCTGCTGCCGCGGGTGGTGGATGTGCTCAATACCTATCTGCAATCCCTGTCGATTGCGGAAATCGAGGATCCCGCAGCGCTTCTGACGCTGCGGTCACAGATGCGGCGACGCATCGATCTGGTGGTGGGGGGTGACCGCGTGCACGACCTGCTTGTCATGGAATTTGTACTGAACTGAGACGCCAATGGACCTGATTGCCGATATCCTTCTGATCGCCGGTGCCCTGGGGGCCGGACTTTACTGTGTCGTCCTGTCGCGGCGGCTGAACAAGTTCACCGACCTGGAAAAGGGCGTGGGCGGCGCGATTGCCGTGCTTTCCGCCCAGGTCGACGACATGACCAAGGCGCTGGAAACCGCCCGATCCTCCACCAATTCCTCCGCCGAATCGCTTGATGCGCTGACCGGCCGGGCCGAAGGGGTGGCACAGCGGCTCGAACTGCTGGTGGCCTCCATGCACGACCTGCCGGTGGATGACGAAAAGCCGGAGATGTCGGGCGAAGAGGCCGGTGAGGTCATCGCCCTTGACAAGACCCTGTTCCAGACCCGCCGCACACAGCTGCAAGAGGCAGCGGAATGAAACGGGTTCTGAAACGCAAGATGCCGAAACGCTCCTGGGCGTCCGGCCGGGGGGCCTTGAGCGCAGTGGCGTTGATTCTGGTCGGTTCGGCCCTGTTCCGCATCTCCGATTCCGGCGCGGCCATCGCGCTTGAATTGAAGGAGCAGATGAAGACCGAGGAGCAGGCGGTGTCCGATACGGAGGTGAAGGATCTCACCCCCGATCTGGTCAAACTGCTGGCAGAAGCCCGGGATCGCGAGGCCCGTCTTGCGGAGCGGGAAGCCCAGGTGGAAGCACGCGTGCAGGCGCTGGCGCTGATTGAAACGGCGGTGGCCGAGGATCTGCAGCGCCTGGAAGCGGCCGAAGCGGCGCTCCGGGCGACCATGGCCCAGGCGGACAAGGCCGCCGAGGGTGATATCGGGCAATTGACGGCGGTCTATGAAAACATGAAGCCGGAACAGGCTTCTGCGCTTTTCGCGATGATGGAGCCGAGCTTTGCCGCCGGTTTTCTGGGCCGCATGCGCTCCGATTCGGCCGCGGCCATCCTGGCCGGGCTCGAACCCGACCAAGCCTATCAGATTTCGGTCGTGCTCGCGGGTCGCAATGCCGAAGTGCCGCGCGAATCCTTGCCTGACATGCCGGGAACATCTGCCAAGCAGTGACACGATGTTAACCGTCATCTGACAGAACCATCCTATAGACTTTGCTGACCGGGGACCGCCGCGCGTGATCGGAATTATTGGAATAATTGTTGTGTTCGTTATGGTCTTTGGGGGCTATCTGGCCGCCGGCGGCAAGATGGCGATCATCCTGAAATCCCTGCCCTTCGAGCTGACCATGATCGGCGGCGCTGGGCTCGGGGCCTTTTTGATCTCGAACAGTGGCAGTGCGGCCAAGCACACGGTCAAGGATATCGGCAAGGTCTTCAAGGGCGCCAAGTGGAAGGCGGAGGATTATCGCGATCTTCTGGTGCTCTTGTTCGAGCTTTTGCGCCTGGCGCGGCAGAACCCGGTGGGTCTGGAAGAACATATCGAGGATCCTGAAAACTCCTCGATCTTCAGCAATTACCCGAAGATTCTGGGTGATCACGAGGCGATCGAAATCATCTGTGACACCCTGCGCTCGGCTTCGATGAACTACAATGACCCGATGCAGGTGGAAGAGGTGCTGAACAAGCGGCTCGAAGCCAATCTGCACCATGCCCAGCATCCCAGCCATGCCATGCAGGCGCTGGCCGATGGTCTGCCTGCGCTGGGCATCGTGGCCGCCGTGCTTGGCGTGATCAAAACCATGAGTTCGATCGACCAGCCGCCCGAGATTCTCGGTAAGCTGATCGGCGGCGCGCTGGTCGGCACCTTTCTCGGCGTGTTCCTCGCCTATGGGTTTGCCGGGCCTTTCGCGGCCCGTCTGGGCAGCATTGCCGAAGAAGACCACCATTTCTACGAATTGATCCGCGAGGTTCTGGTGGCCAACCTGCACAACCACGCCACCGCGATCTGCATCGAAGTCGGCCGTCAGAACGCGCCTCACGACGTGCGGCCCTCCTTCGATGATCTGGAAGAGGCAATGAAGAACACCAAACAGGATGCGGCATGAGGTGGCTCTGGCTGATCCCATGTCTTGCGCTCATCCCGGGCGCGGCGCTTGCAGAACAGGTGTTGGTCAGCATCGGCAACGGGGCGCAATCGACCCGGCTGATCCTGACCTTCGAGCAATTGCCGAAATGGTCCTCCAGACTTGACGACCGCAGGCTCGAACTGGCGTTCGAGGGGGCGGAAATCCGGATCGACAGTGCCGATCAGGATGGGGCAGCGCAGAACCCGCGGATCGACGGGCTGAGCGCGGAGGGCGATAGCGGTCGGATCGCGGTGCAGATGGCCTGCGATTGTGCCGCCGATGTCTATCCGTTCGGCGCCAGCAGCCTGGTGGTGGAATTGCGCGACCCGCTGTCCCCGGCTCCGGTGGAGAATGTCCAGGTCGAGCCGCCGGCGCAGCCGAAAATCCCCGATACCGACCTTGCCGTGGCCGAAGCCCTTGCACCGGCCCCGGCGCCCGTGCCGATGAATGTGCCCGAACCACCAAGTGATGTGGTCGAAGCCAGCACCACGGATACACCGCCGCCCGCACTGCCCTGGCCCTCGGCCTCGGCGGGGCTTGATGTGATCGATCGCCTCGGATTCGCGGTGCCGGACGCATCGCAGACACAGGCGGTGGAGATGCTCAGCCGGGAATTGTCGCGCGCGGCGGCCCAGGGGCTGATCGCGCCGGAGGCCGATGTGAGCGAGACGGGTCAGGCGGCCGGGGGAGCGCTCCCTGCCCGAATTGCCAACCGCTCGAACATCAAGATCGTGACCAGCCTTGACAGGGCGGTCTCCGTGGCGCCCGACGGCCATGCGCCCACCGATGAGGGCAATATCTGCTTTACCGATCGTGACGTGGATCTGGCGGCCTGGGGCGACACGACCAACATTTCCACCATCGGGGCCCTGCGGCATGCGGCTTATGGTGAGGATGGTGAGGTGACGCCCCGCGGCGCCAAGGCGCTGGCACGTTATTACATTTCTCTCGGTTTTGGTGTCGAAGCCGCCGCCGCCGCCTTTCACATGAAGGAGGGGCGCGACAAGGCGCTGTTGCTGGCGCTCGCGGAGATCGTCGATCATGGGCGGAGCACATCTTCGGTGCTTGATGGGCAGATCTATTGTCAGGGTCAGGTGGCGCTTTGGGCGGCTTTGGCGAAACCCATTGACCGGGAGATGGTCCCCGATTCGGTGGATATCATTCTCGCCACTTTTTCGGCGCTCTCACCCCATCAGCGGGCCCATCTCGGGCCGGTTCTGGCGGAACGTCTGCGCGAAGTGGGCCTTGAGGCTGCGGCCCGCAATGCTGTGAATGCAGTGGCACGAGGCGGCCTGCAATCGAACGAAAGCGAATTGGTGACGGCGCGGATGGAGCTTGGCGGCACACGGCCCGACAAGGCCCGCGACACGCTGGTGGAGATTTCCAACGGCACCGATGTGACGGCCGCCGAAGCGCTTCTGGAACTTCTCGAGGATGCGGAACGGCGTGAGATGGCGCCGAATCCGGTCTGGGTCGAAGACGCCCCCTCCCTGGCGCGTGCCACCGAGGGCAACGAGATTGCCAGCACCCTGAACCTTGCGGGTCTGCGCGGCCGGATTGCACTCGGGCAGTTCGATGCCCTGCGCCATGCACTGGCCGAGGACACACCGGGGCTGAATGCCGACACCCGTGGCGCCCTGGCCCGCATGGCCATTGTCGCCGCAGCGCATCATGCGGATGACGGGGCTTTCCTGCGGTCCGAAGTCGGGCTTTCGAAACTCTATGCGGTGGATCAGATCACCGAGGCGGGTCGGTTTGATGTGGCCGCGCGGCTGCTGTCGATCGGATTGGCAAGCCGCGCGCGGGCCTATGTGCTGGAAGAACCGGGCTCGAACGAGGCGCTGGAAACCCTGATCCGGGTCTATGCGGCGACCGGTGATCCGCAGAAGGCCATTCTGCTTCTGACGGGTCGGGAAGACGCCGCTGCGGCCCGGCAATTGGGGATCGTCTTGAGCCAGATCGGTCAGAACGGACCGGCCACCCGGGCCTTCGAACGCAGTGGCGCGGTCGAGGATGCGGCCCAATCGGCCTTGCGCGCGGGCGATTGGACCTGGCTCGCGGCGCGCGACATTGAAGGCCAGACCGGCGCGCTCTCCGATGCGGCCCGATCCCTTGCTTTCTCATCGGTGGAGAAGGACGCGGCCAAGGAGGATGAGGAGACCCCGGCCAATGGGCGTTTGATCCTCGCCACCCAGGATCGCCGCCGCCATGTGCAGACCCTTCTGACCGAAACGGAAATCGCTCCCGACGGTGCTGCGTTCACCAATTAGCAAGACATCCTGCAATAGGATGACTTGAGCCTGCCAGAAAGGTAGGTCTGAACGAGCAGAAAGCCTGATGCCTGTCCCATTTTCCGTCTTTCGTGCCCTGTTGCTGGCACTTTCCTGCTGCGCGATCCTGTCCCCGGCCCAGGCCGACCGGCGCCCGACCGCAGCGATCTGTCAAAACGCGGCGCTGACCGTGTCTCGCGAAACCGGCGTTCCCGTCGATGTGTTGCGGGCCATTTCCCTCACCGAAACCGGCCGCAAGAATGCCGATGGATTCCTGCCCTGGCCCTGGACCGTCAATATGGAGGGCAAGGGCAAATGGTTCGACAGCGCCGCCGCCGCGCGGGCCTATGTGGACAAGCATTTCGCCCGTGGCGCCCGCAGCTTTGACGTGGGCTGTTTCCAGATCAACTATCGTTGGCACGGCCAACATTTCGACTCGATCGAAGCGATGTTCGACCCGCTGACAAACACCCGCTACGCGGCCTCGTTCCTGAGCGATCTTTACGAGGAATTTGGCGACTGGTCGAAGGCAGCGGGCGCCTATCATTCCCGCACGCCCAAGTTCGCCCGGAAATATGCCAAGCGTTTCAACAGCATCCGCGCCCGGCTCGGCGATCTGGATCCGTCGATGCACGCCCCGGCCCAACCGCCAGTCCAGCAGGCCAGCGCGCCGCCGCCCACCGCACCCGATCCGGTGGCAATCATCGCGCGGATCAACCGGTTTCCGCTTCTGCAATCCGGCGCTCCGGGCACCCCCGGTTCGCTCGTTCCCCATGACACGGCGGCCTCCGGCTCGCTCTTCGGCGCCGCGCGCGCGCAACCGATGATGGAGATGCGTTGATGCCGCGCCTGTTCAGCCCCACCGTTCTAATGACCATGGCCCTGATGGCGATCATCGTGATGATGATCCTGCCCATGCCGGCCTGGGTGCTCGATATCGGCCTCGCCGCATCGTTTTCCTTCGCGATCCTGATCTTCACGGTCACGATCTTCGTCGAACGCCCGCTTGACTTCTCCTCCTTCCCGACCGTCCTTCTGGCCTCCCTGATGCTGCGGCTGTCGCTCAACATTTCCTCGACCAAGCTGATCATCGGTCAGGGTCACACCGGCACTTCGGCGGCAGGGGAAGTGATCGAGGGATTTGCCAGTTTCATCATGTCGGGCAGCCTGTTCCTCGGCCTCGTGGTCTTTGGCGTGCTCCTGATCGTGAACTTCATGGTGATCACCAAGGGTGCAGCAAGGATGGCCGAAGTGGGCGCGCGATTTGCGCTCGACGGGATGCCGGGCAAACAATTGGCGATCGACAGTGACATGTCGGCCGGCGCCATCGACCATGCGGAAGCCAAGCGGCGCCGCGAGATCGAACAGGCGGAAACCACCTTCCTCGGCTCGCTCGATGGTGCGTCGAAATTCGTCAAGGGCGATGCGGTGGCGGGGCTCCTGATCACGTTGTTGAACCTGGTGATGGGGCTGATCATTGGCGTCGCGATCCATGACATGGAGATCGGCCGCGCCTTTGAGACCTATGCGATCCTGACCGTCGGCGACGGGCTGGTCAGCCAGATCCCCGCCGTGATCATCTCGATCGCGACCGCGCTGCTGTTGTCGCGTGGCGGCGCCAAGGGCGCGGCCGACCTGGCGGTCCTGGCTCAGCTTGGCAAGTACCCGCCGGCGCTGGCAACCGTGGCCGTGCTGATGGCGATCTTCGCGCTGTTCCCGGGCCTGCCCTTCGTGCCCTTCCTGGCCGGGGCTCTGGTCCTTGGCTATCTGGCATGGCGAATGGCGAACAAACCGCCCGAAGAAGAATTGGCCGAGGAGGATGCCGAAGACGCAGCACCCGTGGAAAAAACCATGGGCGACGTGCTCGACCTTGATGAAATCCACGTGGAATTTTCCCAGGATCTGGTGCCGATGATCCTTGATCCGGCCACTGGGCTCGATGCGCGGATCAACAACATGCGTCAGCATGTGGCGGTGATGTTCGGGGTGATCCTGCCCGATATCCGGTTGACCGATGACGCGGCTCTTGCGCCTGGCGAATATGTGATCCGGGTGCAGGGTGTGGAACAGGCGCGCGACAATCTCGATCCGTCCCGGGTGCTGGCGCTGCTGCCCCCCGAAGAGGCGGCGATCCCCGTTGGCCGCGACGTCAAGGAACCCGTTTATGGGGCACCGGCCCGCTGGCTGGCCCATGCGGATGCCGATGACGCGGCCCTTGCAGGCGCCACCGTGGTCAATCCGGCCGAGGTGCTCGCGACCCATCTGCTGGAGGTGATCAAGACCAACCTGCCGCGCATTCTGAGCCTCAAGGCCCTGCGCCGCCTGCTCGATGAGCTTTGCAGCCTGAGCGACGGAACCCGCAGCGAGGCGAACCGGCGGCTCTTCGATGAGCTGATCCCGGAAAAGGTGCCCACCGATCTGTTGCTTTCGATCCTGCGGCTTCTGCTGGACGAGCGTGTCTCGATCCGCAATCTTCCGATGATCGTCGAAGCGGTGTCCGAAGGCCGGACCGCCGGTGCGTCGCCCGAGGCGATCTGCGAACATGTGCGCCAGCGGCTCGCTTTCCAGATCGTGGCCGAGGTGCGGTCGGCCGATGGTTCGGTGCCGCTCATTCAACTGTCGCCCGAATGGGAAACCGCCTTTGCCAGCCACCAGCTGGATCCGGCCCAGGGCGGTGACGTGGCACTGCCGCCCGATCTGTTCCAGAAGCTCACCAATGGCGTGACCGAGAAATTGAATCGCGCCAGCGAAGCCGGCCATTTCCCGGCGGTGATCACCTCGGTCCAGCGGCGGCGGTTCCTGCGCACCTTGTTGTCGGCCAAGGGCATCACCAACCCGGTTCTCTCCTTCGAGGAACTGGGCAGCGAAGCGCGCCCGGCGCTTGTCGGGCTGGTGCCCGCATGACGCTGGCGCTTGCGGATTTCTTCGGCCTTGCGCCGCAGATCCTGCTGCCTGTTCTGCTGGTCTTCCTGCGGATCGGTGCCGTCTTGATGTTCATGCCGGCCTTTGGCGAAATGATGGTGCCGATGCGGGTGAAACTGGCCGCCGCCATCGCCTTCACCCTTGTGGTGGCGCCTGCGGTTCTGCCGGATCTGCAGGCCAGCCCGGCGCTTGAGCGTCCCGTGCTGCTCCTGGCCGGCGCGGAGGTGATCACCGGCCTTGCCATCGGCCTGTCCCTGCGGCTTGTCATCATGGCGCTTCAGGTGGCGGCGACGATTTCCGCGCAATCCACCTCGCTGTCGCAGCTTCTGGGCGGCGCTTCGGTCGACCCGCAACCGGCCATCGGTTTCATCCTGCTCCTTGCCGCCCTGGCCCTTGCCGCCGAACTTGGTCTTCACGTTCAGGCCGCGATCCTGTTCATGCGCTCCTACGAACTTGTCGGCCCCGGCCATGTGATCGGCGGCAGCAATCTGGCAAGCTGGGCGGTCGATGCGGTGTCGGCCAGCTTCGCCTTTGCCTTCACGCTGGCCGCGCCCTTCATGGCGGTGTCACTCCTCTACAACCTCGCCCTCGGCGTCATCAACCGCGCCATGCCGCAGCTGATGGTGGCGTTCGTCGGCGCCCCTGCGATCACCATGGGCGCGTTGATCCTTCTCGCCCTGACCGCGCCTCTGATGCTGTGGCTCTGGGCGGAACTCTTCAGTGACCGTCTGCGGTCGCCCTTTGCGGTGCGCTGATGGCCGAAGAAGAGGACAGTGGCGAAAAGCCATATGAGGCCACACCGCGAAAACTGGAAGAAGCCAGAAAACGCGGTGAAGTCCCGATTTCGCAGGATCTGATCACCTTTTCGGTCTATCTGGGGGTGCTGGTCACCGCGCTGATGGCGGGGTACTGGGCCATGATCCGTTCGGGCTCCGCGCTTCTGCCCTTTATCGACCGGCCGGAAATGCTGGCCGAAAGCGTCTTTGGCGTCGGTGGGCGCCATTCCTTCGGCGGCATCTTCTTTGCGCTTTTTGGCACCGTCTTCGTCTGGTTCAGCCTGCCGTTCTTTCTTGCGCTGCTGACCGCCTTTGCCCAGGGCGCGCTGGTCTTTGCGCCCAAGAAACTGGAGCCCAAGCTCAGCCGGATTTCTCCCATCAGCAATGCGAAACAGAAATACGGGCGCGAAGGCCTGTTCAATTTCGTCAAGAGCTTTGCCAAGCTGATGGTCTATTCGCTGGTCGCGGGCTTCGTCTTCTATGGCAAGCTCGATCAGATCATCGCAATGCCATCCCTGCCGGTGGCCGCCGCCCTCGATGTGACGGCGGCGATCTGCTTTCGCTTCCTTGCCGCCTCGGCCCTGGCGATTCTGGTGATCTCGGCCGCCGATCTGGTTTTCCAGCGCGCGCAGTTCTTCCGCAAGCAACGCATGTCGCTGAAGGAAATGAAGGACGAAAGCAAGGAAACCGAGGGCGATCCGCACACCAAGCAGGCGCGGCGCCAGAAGGCCTATGACATTGCCACCAATCAGATGATCCAGGACGTCCAGGACGCCGATGTGGTGGTGGTCAACCCCGAGCATTACGCCGTGGCGTTGAAATGGGAGCGCAGCCGTGGCACCGCGCCCATTTGCGTGGCCAAGGGGGTGGATGAGGTGGCCGCGCGGATCCGCGAGAAGGCCAATGAACATGGCGTGCCGATCTATCGTGACCCGCCGACGGCCCGTGCGCTTCATGCCACGGTCGATCTGGGTGAGGAAATCCCCGTCGATCATTACCGCGCCATTGCCGCTGCGATTCGCTTTGCCGACGCGATGCGGGCCAAGGCGAAATTCCGGAGATCCTGATGCGCCTGCCCGACCCCGCCCGATTGGCACCGCTGGTGAAGCTGACCCAGGCCCGCGAGAAGGCTGCCCTGGCCGAGCTCGGTCAGGCGGCGGCCAAACGGGATGCAGCCGCAGCCCGGGTTGCGGAATTGATGGTGGCCCCGCCCGCGCCGCAGGATGCCGACGAAGCGGCGGCATTGGATCGCTGGTTGATCTGGCGGGCGCAGGAATTGCAGCGCCGACAGGGGCTGCTGGCCAAGGCGCGCGCCGAGTATGACATCGTGCGCCAGCGCTCGGGCCGGGTCATTGCGGAACATGGGGTGGTGGAAACGCTGGCCGATCAGGCCAAGGATCACGCGCGCAAGACGCGGGAGGCCAAGCGCCTGGAAGCGCTTGGCCTGATGTCAAATCTCCTGGCGGACGATATCGGTAATCAGGATATCTGAAACCCGCTTGCCGACCACCGTATGGGCGGCTTCCAGAAGCGCCACACGCAGAACCGACAGGCGGCCGCTTTCGGTGAAGGCGCCGTCGAACCCGCCCACATGGGCATGATCGAACATCACCTGCAGGAACGTGTCGCGCAGCTTGGGTTCGCGGCTGAAGACATATTCGGTTTCTGCCGGCGCCACCTCGAGCGAGATCGACATGACGACGAGAGATTTCACCAGTTCGTTCTCGATCACCGGAACCACGAATTGCGCCTTCATGGCGATGTAGCTCGGTTCCTCGATTTCCGCAGCTTCTTCTTCCGCCGCAGCGGCGGCGGCCGCCGCCAGTTCCTCGCATTCCTCGCCTTCGCAGGGCACCTCCTCGGGTTTGAGGAAGATGCCCGCGCCGCCGCCAATGGCGACGCCGAGGATCAGGAAAATGATGGGGAGCAGTTTACCCATGTCGGCCCTCAGAACGGCAGGATGATGTCGGCGATCTGCTGACCATAGCGTGGCTGCTGAACGTCGGTGATCTGGCCCCGCCCGCCATAGGAAATCCGCGCCGAGGCGATCTTGTCATAGGTGATCTCATTGCGCCGCGAGATGTCTTCGGGCCGCACATAGCCGGTCACCAGCAACTCGCGAATTTCGAAATTCACCCGCACTTCCTGGCTTCCCTGAATGCGCAACACGCCATTCTGCAGCACATCGGTGACGGTGGCCGCGACCCGCAGTTCAAGCGACTCGCTGCGCCGCACCGTGCCCTGACCATCGCTGGAGGAGGTAGAGTTGAAATTGCCCGCATTGGCCAGCGAGGCGCCTGAGGGCAGAGCCTTGTTGACGATCTGCGGCAGACCCAGGAGCTGGGTTGCCCCAGAATTTTCGGACCCATTGCGCGATCGGGCGGTGGCGTTGGAGATCTCCGCACTTTCGTCGATCTCGATCACCACGGTCATGATGTCGCCAGCACGGCCTGCCCGGCGGTCGCCCAACAGCGAGCCGCGCCCGCCGCTCCAGAGCGAGGCGCGATCCCCTTCGATGGAGGCGGGCGCCTCGGCATAGGCGGGAAAGGCCATCGCCTGCACTTCGGCGGTGTTGTGGGCCGGGGTGAAGCGCGGCGCCTTGCCGACTTCCTCGAGCTTGCTGCACCCTGTGGCCAGGATCAGCGCGGCAAAAAGGGGAACTGGTCTCATCTTGTAATCTCTCTTGAAAGGACAACGACGCTGCCATCTGGCTGCACTTTGCCGCTGACCGTGTGTCTGCTGGCGAGGTTCATCACCCGCACGATGTCGCCTTCGGCACCGCGCGACAGGGCGCGGCCGTCGGTGGCGATGGTCAATCCGCCCTGTTTGAAGAACACCACCACCGGTTGGTTGCGTTCCACCAGAGCGGCGGGGCCCACGTGATTGGGCAGGATCGGGCGCCCGGGATAGAGCGTGATCCGCGCTTCGAGCCCGACGATATCGTCCTCGGGACGGAGCGCACCGGGGATCACCTGGGCCATCACGCCCAGATCGCCCGGACCGATGATAGTCTGCGGGCGCACCAGCCGTGTGGCGGTGAGCGTTTCGGCCACCGCGGCCACCGGCAGGGTGGCGAGAAGGGCGATCAGGAGGACAGGGCGCATCATCGGATCTGAACCGTCGCCCCCAGGATCTGGTCGGCGGCCGAAATCACCTTGGCATTCAGCTCATAGCCGCGCTGGGCTTCGATCAGCTCGGTGATTTCGCGCACCGGATCGACGCTGCTTTCTTCCAGATAACCCTGGCGCAGGGTGCCAAGCCCGTCGGAGCCCGGCGAAGCGGTGATCGGTGCGCCCGATGCGGGCGATTCGAGGAACAGGTTCGAACCCACCGCCTCCAACCCTTTGGGATTGACGAAACCGGTGAGGTTGAACTGGCCCAGCAACTCTGGCTCGGTCCGGTCGAGGAAATTGGCATAGACCTCGCCCTGGGCATTGATCGACAGGCTGCGCGCGTCCTCCGGCACGGTGATATTGGGCACCACCCCATAGCCGTCGGAGGTGACGATCAGCCCATCGGCCGAGCGTTTCAGCCCGCCGTCGCGGGTATAGGCGGAATTGCCGTTGGGCAGGGTGACTTCGAGATAGCCATTGCCCTCGATGGCGATATCCAGCTCGCCGCCGGTGGCGATCGAACTGCCCTGCGACACGGTCATCGACACGGCGGTGGGCCGGACGCCAAGGCCAAGCTGCACGCCGGTGGGCAGGACCGTGCCATCGGTGGCGTTGATCGTGCCGGGCCGGGCGGCCTGCTGATAGTGAAGGTCGGCAAACTCGGCGCGGCGCGCGTTGTAGCCCGTGGTACTCATGTTCGCCAGGTTGTTCGAGATCACCTCGACCCGGGTTTGCTGGGCGCTCATCCCGGTGGCGGCAATTGTTAGTGCGCGCATGTCTGCTCCTTAAGTTTGCTGCCCGATGGTTCTGATTGCGGCGCGGACCCGCTCATCCTCGCGATCAAGGAAGGTGCGGCCCAGTTCATAGGCGCGCTGAACCTCGATCATCCGGGTCAGTTCCCGGACCGGATCGACATTCGAGCGTTCGACGAAGCCCTGCAGAATGCGGGCCTCTGCGGTCGGGATCGGGTCACCGCCCGGATCAAATCGCGTGCCCTCGGCGCGGGTCATGGCCAGAGGATCGGCCGGTTCCCAAAGCCCGATCTGGGCCAGCGGTGTGCCATCGGCCGACAGGGTGCCATCGGCGCCAAGCGCGAGTGTGTTGGAATCGACCGGCACGAAAATCGGCGCCCCGCCGGCATCCAGCAGGGTGGCGCCATCCGGGGCGACCAGAATGCCTTCGGGCGAGGGGGTGAAAGACCCCGCGCGGGTCAGCTTGTCGCCTTCGGGCGTGGCGACCAGAAAAAACCCAGGGCCTTCGATGGCAAAATCGAACGTGCCGTTCGTCTGCATCAAGGCGCCCTGCTCCATGTCGGACATTCGCGTGTTGGCATGAGCCATGGAAATCGAATTGTCTCGTTCGCCGGTATCGACGACGAATTCGGAAAAGATCACGCCTTCGCGCCGATAGCCATTGGTCGCCATGTTGGCGATGTTGTTGGCGACGGTGTCCATCTCCTTAAGAAGGCCCGCCTGACGGTTGAGGGTGACGAAACCGGTGCTGTCCATGTCAGCTTCCTGCAATCATCGGGATCAGGGATCCGCGAAAGAATTCAACCAGCGACTGGGTCATGAACCCCATCGAGGCCCAGAAGACCGCGATCATCACGCCGAGTTTCGGCACGAAAGTCAGGGTCATTTCCTGGATCGAGGTGAGCGCCTGAAAGAGGCCCACCACCACGCCTGCCACGAGGGCGGCAATCAGGATCGGCGATGAGATCATCACCGCGATCCAGAGCCCCTGGCGCAGGATGTCGAAAAGGGCGCTTTCTCCCATCATCAGACGGGCATCCTGAGAATTTCCTGATAAGCTTCGACCACCTTGTCACGCACCGTCACCGCGGTTTCGACCGCAAGCTGCGAATTGGTCAATGCCTCGACCAGCGCATGGGGATCGGCCTGGCCGGTCATCGCCTGTTGCGCGACGGTTTCCGCCCGTGTCAGGGTTTCGGTGAAATCCTGCGCCGCGCGGCCCAGTGTATTGCCTGTGCTGCTGTCATCGCCCGAAGGTTTGACCGCCTTTGTGGCGTTATACCCCCGGAGAGCCTCGGTAATTTTCAGGTCCATGGTTGTACTCCGTTAACGGCGCAGAAGGTCGAGCAGGCTGGACCGCATTTTGCGGGCCTGATCGAACATTCTGAGATTCGCCTCGTAGCTGCGCTGCGCTTCGCGCGCGTCAGCGATTTCGACCACCAGAGAGACATTCGATCCATCCAGATAGCCGCTGCTGTCAGCAAGCGGGTGCGACGGATTGTGAATCCGCTCCAGCTCGCTTGGGTCCAGTTTCACCGAACCCATCTTGATCCGGCCCGTTTCACGACCGGATTCGACGACCTGTTCAAAAGTCGTCATCTTGCGCCGGTATCCCGGCGTGTCCGCATTGGCGATGTTTTCCGACAGAAGCCGGAGCCTGTTCGCCTGGGCCTGCATGCCCGATGCGGAAATTCCCTTGCTAAAGTGCAGTCCTTCCATGGTTTACCGCCCCCGTCCCAGCGAGGTCCGCAGCATGTCGAGCGAGGATTTGTAGACCGTCATCGCCAGATCATGGGAGGATTTCGCATCCGTCCCGCGCGCCAGTTCGACCTCGACCGAGACATTGTTGCCATTGGGCGAGGCCTGACCGCCCACATCACGGGTGCGATAGGCCGGGCCCTGGGGCGATGCCTCCATATGGCCTGCGCGTGTGGCGCGCATGTCGCGGCCCTGATTGACCTGTTCGAAGCTATCGGCAAACGAGGTCAGATCCCGGGCCCGATAGCCCGGTGTGTCCGCATTCGCGATATTCTTCGCAATTTGTGACTGACGCGCACCCGCATGGCGGGCCAGGTTTTGCGCCAGTTTCATGACGTATGGTGTTTCAAACATCGGGGCTTCTCCCTCGACCGGATGCACCAAGGCTTAACCCTGATTCCTTTAGAAACAGTTTCAGTAGAATGTTCTCGATTCTGGAGAGAGAAAAAAATGCCAAGCCTGAGAAGTCTGGACCTGATGTCGAGCGTGATCCCGCGCCATAATATTGCGGCGCGCGTCGGGCGCATCCGGTCGCTCTCCGCCAATATGGTGGCCGTGTCCGGCCTGTCGGATGTGGCCAGCGTCGGCCATCGGGTGTCCTTTGAGTCCATAGGTGTGCAGGGGGAGGTTCTTTCGGTCAGCGAACATGACGTGAATGTTCTGCCTGACGGGCCCCTTGCGGAACTGCGTATAGGTCAGCCGGTGCGCCATCTGGGCGAAGTCGGTATTTATCCTGACGATTCCTGGCTCGGTCGGGTGATTGATGGGGAAGGAAACCCGCTGGACGGCCAGCCCCTGGTTGATGGGGCAAAAAAGGTGGCCCTCTTTAATGCCCCGCCTGCGGCCGCCGAACGGCGCGGGTTCGGCGCAAGGCTCGACACTGGTTATACATTGTTCAACACGATGCTGCCGATCGTGCGCGGCCAGCGGATCGGGCTGTTTTCCGGCTCCGGTGTCGGCAAATCCAGCCTGATGGGGGCCTTTGCCAGCGAAATGGAGGCGGATGTGGTGGTGATCGGGCTGATCGGCGAACGTGGGCGCGAGGTCAATCACTTCGTACGACAGGTTCTGGGCAAGAAGGGGCTCGAGCGCAGCGTGATCGTGGCCTCGACTTCGGAAAAATCCGCTCTCGCACGGCGCCGGGCGGCCTTTACCGCCATGGCGGTGGCCGAGCATTTCCGTGACGAAGGGCGCAATGTATTGCTGATGGTCGATTCGATCACACGTCTGGCCGAAGCTCATCGCGAGATTGCCTCGACCGCCGGAGAGCCGGCAGCGATGCGGGGGTTTCCGCCCTCCATGGTCAATTTGCTCGCCGGATTTGCCGAACGGGCCGGGCCCGGCAAGGAAGGGCAGGGGGATATCACGGCGATTCTCACCGTGCTGGTTTCGGGCTCCGATATGGAAGAACCTGTGGCGGACACGCTTCGCGGGTTGCTCGACGGTCATGTGGTTTTGTCGCGCACAATTGCGGAACGGGGGCGTTTCCCGGCGGTCGATGTGTTGAAATCGGTGTCGCGGTCGTTGCCCGATGCGGCGACGGCGGTGGAGAACGACCTGATCGGTGCGGCACGGCGCGTGCTCAGCACCTATGAGGACAGCGAAATCATGGTGCGGTCTGGACTCTATCAACCGGGTGCCAATGCAGAAGTGGATACGGCGGTGGCGCTTTTCCCGGGGCTCGATGCCTTTGCCGCGCAACGCACAGACGGCGGATTCGATGCCTCCTTCGAGGCGCTTGCCGGCGCGCTTCAGGCCCAGGGCGCAGCCGCCCTGGCATGAAAAAGGCGCCCACCCGGCGCCTCGATTGCGTGAGGATGACTTTTCGGGCGGGGGAAACCCGCCCGTTTGTGGCTCAGAAGAGCGGCGCCTGGGATTGCAGGAGTGACAAAGCCACGGTGCCGCGCTGGCTTTGCGACGCGGCGGCATCCAACTCGGCCCGGAAAAGGAAGTTGCGCACCAGCTTCTCCTGCAACTCCGGATCAGTGAAATCGGCCGGATTCTCGGTGCCGAAAACCTGGCTCGATTTTTCCTTGAACACCTCAAGCTGCTGATCGATGTCGACGGCGGCCATCTGCTTGGGCAGGCCCAGCGCGGTTTCGAAGACATTGCGCATGGGCGGCGTGCCCATGATTGTGAACCAGGCGGCATCCTCGGTCAGGTTGCGCTCGGCCAATTCGGCCATTTCGCGTTCGATCCCGAGCGCAAGACGCATATCACCGTCCTGGTTGCCCACGGCCACTTCGAATTCCCGGTTCTTGTATTCGCTGATGATCTGGTCGGGAAAGGTGCTGATCGCGCTGTTCGGCGGGGAGAGTTCGAAGCCGAAGGCCTCCGCCATGGCGAAATATCGTTTGTCCGCCAAACGGTTGGCAAAGGACTCGGGATCCAGAGTGCCTTCTTCCAGAACCTTCTTGATATAGAATTTGTTGTCGATGTCCTCGCTCAGACCGAAAGCGCCCAGCGCCACGGTCAAAAGCCGCCGATCCGCCACCAATTCCTCCGCCGAGGTGATCTTGCCGATGTTCTCGGCAAAATAATCCGTGTTTTTCTTGACGGCGGTGGAATTGTCGAAGGCATCCTGCTGGGCTTCCCGGGTGTTCTTCAGGAAACTCCATCCCAGATTGCCCCCCATGGGCAGGATCGGCTGATAGCTCATGATGCTTCGCCTCCGAGCAGGCGGTCCTCGCGCGGAATGAGACTGCGCAGTGCCTTCATGGCCTGGTAGAACCGGGCGCTCATCACCGCCTCGGTGGCATCATCAAGAAGCTTGCGGCTGTCGATGTCGGTCAGCACCTGGCTGAGTTGTTCGATGCCGGTCAGCAATTGTGTGCGCGCCTCTTCCGGTTCGGCATCGCCCGACAGCACGAGTTGGGCGATATAGCAGACCCGGCGCACCGGCGTATTGGCCTCATCAGGGTGGAGCGCATCCTTCAGGCGCAGGATATTCGCATTCGGGGTGAGAATGGCGAGCCGGGTGCGACGGTCGCCGTTTTCGATCACCGCACCGTTGATTAGCACCCGCTCCTTGGGGGCGAGTTTCAGAACCAGGCCGCTCATCTCTGCGCCTCCTGGGACTGACCGCGCAGGCCTTGCAGCACGGCGGCGTTGACCTCGATCAGCACCGCCGGGTCGCCTTCCTGGCGCATCAACCGGCTGGTTTCGCTTTCGGTGAACTCCGCCAGCCAGAACAGGCGGGCGCGCAGCTCCTGCGGAAGCCCGTTGTCCGGATGGGCCACATCGATGGCCAGCGTGGACCAGAGTTTGCGGTTCTCGTGGAGGGCTGCGATATATTCGGGGAAATTGCTGTCTTTCGAAAGACAGGCGGCACGCAATCGGTGCGAGATTTTGGCAATGGCTTCGTATTCTGCGGCGCGGTGCGATTTTATCGGGGCCGCATTTCTGCCGTAACCTTGTTTGGCGCGTTCGACGACACTCACGGGAGATCTTCTCCTGACTGAAGGTCCTTTTGGATCCTTGGGGAAAAACTCGGGCGACCTTCAGGCCGCCCGAGCAGGGGTTAGGTTTACCGGAACAGCGACAGGATCGACTGCGGCGCCTGGTTGGCGATCGACAGCGACTGGATACCCAGCTGCTGCTGCACCTGCAGGGCCTGCAGACGGGCCGAGGCCGCTTCCAGATCCGCATCCACCAGGGCCCCGATACCGGCCTTGAGCGAGTCGGTCAGGTTGCTGATGAAGGTGTTCTGGGTGTCGATCCGGCCCTGGGCCGAACCGAAGTCCGCAGCGGCTTCGATCCCGGTGTCGATATAGGTTTCGATATTGGCCAGAGCGGCCTCGACACCTGCATCGGTGGTCACGTCGAGCGCATCCACACCGTTCAGACCACCGGTGGCCGTGCCGCCAGCGGCGCCCGCATCAGCGAGCGTCAGAGCGGAACCGGCATTGTCGATCTCGAGCGTCCAGGCCCCCGATTTCTGGGTGACGTTGGTCGAAATACCTTCCACTGCCGCACCGTCGATCACGGTCTTCAGGCCACGCGCCACATCTTCGAAGGTCTCGTTCTTGCCGGCGATATAGTCGTAGTTCACACCGGCCACGGTCACCCGGTAGCCATCACCCTCGGCCACACCTGCGGTGGTGGAGAAGGTGATGTCGGACGCACGCGAGGCGATCGTCTGGGTGTTCGTGGTCGCGGCAGCTGCCGTGTTGCCACCGGCTTCCAGAGCGAAGGTTGCGGCACCGCTGCCCGAGGTGTTGACCGTCACGTCCTCGAACGATCGGGTGTTGGTGATCTCGATCACCGAACCCGTCACGCCGGCGGAGATGCCTTCGATACCGGCCGTGTTCACCGCGGCGGTCAGACCCGCTGCCAGATCGGCGGTTGCGGTGGTGGTGGTGGTGAAGCTGACGGTTTCGCCTGCAACCTGGAGGTTGTAGGTTTCACCGGCAACAATCGTACCGGCCACAGTGGCTTCCAGGAGGTTGCCGGTGCCCGAGAAGTTGCCACCTGAACCGTCGGCAGCCAGGTTGCCACCCGGGGTAGCGGTGATGTTGGCGCTCAGATCGGTGCCGGTGCCATAGGCCCCCGCATCATCCGACAGATCCTGACGGAAGATGGTGATGTCCGAAGCAGTCACGGTGCCATCGGGCGACCGGTCGAGCGAGGACAGGATGTTCACGTCATCGGTGCCCTTGAGCAGGTTCAGACCGTTGAACTGGGCGGCGTTGACCACCGATTTGATCTGGTCGGACAGCGCACTCACGTCATCCTGCAGCTTGCCGCGGTCGACGTTTTCTTCCTGAGCCGCAACGATCTTTTCCTTCATCTGGGTCAGAAGGTCGGTGACGGTTTCCGAAGCCTGACGGGCCACGGTCACGGTCGACTGACCAAGATTGAGGCTGTCGTTGATGGCCTTGAAGCTCATCGCGTCGGATTCCATCACTTTCGAGATGGCCCAGACGGCCGCATTGTCGCGGGCAGAGCTGATCGCCTTACCCGTCGAGATCATCTTCTGGGTGTCTTCGAGACCGGAGTTGATGGTGCGGAGGTTCTGCAGCGCAACCATGGCGCTGGTGTTGGTGAGAATACTTGCCATCTGGCTTTCTCCAATAATTACGGCGGTTATCCGCCCTGGGGTTTCGGTAACGTCTTTCAGACGCGCCAGCCATTCTGACAATGCGGCCCCTCGAAGAGCTCGCGCCACCGTTTCCCGGTGCAGGCGGACATTCGCACCCGACCCCTTAACAAAAACTGAACGGCGGCCTTGATCGGGCCGCCGTTGTAGAAAGGTTTTTCTTTAAATTTTCAGGACTTGTCCCTGTCAGTATTTCTGCATGACAGAGACGGAACGCCCCATCGGCTGACGATCCCCCGCGCGCGTATAGGTCGACTGGTTGGCGCCGCTCTTGATCTCCTTCAATTGCGACATGGCGGCCTGGATGCCGCGCCGGGCTGACGACAGCAGCGCCTCGTTCTGGGAGGCGCGCGCGGCAAGGGTCTTGCATTCCTCGGCGGTCAGATCGGGCGGTTGCGCCGCCAGCAGATCGGCCAGTTTCGCCTTTCGGTCCAGAAGCTCCTGAAGCCGCGTGTAGTCGCCCTTCAGCAGCAGTTCCTGCTCGGTATCGAGCACAAGTTCGAGTTCCTTGACCACGTTCATTTGCTTGCCTCGCTTGCCTTGACCAATGCGTTGTAAAGTGATTCGGCCAGCCCGATGCCCCCGGCCTCGACCATGCCATTGGCATATTCGCGGGTGAGAAAGCTGGAAAACTGATCCTCCCCCGCACCGCCGCCAAAACTGTCCCGCGCCTTGCCCACACCAGCGTTCTTCAGCATTTCCGTAAGGAAATTCGCCTCAAGATCCCGTGCAGCCTGCATCAGCTTCGGGTCGCGCGGTGCCTGTTCTGGCGGCCGCAGCGGCATCGAAGAGGAACCGGAAATGTCCATCGTTCTGATCCTTCTGATCGTGACAATTTTCCGCACTATGAGGGAGACTGGTAAAGGACTGGTAAGTTTCCGGGCGTAAACCACCGCCAAACGGACAGGATGTCCCGGAGGTTACGATGCAGCTTCTCACCCAGGTTCTGAACAGGGACCCGAAAGCAGATGGAAAGACAGAAGGTCTTGTCGCCGGTTCCAAGCCGGATGGTGCGGCCACGGAAGGGGGGGACGGGTTCTTCGCCGATTTTCTGGTGCCTGATGCCCCGGTTCCCGCGCAGGAGACTATTGCAGAACAGATTCGTGTTCCGCGATCGCCGATTGACCTGACTGTCCCTCAGCCAGTCGGTCAGGCGATGCCCGGTCTTTCCACCGGCGATATGGACCTTCCGGAACGTGAGGCGCCGATCGCTGCGCCTGTCATCGGCGCAAATGCCGTTCCTGAGACGAACATTGGAACAGGAACCGTACCGGTTACGGCTGTGACCGCACCTGAGGCCGAGACCGCCGCCACGCCGCTGCCTGCGCCCCCGACGCCTGAGGGGCTGCGTCCGGGCGATCTGTCGTCCGAGACGATGACGGTCACTCCGAAAACCACGGTAGTGCCCGGTGTGTCCGACACTCCCCCGTCCGGGTCTGTGCCGCAGGCCACGACACCGCAAACGGGCGAAACGGTCGCCTCCTCCGAACCGGAGCTCAGGGCCCGCGATACCGCACCCGTGCCGGGCACCATCGCCAGCGAAGGCAGCAACCAGAAAACGGTTCACGCGGCGGCTCCGGAGATTGGCAAGGCCCCGTCAGCCAATGCGCCTGTCGTGGCGGCCCCGGTTGCCGTACCCGGGGCCATGGTTGAGGAAGGCCCGGTCGAGCGCGTAGCGAAACCTGTGCGTTCCACGCCGGAGAGCGTGGCTGTCAAAGGTCAAATGACCGTGGCAAACCCCGCCCCGCAGCCGTCAAACCTCTCCCTCGGGCAGGTCGGGACGCCAGTGTCCGGAAGCGAGAATAGCAATCCTGGAGCGGTCAACCGTGTCGATGCGCCCCAGGGGTATCTTGGGCCGGAAGAGGCCGCTCGCCCGGCGCCAGCGCCCGCACCTCCCAGCCCGCTTCCACCGGCTGCGGCGACGATGCCGGAACGGCTGGTGCTGTCGAAAGCCGCGAAAGGGTCGCGCAGCGATCCGGCGGCTGAGGTGACGGTCACGGTGACCAACAGCACGGAGGCGGCGGAGCAACCGCGTGCGCAGCAGATCGCGGTCGGGCTCGCACCGGGCAAGGATCAGGGCAATTCCGGTGGCGGCTTCGGATCAGAGGGCCGTCTTGCGCGCGAGGAAACCCTGCCACCCCTCACCCCGACCGACCGGCCGGAGGCGAAACGCGGCGCAGAGGCGGTTTCCGCCGTCCGCAATGATCCCGCGGCGCGCCCGGTTCTGACCCAGCTTGTTCAGGCCGCCCGATCTGCCATCGACGGCATGGTCGAAGTGAAACTTTCGCCAGAGGAGCTGGGCCGCGTCCGGATGACCATGAGCGGTTCTGATGCCGGGCTTGGGATGAATGTGATCGTCACCGCCGAACGGCCCGAAACCCTCGACCTCATTCGCCGCAATATCGATCTCTTTGCGGCAGATCTGGCCGAACAGGGCTTTACCGATCTCAATTTCAGCTTTGGCGGCGACATGACCGGGGGCGAGGGGGACGACAGCGGTGGCGAAAGCGGGCAGACCGCCTCGTCTCAGGCGCCTCAATCGGTGTTCGAGGCACGCATCGACAGCTCGAACGTGGCCTCCGATGGCCGCGTAGATCTCAGACTATAGGAAGAATTCCATGCAATTGACCCAAAGCCCGGCCCCCCAGGCCCAAGCTCAGCAGCAGACGCAACAACAGCAGGCGCAGGCGGCGGCCAAACAGGCCGAGGAAGGCCAGGCGGCCAGCTCTGCCAAGGCGCTGAGCTCGGATTTCGAGACGTTTCTTTTGATGCTGACCACCCAGATGGAGAATCAGGATCCGCTCAATCCCATCGAATCGGAGGATTTCGCGGTCCAGCTCGCCACGTTCTCGGGCGTGGAACAGCAGGTGCGCACCAATGATCTGCTGGAACAGATGGCCAGCGGCTTTGGCGGCACCGGTCTCGCCCAGCTGGCCGGCTGGGTCGGGATGGATGCGCGGGTCACGGCCCCCGTGGCGTTCGACGGCACTCCGGTCGATCTTGCCCTCAACCCCGCTCCCGGCGCCGATGGGGCCGAGTTGATCGTCAAGGATGCCTTTGGCGCCGAAGTGGCCCGCGAAGCGGTGCCGCTCGATCAGGAGGTGATCCAATGGGCCGGCATCGGCAAATCCGGCACGCCGCTGCCTGCGGGCAATTATACGCTGGAACTGGCCAGTTCCAGCCGTGGTGAGGTGGTCGCCACCGAGGCGGTGCCCCATTACGCCCGCATCACCGAAGCGCGGCAGGGCCCCAACGGGGTCGAACTTGTCATGGCCGGTGGCACCAAGATCCCCTCTGACGATATCACCGCCCTGCGCGATCCGGTCGATCCGCTCTGATCGGTCGCGGCCCTGCCGGGACAGCGGCCCTGTTCAGAGCATCAACCCGATGACCAGCCCCAGGGCGCCCATGGCCGCCAGAGCCCCCCAGTGAACCCAACGGTTCGATCGCGGCACCGGATCGGGCCGGGTGGTCTGACGGATCAGGAAATCCTCCGCCATCTGCGGAAAGCGCGGGCCGAACCGGCTCAGCACCTGGGCGGTGCGCACCAGATCGCGCAGCATGGCCTTCGGCCCCATGGAATCCTTGATATAGGCCTCCACCACCGGGCGCGCCGTGCTCCAGATATTGATATGCGGATCAAGGGACCGGGCCACCCCTTCGACCACCACCATGGTGCGCTGCAGCAGGATCAACTCGGTGCGGGTTTCCATGCCGAACCGCTCGGTCACTTCGAAAAGATAGCTCAAGAGCCGCGCCATGGAGATCTGGCTCGCATCCATCCCGAAGATCGGCTCGCCCACCGCCCTGAGCGCTCGGGCGAATTCATCGACATCCTGATTGGCCGGCACATAACCGGCCTCGAAATGCACCTCCGCCACCCTTTGGTAATCCTTGCGGATGAACCCGATCAGGATCTCGGCATAAACCCGGCGGGTGTATTCATCGATCCGCCCCATGATCCCGAAATCGAGCGCCACCAGATCCCCATTGGCGGCCACCTGCAGATTGCCCTGGTGCATGTCGGCGTGGAAATAGCCATCGCGCAGCGCATGGCTGAGAAAGGTGGTCAGCACCTTTTCCGCCAGCCGCACCCGGTCATGACCCGCCGCGTCAATCGCCGCCAGATCGCCAAGCGGAATCCCGTCAGCCCATTCCAGCGTCATCACCCGGCGCGAGGACAGATCCCAACGCGGTTTCGGCACATGAA
The DNA here is from genome assembly GCA_025800205.1 of Silicimonas sp. Taxonomy (GTDB): domain Bacteria; phylum Pseudomonadota; class Alphaproteobacteria; order Rhodobacterales; family Rhodobacteraceae; genus CALKXV01. The sequence goes on along the minus strand of JAOXSD010000032.1, from coordinate 9,367 downwards.
ACCCGTCGTCTTCAAGGGTATTGGCTTCGAATTCGGCGCCTGCCGCGGTTTCCAGCCGCAGATCCAGCTCGCCCATCACCACGCCTTCGAAATGGGCCACCACATCCATCGGACGCAACCGGCGCGATCCGGGCGACAGCGCCTCGATCATCCGGGCAGCGAAATAGAAGGCGTCGATGTCCCGGCGAAAGGCGGCTTCGATCTTCGGGCGCAGCACCTTCACCGCCACCGGCGTGCCGGTTTCGGCCAGATGGGCCTTGTGCACCTGGGCGATCGACGCGGCCGCCACCGGTTCGGAGAAATCGGAAAAAAGCGCCTCCACCGGCTGGCCGATTTCGGCCTCCACCATGGCGCGGGCCTCTGATGTCGGAAAGGCCGGCAGCTTGTCCTGGAGCACCTGCAATTCGCTGGCCAGTTCGGCGCCCACCACATCGGCCCGGGTCGACAGGATCTGACCGAACTTGATATAGGCCGGCCCGAGGGCGGTGAGGGCGCGCGGCGCAGGCGACAGGGACGGATCTCCCTTGTATCCCAACCACTTGAACGGCCAGCCCAGGATGCGCGCGGCCAACCGCAGCGAAGCAGGCGCTTCCATCGCCTCGAGCACCACGCCCATGGCGCCGGTGCGTTCGAAAGTAGCGCCCGTGCGAATGAGGCGCAGAATGTTGTGGGGGCCGCGCACCTAGAGCTTCCACCCCGAATGCAGCGCCGCGATCCCCATGGAAAGATTGCGATATTTCACCTGTTCGAATCCGGCCGTGCGGATCATCGAGGCAAAGGTGTCCTGATCGGGAAACTTGCGGATCGATTCGACCAGGTACTGATAGCTGTCCCGATCATTGGCGATCGCCTGGCCCATGCGCGGGATCACATTGAAGGAATAAAGATCATAGGCCTTCTGCAGCCCCGCATTGGGCAGTTGCGAAAACTCCAGCACCATCAACCGCCCGCCCGGGCGCAGCACCCGATAGGCTTCCGACAAAGCGTCGGGGATCCGCGTCACATTCCGGATGCCGAAGGAAATCGTGTAGACGTCGAAAGAATTGTCCGGCAGGGGCAGCGCCATCGCATCGCCCGTCACCCAGTCGAGACTGTCCGACAAAGCCTCCGCCTCGGCCCGCTTGCGCCCTTCGACCAGCATCGCCTCGGTCATGTCGAGCACCACGGCCGACGCCTCGCCGGCCCGCTTCAGAAACCGGAAGGAAACATCGCCCGTGCCGCCCGCCACATCCAGCAACCGCTGACCGGGGCGCGGCGCCAGCCAATCCATCATCGCGTCTTTCCAGAGCCGGTGAATGCCCATGGACATGACATCATTCATCACGTCATAGCGCGAGGCGACCGAGGAAAAGACCCCATGGACCAGCCCGGCCTTTTCATCCTCACGCACCTCGCGGGTGCCGAAATGGGTGGTTTTGCTGGTCTCGTCGTTCATCGTCATCTTCCGGGGCTTTCCTTCCGGGTCTGTGCCGTGCCTTATACCCCGGTTGCGGCAAAGAACAGAGGGCAAAGGCAGGTGGCATCTCGCAAGGTGATATGGGCGCAGGAAAATCGCGCGGCGAGGCGGAGAATCGTCGCAGGGTGCCATGCCTGAACTGCCCGAGGTCGAGACCGTCCGCCGGGGCCTTCTGCCGGTGATGGAAGGGGCAAACATCACCCGCGCAGAGGTGAACCGCCCCGATCTGCGCTGGCCCTTTCCCGAAAACATGGCCCAAAGGCTGACCGGCGATACGATCACCGCGCTTCGGCGGCGGTCGAAATACATCCTCGCCGATCTTTCGGGCGGCGAAACGCTTCTGATCCATCTGGGCATGTCGGGCCGGATCCTGATTTCCGGCGATCCGCTGGGTCAGTTCCATCATGACCACCCCGCACCTGAAAAACACGACCATGTGGTCTTCCATCTGGACAACGGTGGCCGCGTCACCTTCAACGATCCGCGTCGTTTCGGGGCCATGGATCTGATCCCCACCGACAGGCTTGACGACCACAAGCTGATCCGTGTGTTGGGGCCCGAGCCCTTCGGCAATGCCTTCAACGAAGCCTATCTGGTCGCCGCCCTGAAACCCCGCCGCTCCCCGATCAAATCGGCCCTGCTGGACCAGAAGATCGTCGCCGGTCTGGGCAATATCTATGTTTGCGAGGTGCTCTATCGCGCAGGCATTTCGCCCCTGCGTCAGGCGGCGCGAATCTCCGAAACCCGGCTTGCCTCCCTTGTTCCGCTGATCCGCGATGTGTTGGGCGAAGCGATCGAAGCAGGCGGCTCCAGCCTGCGCGATTACCGCCAGACCGATGGCGAACTGGGCTATTTCCAGCATGCGTTCCGGGTCTATGATCGGGAAGGCGAACCCTGTCAATCTCCTGATTGTAATGGAGAAATTTCCAGAGTGGTCCAGTCGGGCCGGTCCAGTTTCTACTGCCCGCTCTGCCAAAGATAGCTTGATCCCGCCCGCCGGGCTGCTAACCCTTAGCGCTGACCGAAATGCAGAGATGATGCCCAATGGCCTATGAAACGATCGCGGTGGAGACCGAAGAACATGTCACCACCATCCGCCTGAACCGGCCCGATGCGCTGAATGCGCTGAACCGGGAGCTGCTGATGGAGCTCAGCCAGGCGGTGACGGAAGCCGCCGAAAACGACAAGGTGCGCTGCATCATCCTCACCGGGTCCGACAAGGCCTTTGCGGCAGGCGCCGACATCAAGGAAATGTCGGAGAAATCCTTCCAGCAGGTCTTTGACGAAGACCTTTTCACCCGCGAGACCGAGGCGATCCTGCGCTGCCGCAAGCCGATCATCGCCGCTGTTGCTGGCTATGCGCTGGGCGGCGGCTGCGAGTTGGCGATGATGTGCGATTTCATCCTCGCCGCCGACACCGCCAAATTCGGCCAGCCCGAGATCAACCTGGGCGTGGTCGCAGGCATTGGCGGCACCCAGCGTCTGACCCGCTTCGTGGGCAAGTCGAAGGCGATGGAGATGAACCTGACCGGTCGCTTCATGGATGCCGATGAGGCCGAACGCTCCGGCCTCGTCAGCCGCGTCGTGCCCGCCAAGAAGCTGATGGAAGAAGCCCAGGCGGCGGCCCAGAAAATCGCCGAAAAATCCATGCTGACCACCATGGTTGTCAAGGAATCGGTCAATCGCAGCTATGAAACCACGCTGCGCGAAGGGGTGCTCTTCGAACGCCGCATGTTCCACGCGCTGTTTGCCACCGAAGACCAGAAGGAAGGCATGTCGGCCTTTCTGGAAAAGCGCGAACCGCAATTCCGCGACAAATAGGGGCTTTTCAAGCTGGCGTGAATCGTCTATCCCGCCCGCTGAACATGCGCGTGGAGCCCGCTTAGGCTATGTGTCCGCCGGTCGATCAGGCCGGAGTGGGTCTTTCGCGTTCAACCGATACGACCCAGAAAAAGGGACCCCACCATGGCAAATTCGCCCCAGTCCAAGAAGCGCGCGCGTCAGAACGCCCGCCGTCTCGAAGTCAACAAAGCCCGCCGTTCGCGCATCCGCACCTTCCTGCGCAAGGTTGAAGAAGCGATTGATTCGGGCGACAAGGACGCCGCGACCGCTGCTCTGAAAGCCGCCCAGCCCGAGCTGATGCGCGGTGTGTCGAAAGGCATCTACCACAAGAACACCGCCTCGCGGAAAATCTCCCGTCTGGCCGCGCGCGTGAAGGCGATCGCCTGAAGCGCTTAGGCCGGGGTCAGCGATTGGCCCCCGGCTGCCACAGAACATCGGCCCGGCCTGCATCATTGGCGATGCGGGCCGCGCAGAAAAACCAGTCCGACAGCCGGTTGAGATAGGTCACCGCGGCCGGGTTCACCTCTTCCACCGTTGCCAGTTCCACCGCCAGCCGTTCGGCCCGGCGCGCGACCGTGCGCGACAGATGCAGATGGCTGGCCAGCGGCGATCCGGCGGGCAGGATGAAGGATCTGAGCGGCTCCAGTTCCGCGATCATGTCATCGATCTCGGCCTCCAGCCGTTTGGTCTGATCCTCAGACATACGCAGCACCGGGTAACCCGCCTCGCTGTCCATCGCCATGTCGGGACGGCAGAGATCGGCGCCCAGATCGAAAAGGTCGTTCTGAATGCGCGAGAGCGCCGCATCCACCTCGCCGTCGGCATGGAGCCGCGCCAGACCCAGGGTCGCGTTCAATTCGTCCACCGTGCCATAGGCCGTCACCCGCAGCGCATGTTTTGCGACCCGCGCCCCATTGCCCAGCGCGGTTTCGCCCGCATCGCCGGTTTTCGTGTAAATCTTGTTCAGAACGACCATCTCAGCCTCCGCGGCGAAAGTAGACAAAAACGAGAATCAGCGCGATGGCGACCGCCTGCGCATAGATGCGATAGCGCATGATCCGGTTGGCATGTTTGCGGTTGAAATCGCCGCCTTTGGCAAAGCCGCCGATCCCGGTCAGCAGGATGAACAGCACCAGAAGCACGGCGGCGGCAACAACGAGGAACAACGGGTCTTGTAACAGCATGGGATTTCCCTTCCTGTCCCCCACCTAGGGCCTTTTCCGGCAAAAGCGAAGCGCGGGGGTGCGGGCTGCGCGATTTAGACGCTGCCGAGGATCTTATCCAGCGCCCTTGTGGGCAGAATGCGCTTGAGCGCGGCAAACATCTTGGTCGGCGTGGTGATCCGGTAGCGCGCTTTCGGGCGTTTGGCGTCGAGCGCGCGGATCACCTGTCGGGTCACGGCGGAGGCGGGCAATTCGAACGTGTCGGGCTTGCCGCCTGCCGCGTAAAGGCGCGGGATCACCGCCTTTTCATAGGCCGCTTTGTGGACTGATTTCGCGGGATCGATCCATCTCTCGAAATGGGGCTGGGATTTCAGCCGGATGTCGCTGGTGATCGGCCCCGGTTCGATGAGCACCACATGGATGTCGCTGCCGCGCAGTTCCAGCCGGAAGGTATCGGCCCAGCCTTCCATGGCGAATTTGGTGGAATTGTAGGGCGCGCGACAGCGCAGGGCGGCAAAGCCGAGAACCGAGGAATTCATCAGAATGCGCCCGTGCCCCTGCGCCCGAAATGTGGGCATCAACAGGCGGGTCAATTCGTGCTGACCAAAGAAATTCGTCTCGAAAATCGCCCGCATTGCCGCCACCGGCACGTCTTCGACAAAGGCGGGAAAGCCGTAAGCACCATTGTTGAAAACTGCATCCAGCGTGCCGCCGGTGCGGGACAGCACCTCGGCCACGGCAGCTTCCATGCCCGCCTGATCCTCGTAATCCAGAACGAAGCTTTCCAGCCCCTCGCCTTCGAGCCGGGCGCAATCCTCGGGCTTGCGGCAGGTCGCAAAGACCCGCCAGCCGTGTTTTGCGAGCCCATGGGCCGCATCATAGCCAATGCCCGAGGAGCAGCCGGTGATCAGGATGGTCTTGCGGGGGTCGGACATGCGTGCGCCTTCTGCTCGGGGAATTCCAGACACATGGAGCCCCCCGAACCGGCTGTCAACAAAACGCCCGCGCGGGTCTCAGCCCGGCTTCTGATCCGCCAGATACTTGCCGAAAATCCAGCCGGTGGTGCGGCCATCGGTGGTTTCGATCTGCAGCCATTTTCCGCGCTGGTCGATCACCAGCGCCTCGGTGCCCAGGGTCACCTGGGCCACCACCGCATTGCGCGATCCGGGCCCCTGACGCAGGTTCACCTTGCTGCCCGAAACATACCACAGATCCTGCGGCAGGGTGGCAGCGACCACCGCCTCTGCGCCGACGGCACCGCGCCAGATCTTCGGCTGGGCGGCGCGGGCATCGCGCCCGGCCCGGCCGGTGGCCAGCGCAAGGGCGACCGCCTCGGCTTCGGACGGGCGCGGCGCGTGTGCGCGCGCGTCCACCCGCTCGGCCAGCCCGGCGAAATCCGCCAGCGACGATGTGGCGGGTGCGGCGCGGCTGACCTCCGGACGCCGCGCGGGGTCGCCATAGGTCTCCAAAAGCAGCAGGAGCGCGGTCAGGGTGACCGCGACAAATTTCAACAATCTCAACATTTTGTTTCCCCCCAAGGGACACTGAATACCAAACGAGCAGGGGCTCTCTATTCTCTGAGTCGGGGGGCGAATGTAAGGGGAAAATAGCGAAAATCCGCTCATAGTGTCGCAACGGCATGACGGCTTTACCCCGGCCGGTCGCGGGTCTAAGACATGACCATGAGCGAGACCCCGGACCACCCCGAGATCGAGGGCAACAACCTGGCCGAACCCCTGCGCCGCGCCATCGGCGACAGGTATCTGACCTATGCGCTTTCGACGATCATGCACCGGGCGCTGCCCGACGTGCGTGACGGGCTCAAACCGGTGCACCGGCGCATCCTCTATGTGATGAACCGCCTGCGGCTTTCGCCCAATGGCGGCTTTTTGAAATCGGCCAAGATCTCCGGCGACACGATGGGGGATTTCCATCCCCATGGGGACGGGGCGATCTACGACGCCATGGCGCGGCTCGCCCAGGATTTCAACGTCCGCTACCCGCTGGTGGATGGTCAGGGCAATTTCGGCAATATCGACGGCGACAACCCGGCCGCCTCGCGTTACACCGAAGCGCGGATGACGGTTTTTGCCGAGGCTCTCTTGCAGGGGCTCGATGAAAACGCGGTGGATTTCCGCGCCAATTACGATGGCCGTCTTGAAGAACCCGTCGTCCTGCCCGCCGCCTTTCCGAACCTTCTGGCCAATGGTGCCAGCGGCATCGCCGTGGGCATGGCGACGAACATCCCGCCCCACAACATCACCGAGCTTTGCGACGCCTGCATTCATCTCGCCAAGGCCGAGAATTCCGAGCGGGTGCGCGACGAGACCCTGTTCGACTATGTCAAAGGCCCCGATTTCCCCACCGGCGGCACGATCATCGAACCGCCCGAGGCGATTGCCGAGGCCTATCGCACCGGGCGCGGCGGTTTCCGGGTGCGGGCGAAATGGGAGGTCGAGGATCTGGGGCGCGGCCAGTGGCAGGTCGTGGTCACCGAGATCCCGTTCCAGGTGCAGAAAAGCCGTCTGATCGAAAAAATCGCCGAGGCGATCCAGACCAAGAAAGTCCCGATCCTGGCCGATGTGCGCGACGAAAGCGCCGAAGACATCCGCATCGTGCTGGAGCCGCGCTCCAAGAATGTCGATCCCGACGTTCTCATGAACATGCTCTACCGCAATTCCGATCTGGAAAACCGGTTCAGCCTGAACATGAACGTGCTGATCGACGGGGTCACGCCCAAGGTCGCCTCGCTGAAAGAGGTGCTGCGCGCCTTCCTCGCCCACCGCCGCGACGTGCTGCTGCGCCGCTCGAAATACCGGATGGACAAGATCGACCACCGGTTGGAGGTGCTGGAAGGCTTCATCACCGCCTTTCTGAACCTCGACCGTGTGATCGACATCATCCGCTATGACGATGATCCCAAGGCGGCGCTGATGCGCGAGGATTGGTCGAAGGACCATCCGCGCGCGCTGTCGGACAAGGATTACAAGACGCCCCTGCCGGGCGAGGGCGAGTTGACCGAGGTGCAGGTCGACGCGATCCTCAACATGCGTCTGCGCAGTCTGCGCCGCCTTGAGGAACTCGAACTCAAGCGCGAATTTGACGAACTCACCGCCGAACGCGCCGATCTGGAAGACCTGCTGGAAAACGAGGGTCGCCAGTGGAAGACCATCGCCGACCAGCTGCGTCAGGTGAAGAAGGATTTCGGCGATGAGCGCCGCACCCAGTTCGCCGAAGCGGTCGAGATCGAAGAGGTGCCGCTCGAGGCGATGATCGACCGTGAGCCGATCACCGTGGTCTGTTCGCGCATGGGCTGGATCCGGGCGATGACCGGCCATATCGACCTCAATCGCGAGTTGAAGTTCAAGGATGGCGACGGGCCGCGGTTCATCTTCCATGCGGAGACGACGGATCGCCTGCTGGTCTTCGGCACCAACGGGCGGTTCTACACGATTTCCGCCTCCAATCTGCCCGGCGGACGCGGCATGGGCGAGCCGCTGCGCTTGATGGTGGATCTGCCCAATGAGGCCGAGATCGTGGCGCTGGTGATCCACCGCCCCGGCGCCAAACGTCTGGTCGCCTCGACGGCCGGCGACGGGTTCGTTGTCGCCGAAGAGGATGTGATCGCCCAGACCCGCGCGGGCAAACAGGTGCTCAATGTGCGCGGCGATGTGAAAGCCGCCATCTGTGCCCCGGTCGAGGGCGACCATGTGGCGGTGGTGGGCGAAAACCGCAAGATGCTGGTTTTCCCGGTTTCGGATCTGAACGAAATGGCGCGCGGCAAGGGCGTGCGGCTGCAGAAATACAAGGACGGCGGGCTGTCCGATGCCCGCACCTTCACCCGGGCTGACGGGTTGACCTGGCTCGATCCCGCCGGGCGCACCCGCACGGTGACCGATCTTGAGGAATGGACGGGCGCGCGCGCTTCCGCCGGCCGGATGGCGCCGCGCGGCTTTCCCCAGAACAACCGGTTCACCTGAGCGCCCGGGCGCGCTAGAACGGGGCAAACGGGCAAGAGGGCAGGGTGATGCGAAACGTGATTCTCGGGTTGAGTCTTTTGCTGCTCGCCGCCTGTTCCACCAAGGAAGAAGACCTCACCCAGCCCCCCGAACCGCTGGGTCAGTTTCGCCTTGGCCACAATATCGCCATTGCCGACAATGTGACCAAGGGCCCGTTTTCACGGGATTTTACCGAGACCCAACTGGAAACTTCGGTGCAGAATGCGGTGGCGAAACGTCTGCGCCGCTATGATGGTGACGGGCTTTATCACCTCGGTATCGTGGTCGGCGGCATCGTGCTTGCCCAGCCCGGTATCCCGGTGGTCTATGCGCCGCAATCGGTGATGATCCTGGATGTCACCGTCTTTGACAACCGCACCCAGAAGAAGCTCAACGACAAGCCGGAACGCATCTTTGCAGGCGAGGGGTTCCGTAATGCGGTGCCGGTGATCGGCTCCGGCTATGTGCGCTCTGCCGAGGCGCAATTGGACAATCTCTCTGCCAGTGCGGCGCGGGCCATCGAAAACTGGCTGAAGAAGAATCCTGAGTGGTTCGCGCCCCGCGAAGGCCAGGTCCGGGTGCCCTATGACGCCCAGGTGAACGCGCCGAAAATCGACACCAACTCGGCCCGGGACATCAAAGAAAGCGCCGCAAGCAACTGACGCTTGAATTTCCGGCCCCAATGCCATAAATGCGCCCCGGATATTCACCCTGTTAGAGGCACTAAGGGCATGGCGAAGGAAAAGTTTGACCGTTCAAAGCCGCATTGCAACATCGGCACCATTGGCCACGTTGACCACGGCAAGACGACGCTGACCGCTGCGATCACCAAGCAGTTCGGCGAGTTCAAGGATTACGACCAGATCGACGCGGCACCGGAAGAAAAGGCGCGCGGCATCACCATCTCG
>JAOXSD010000019.1 GCA_025800205.1 Silicimonas sp. | reverse complement strand
CCGGATGTGCTCGCGAAACAGCCGGTAGTAGCGGTTCACGGTGTTGCGGTTGAGGCCGAGCATCACCGCCGTCTGGGTGGCGGTCAGATCGGCGCAGAAGGCCTCAACCAGTTTTAAACGTCGATATCTCGATAACCCGTTTTTCTTGTTCATAGAAACAGCCTTGCCTAGACATATTGCTAGTCAAGAGCCTTTGAAAATACGCAATTTTTGCCGATGTTAGTCGGCAAATCCGCCCAGAATGCCGCCTGCGAAGACCAGGGGTTTGCCGTCCTTGGCGGCGGCCGCTTCGACCCGGCCGACGATGATCGTGTGATCGCCGCCGTCATGAACCGCGTAGCGGCTGCACTCGAAATGCGCGAGGCACCCAAGGATCAGCGGCGCGCCGCCTTCGCAGGTGGTCATCTCCAGCCCATGGAAGTTCAGACCGTCCTTGGCGAACTGGTTGCAGGTGTCCTGCTGTTCCTTGCCGAGAATATGGACGACGAAGCGTTCGGCCATGACGAAGGCATTGTGGCGCGACGACGATTTCGCGGGCGACCAGAGCACAAGCGGCGGGTCGAGCGACACGGAGGCGAAGGAATTCACCGTCATGCCCAGCGGCCCCTGTGCCGATTGACAGGTCACCACGGTCACGCCGGTGGCGAAACGGCCAAGGGCGGCGCGGTAGTCGTGGGCGGTGTCGGGGCCGGGGACAAAGCGGTTCATCAGGCGACTTCGCGTCCCAGGGCGGCGGTGTAAAGTTCGAACCAGGTTTCGCGGTCCATCTCCACCTTCAGCGCGTCCGAAATCGCCGCGATCCGCTCAAGCCGGTTGGTGCCGAGCACGGGCAGGATTCTTGCGGGATGGGCAAGCAGCCAGGCCACGGCAACCGCGGCTTCTTCGACGCCGTTCTTCAGGGCCACTTTCGACACTTCCGAGCGCAATGCCCCTTCGGCTCCGGCCGCGAAAAGCGAGCCGCCGCCCAGGGGCGACCAGGCCATCGGTGCCACCTTGCGTTCCTGCAGATAGGCGAGATCGCCGTTGGTGAAGGCGGAATGTTCCGCCAGGCTCATTTCGATCTGGTTGGTCGCCAGCGGTGTCGACATGGCCGATTGCAGCAGGCTCCAGTCCCAGGGGTGGAAGTTCGACACGCCCACCGCGCGGACCTTGCCCGAGGCGACGGCGTCATCAAGGGCGCGGCCGGTGGCCTCGGCATCCATCAGCGGGTCGGGCCGGTGCAGAAGCAGAAGGTCGATATGGTCGATCGCCATTTCCGACAGCGAGGTTTCGATCGATTTGGCAATATGGGCGGGCGAAGTGTCGTAATGCTTGACCCGGGCCGAGGTATAGCGCCCGGCCGGTGCGACGATGTCGCATTTGGTCACGATCTCGAGCTTGTCGCGCAGGCCGGGGCTGTCTTTCAGGCAGGCGCCCAGCAGGCTTTCGGCGCTGTAGTCGCCATAGATATCCGCCTGGTCGATGCTGGTGATGCCCTGGGCCAGGCAGGCTTCGATCTTGGCGCGGATATGGGCGGGCGAGGTGTCGGCATCATCGCCCACACGCCACATGCCATAGACAAGACGGCTGAGCGACACGCCACCTGCAAGTTCGATCCGTTCCATCACACGCGTTCTCCTGCGCCCAGCGGTGTTGCCGGGGTTTGTTCGGGCACCCTGCCATAGACATGGGGCAAGGAGCAGGTTTTCAACTCCGGCAGCACCTTGGCGCCGAAATGCCTGCATTCGTCCATATGCGGATAGCCCGAAAAGATGAAGGCGCGGATGCCCATTTTCTGGTACGATTCGATCTTCGAAAGCACCTGATCGGTCGAGCCCACGAGCGCCGCGCCACAGCCCGAGCGGGCGCGGCCGACGCCGGTCCACAGATGGGGTTCCACATAGCCGAACTGGTCCGCCAGCTCGCGGGCGCGGGCCTGATGGCTGACCCCGAGCGAGGCGCTGTCATGGGCCCGGTCGCGGATCAGCTGGCCGTATTCGTCATCGAGTTTCGAGACGATGTAGTCGGCATATTCGCGCGCCTCCGCCTCGGTGTCGCGGACGATCATGTGGACGCGCAACCCGTAGTTCAGGGTGCGGTCGTATTCGGCGGCGGCGGCCGCTGCGGCCTTCATGCGTTCGGCGATCTGGTCCTTGGTCTCGGGCCACATGAGGTAGACGTCGCAATGCTGTCCGCACAGGTCGAGCGCCTGGGGCGAGTAGCCGCCGAAATACATCAGCGGCCCGCCGTTCTGCTGATAGGGTTTGGCCGGCCCCGTGGGCACGTTTTCGAAATTATAGATCTCGCCGGCGTAGTTGATTTCCTCCCGGGTCCAGGCCTGGCGCAGGATTTCCACCACTTCGCGCGAGCGCTGGTAACGATAGGCGCTGTCGGCCTTTTCACCGGGGAAATCGGACGAGATGATATTGATCACCAACCGCCCTTCCAGCATGTGATCGAGCGTCGCCAGCGTGCGCGCCAGCATGATCGGCTGCATCTCGCCGCAGCGCACCGCCGCCAGCATGTTGATCTTCGAGGTCAGCGGGGCGGCCCCCGCCACGAAACTCAGCGTGTCCTGTCCCACCTGGTAGGACGAGGGGCAGAGAATGTTGCGGAACCCCTGTTTTTCGGCCTCCAGCACGATGTCCCGGCAATGGGACCAGGACGAGCGCAGCGCCCCGTCGGGCACGCCGAGGAATTGGTAATCATCGGAACAGAGCGCGGAAAACCACGAGATTTCCGCAGCATCGAGATCGGGTGAGGTGATGGGAACCACGGTCATGGGCGTTTCTCACATGGCTGAATTTCCCCTTGCCTAGCATTGGAAGGCGAGTGCATCAATACCGTATCAATTTGTTGCAGGCAGGGGTTTCAGGGCAGCGCCTCCCGGTGTAAGGAGGCGCGCGCTGCCAAAAGGAACGGGATCGGAATGGGCAAGGTTGTGAATTACGGGGTGATCGGCTGCGGCATGATGGGCCAGGAACATCTGCGCAATATTGCGCTTTTGCCCGACACGCGGGTGGCCGCGATTTTCGAGCCCAATCAGATCATGGCCGATGCGTCCAAGGCGATTGCCCCCAATGCGCGCATGTGCGGATCGATTGCCGAATTGCTCCAGGTGGAGGCGCTTGATTGCCTGCTGATCGCCTCGCCCAACCATCTTCATGTGGCGCAATTCGCCGAGATCGCCGAGACGCGTCCGTTGCCGCTGCTGATCGAAAAGCCGCTCTTCACCCATGTGGATGACCTGGCCGAGCTGGCGCGTCTCGAGGCAAGCTATCCGGCGCCGATCTGGGTCGGCATGGAATACCGCTACATGCCGCCGGTGCAGACCTTTATCGAACAGTCGCGCGGCGCCACCGGTGGCGTGACCATGCTGACGATCCGCGAGCATCGCTTCCCCTTCCTTGAAAAGGTCGGCGACTGGAACCGGTTCAACCGCAACACCGGCGGGACGCTGGTGGAGAAATGTTGCCATTTCTTCGACCTGATGCGGCATATTCTGGACGATGAACCGGTGCGGGTGATGGCCAGCGCCGGGCAAGATGTGAACCATCTCGATGAAAGCTACGGTGGCGAAGTGCCGGATATCTGGGATGGCGCCTTCGTGATCGTCGATTTTGCCCGTGGCGCCCGCGCCATGCTGGAACTCTGCATGTATGCCGAAGGCTCCACCTATCAGGAGGAGATCACCGGGCTCGGCCCGCAGGGCAAGATCGAGGCCAAGGTGCCCGGGCCGGGCCGGTTCTGGCCGACCCATCTGGGCACGCCGCCCACCGCCCAGGTGATCGTTTCGCCGCGCAGCCCCAAGGGGCCGCAGATGGTGGAGATCCCCGTCGATCCGCAATTGCAGGCGGCCGGCGACCACAATGGCTCGACCTTCTACCAGCACGCGCGCTTTCTTGACGTGGTGCGCGGGGCCGGGGCGCCGGAGGTGTCGCTTCGGGACGGGATGCGCGCGGTCGAGATGGGGCTTGCGGCCCAGCATTCGGCGGCGACCGGCGAGGTTGTGAATTTGCCGGATTTTGTTGCGAACTGACTGGCCAACGCGGTGCGACCCGGTCACTCTGTCGGCAAACGGCAGCGAGGCGGGAATGAAGACGCAAATACGTGTGGTGGTGATCGGGGGCGGGGTCGTCGGATGTTCGGTGCTCTATCACCTGACGAAACTGGGCTGGTCCGATGTGATGCTGATCGAGCGGTCGGATCTGACCAGCGGCTCGACCTGGCATGCGGCCGGCGGGTTTCACACGCTCAATGGCGACACCAACATGGCGGCGCTGCAGGGTTACACGATCGGGCTCTATGGGGAGCTTGAGGAGATCACCGGCCTGTCCTGCGGGCTGCACCACGTGGGCGGGCTGACCCTGGCGGACACGCCCGAACGGCTCGACATGCTCAAGGCCGAGCGCGCCAAGCACCGCTACATGGGGCTGGAAACCCGCATCCTCGACCCGGACGAGATCCGCGAGATGGCCGATTTCGTCAACACCGACGGGGTGTTGGGTGCGCTTTATGACCCTTTGGACGGCCATCTCGACCCATCGGGCACCACCCATGCCTATGCCCGCGCGGCCCGGATGGGCGGCGCCGAAATCGTCACCCACAATCGGGTGCTGGAAACCAACCCGCGGGCCGACGGTGGCTGGGATGTGGTCACTGAACAGGGCACGATCGCTTGCGAACATCTGGTCAATGCCGCCGGTCTCTGGGCCCGGGAAGTGGCCGCCATGGCAGGGGTCTACCTGCCGCTTCTGCCCATGGCGCACCAATATCTGGTGACCGAAGAGGTGCCCGAGATTGCGAACCGTGCCCGGGAAATCCCCCATGTGATGGACCCCGGCGGCGAAAGCTACCTGCGCCAGGAGGGCAAGGGATTTGTCATCGGCTTTTACGAACAGCCCTGCGAACCCTGGGCCGTCGACGGCACGCCTTGGGATTTCGGCCACGAACTCCTCAACGATCATTTCGAGAAAATCGAAGACTCGGTCGCCTTCGCCTATCGCCGCTTCCCGGTCCTCGAAACCGCCGGCATCAAAAGCGTGATCCACGGCCCTTTCACCTTTGCCCCCGACGGCAATCCGCTCGTTGGTCCGGTGCCCGGTCTGCGCAATTACTGGACCGCCGCCGCCGTCATGGCCGGGTTCAGCCAGGGCGGCGGCGTCGGTCTGACCCTCGCCCAATGGATGATCGAAGGCGAGACCGAGCGCGATCCACGTGCCATGGATGTGGCGCGCTTCGGGCGTTGGACCACGCCGGGCTATACCCTGCCCAAGGTTGTCGAGAATTATCAGCGGCGCTTTTCGGTGACTTATCCGAATGAGGAGCTTCCCGCCGCGCGTCCGTTCCGCACCACGCCGATGTACGACATTTGGGCCGATATGGGGGCGGTGTTTGGCGCGCAATACGGGCTGGAGGTGGTGAATTACTTCGCATTGCCCGGCGAGCCGCAGTTCGAGACCCCGTCCTTCCGGCGCTCGAATGCCTGGGAGGCCGTGCGTCAGGAAGTGACCCATGTGCGCGAGAAGGTGGGCATCAACGAGGTGCATAATTTCTCGAAATTCCGGGTCACCGGGAAGGGCGCGCGGGCCTGGCTCGACCGGGTGATGGCCGGGCGGATCCCCGCACCCGGACGGCTGGCGCTGAGCCCGATGTTGACACCGTCGGGCAAGGTGATGGGAGACTTCACCATCTCCTGTGTCGGCGAGGAGCGGTTTCAGCTCAATGCAAGCTATGGCAGTCAGGAGGTGCATCAGCGCTGGTTCGAGGATCATCTGCGCGGGGTCGCCGATGTGGTGGTGGAGAATATCTCGGACCAATTGACCGGGTTTCAGATTGCCGGGCCCCAGGCGCGGGCGCTGCTGGCCGAGGTCAGTGGCGCGGATGTGTCAAATGCGGCTTTTCCCTTCATGGCTGTGCGCGAGATGATGATCGGGTCCGCTGCGTGCCTTGTGCAGCGGGTGAGCTATACCGGCGATCTGGGTTTTGAGATCTATTGCGACCCGATGGTGCAGCGGCATCTTTGGCAGGTTCTCTCTGAGGCGGGGGAGGCGTTCGATCTCCGGCCCTTTGGCATGCGGGCGATGATGTCGCTGCGGCTGGACCGGTGGTTCGGGTCGTGGCAGCGGGAGTTTTCACCGGATTACAGCGTCGGGGAATGCGGGCTGGATCGTTTCGTGGCCTTTGGAAAACAGTCAGATTTCATCGGCCGTGCGGCAGCGGAGCGGGAGCGCGAGACCGGTCCGGCCCGGCGTTTGGTGACCTTCCAGGTGGAGGCCGAAGAGGCCGATGTGGTGGGCTGGGAGCCGATCTGGAAGGATGGCGCAGTGATCGGCTTCTGCACTTCGGGGGGCTATGCCCACTGGAGCGATGTGTCGCTGGCCTTTGGCCTGGTGGAGGCGGCGCATCTGCAGCCCGAAATGGAGGTCGAGATCGAGATCCTGGGCGAGATGCGGCGGGCAAGACGGCTTGCCCGGCCGCAGTTTGATCCGGAGCAGGCCCGGATGCGGGGCTGAGCCCGCTCCGGGTCAGAAATCCTCCCAATTGTCTTCGGAAGGGGCCTCCTCCGTGGCCAGCGCGAGATTGCCGGTGCTTTGGGGCGGGGGGGCTGCAGGTGCGGTCGCGGCGGGTTTGGGGGCGCTGTCATTCGCCGGGGTTTCGCGGCTGCATTCGAACCGGCCGGTGACGCCAACGAGCGTGTTGGCTTCCATCTGCACAGTCTGAGTGGCGGCCATGGTTTCCTCGAACATGGCCACATTGCGCTGGGTCACCTGATCAAGCTGGTTCATCGCAGTGCTGATCTCGTCAAGCCCGGTGGATTGCTCCTTGGTGGAGGCGGCAATCGAGGTGACATGTTCGGCGATATTGCCCACCGAGGAGACGATTTCGGTGAGCGCCTGACCGGCCTTGTCCACCAGCGAGACACCGCGTTTGACGTGGTCGCCGGAGGTGGAGATCAGATCGGTGATCTCATGGGCGGCGTTGGAGGAGCGCAGGGCAAGCGAGCGCACTTCGGAGGCCACGACCGCAAAACCGCGCCCGGCATCGCCGGCGCGGGCCGCCTCGACACCGGCGTTGAGGGCCAGCAGATTGGTCTGGAAGGCGATTTCGTCGATCACGTCGATGATCCGGGAAATCTGGTTCGATGAGGCCTCGATCTCGCCCATCGCATCGACCGCTTCCTGCACGACAAGGCCCGAGGCTTCGGCGTTCTCGCGTGCGGCGAGCACAACCTTCTGGGCATTGCCGGCGCCTTCGGCGGCGGAGGCCACGGAGGTGGTCAGTTCCGAGATCGCGGCGGCGGTTTCCTCCAGGGTCGCGGCCTGCTGCTCGGTCCGTTTCGACAGATCCTCGGCCGCGGAGGTGACATTGTCGGCCTCCCCCAGGATACTGTCGGCGGAATTCATGATTTCCGCGACCGCGGTGTCCACCGCATCCACGGCAGAGTTGAAATTGCTGCGCAGAGGCTCGTAATCGGAGGCAAAGGCGGCGTTGATCCGGTGGCGCAGATCCCCGTCGGAGAGATGGGTCAGCGCTTCGCGCATCCCCTTGTCCGCGACCGCCTGTTCGGACGCGCGCCGTTCGCGTTCCTCCGTCGCGGCGGCGAGATCCCGGAGCGAGCGGGTCACATCGGTGCCCAGAAGAACAAAGCTGATGGTTTCACCGTCCTTGCTGCGCACCGGGCTGATGCTGCCCTCGAGCCAGAGGGTTTCGCCGTCAATGCGCACTTCGACCTTGCCGAAGACCGGAGTGCCGCGCCCGAGCGTCTCGGTCAGCCCCGCGCCCTGTTCGTCGCGCAGCATGTCGTCAAGCCGGGCGTCGGGCAGAGTGTTGTGACCGAGCCGGGACTGGAACGGGCCGTTGAGCCGGGCGAGTCGGCCCTCGGCATCGAAATCGGCGCGCAGCTGCGCCTCTTCCATGGCGGAAAGGATCGCCTCGGTCTTGCGGGTTTCGGTGACGTCGGAATATTCGACCACATAGCCGGTTGCATTGCCGCTTTCGTCGGTCACTTCCGAGAAGGTCAGATCGAGCCGCAGATCGCCAAAACCGGTTTCGGCCGAGAGCGGGAAGCTGGCCCGGCCGAGCGCCTTGCGGGCTTCGTCATGGGGCAGATGGAAGATCTCCGGCGCGGTGCCGATGAACCCCTCGGGATCGAAACCGCCGCCGCGCGCGGCAAAGGCGGAGACATGTTCGCGGGCGAAGGCGAGAAAGGCGCGGTTCGCATGGGTGACGACCAGGTCACGGTTGCAGATAACATTGGGCGTGGAGGAGGATTGGAAGCCCGCCCGCTGATAGGCGGCATCGACCCGGGCCTCTTCTGCCGCTTCCAATTCGCCGCGAAGGTTTTCCATCGCACCGGCAATAACGCCGATTTCGTCGCCCCGCGACAGGGCGGGAACTTCCGATGTGAGATCGCCCCCGGCCATGGCGGCGGTGCGTTTGGTCATCTGTTCGAGGGGGCTGGTCACCATGCGGCGCACCAGAAAGCCTGCGACAATGGCGAGCACCAGCACCAGGCCGAAACTGATGCCGATCTTGTGCAGGCGCTGTTCGGCAATATGACCGAAGATCGCGCTGGGTTCCCATTCGATCGCCAGGCTGCCGATCAGGGCGCCGGTGGTCTTGTCATGGATCGGGGCGGCCATGGAAAAGCCACCATGGCTCATCACGAAACCGTCGGCGGACAGCGTCTGGTCGCTGACCCCCATCAGTTCGGCATGGTCGGCAGGCACGAAATCCTTGGGATAGGTGGTGGCAATGGTGCCGGCCGCGTCGGTGACCACATAGCTTTTCATCACCCCGGTCACCTCGGCCAGATCATCAAGCCGCTGGTGAATGCCGTCCATGTCCCCCGCAATCAGCATCGGCGACAATTGTTCCGCCGTCACCTCGGTCAGCCCCTCGGCCAGGGTGTCGAAGGAGAAGGTGGCGATTTCCCGATAGCCGCCTTCGGCGGTCCAGGTGAGCGTTGCGGCAATCGTGGCGCAGGCGCCGACGAGTATCAGAAGAACCTGCGCGAAGATCGGCAGCGATCTTTTCTTCGGTTTGGTCTGGTCAGCCATCGGTCACTTTCATCCCATTGCGAAAACCCGCGCCACGCTAGGACCTTCAGATTGCCAATTGTTTAACCGCTTCAGGAATCCTCCAGCCATTTTCACGGCCTCGTTAGGATGTTAGAAACCAAGAATGACTGACACTTTCTTCACTCCCGTCTCGGGCTTCGATCTGCCGCGTTTCGCAGGCGTGCCCAGTTTCATGCGCCTGCCCCATGTGCCGCCGGGCCATGCCCGCTTCAATGAAATCGAAATCGGCCTGGTGGGCGCGCCCTGGGATGGCGGCACCACCAACCGGCCCGGTCCGCGCCACGGACCGCGGCAGCTGCGCGATGCGTCAACCATGATCCGCGCCGAACATCCGGTGACCGGCGTGCGCCCGTTCGAGGCTGCGCGCTGTGCGGATCTGGGCGATGTGGGGCCCAATCCGGCCAGCATTCCTGATTCGCTTGAGCGGATGACCAAATTCTACGCGGGGCTCAAATCGGCGGGCATCCGGCCCCTGACTGCGGGCGGTGATCACCTCTGTTCCTTGCCGATCCTGCGCGGCATTGCCGACAGCCCGATGGGCATGATCCATTTCGACAGCCACACCGATCTCTATCACAGCTATTTCGACGGCGAGATGTTCACCCATGGCACGCCCTTCCGCCGGGCCATCGAGGAGGAACTGCTGGATCCGAAGCGGGTGGTGCAGATCGGCCTGAGGGGCTCGATGTATGATCATGAGGATTTCGACTTTGCCGAGGCGGTCGGCGTGCGCTGCATCCGGATCGAGGAGTTCTTTGCCCGTGGCGTGGCTGATGTGATGGCGGAGGCCCGCGAAATCGTGGGCACGGCGCCGATCTATGTGAGCTACGATATCGATTTCGTCGATCCCGCCTTTGCGCCGGGCACCGGCACGCCGGAAGTGGGCGGGCCGAATTCCTTCCAGGCCCTTGAGGTCTGTCGCCATCTCTACGGGCTCGACATCCGGGGCGCCGATCTGGTCGAGGTCTCACCCCCCTTCGATCCGACCTCCGCCACCGCGTTTCTGGGCGTGTCGATCATGTTCGAGATGCTCTGCGCCATGGTCTGAGGCGCGCCGATCTTGAGCGTTTGCCGGAAAGCCCGTTGGTGCTAGCTTTCCGGCAGACCTCAGGAGAGACATATGCGCATCTTTTTTTGCAGCCTGGCCCTTGCCCTCGGTTTTTCAGGGGCAGGGCCCGCCGCCGCCCAGGGTTCCGGCGATCTGATCGAGAGCCACGGGATTTCCTCCTTCGGCGCCCTGAAATACCCGGCCGATTTTCCTCATTTCGACTATGTGAACCCCGATGCGCCCAAGGGCGGCACCATGAGTTTCCGGGGGTTTCTCGCCTCGTCCACCTTCGATTCGCTCAACCAGTTCATCCTTGCAGGGGAACCGGCCCAGGGGCTGAACCGGATCTATGACACGCTTCTGGTGCGCGCCTATGATGAGGTGGATGGCTACTACGGGCTGCTGGCCGAGACGATCACCTATCCCGAGGACCGCGCTTCGGTGGTCTACCGGCTGCGCGCGGGCGCCCGGTTTGCCGATGGGGCGCCGGTGACGGCGGCGGATGTGGTCTGGACGGTGGAGACGCTGCAGGCGGAGGGGCATCCGACCTATCGCAACATTCTGCGCGATGTGGCCCGTGTGGAGGCGCTGTCCGAACGCGAGGTCCGCGCCACCTTTGCCGAGGGGGTCGCGACCCGGGATCTGATCGCCCAGCTGGGCGAGGTGCCGATCCTGCCGGCCCATTATTACGAAAGCGTCGATTTCACCCGTTCCACCCTGGAGCCGCCCTTGGGCTCGGGGCCCTATCTGGTCGACAAGGTCGATCCGGGGCGCCAGATCGTCTATTGCGCCAATCCCGATTATTGGGCGGCCGATCTGCCGGTGAACCGGGGCAAGAACAATTTCGACTGTTTCCGCTATGAATATTTCGCCGACCGCACCGCCGCTTTCGAAGCGCTGAAGGCCGGGGTCTACCATTTTCACGAAGAATTCTTCTCGGCGATCTGGGCCACCGGCTATGAGTTTCCCGCGCTCGACAAGGGCTGGGTGATCCGCGAGGAGGTGAAGGACGGGCGGCCTTCGGGGGCGCAGGGGTTCTATCTGAACGCCCGGTTGCCCAAGTTTCAGGACCGCCGGGTGCGCGAAGCCATCGGGATGATGTTCAACTTCGAATGGTCGAACGAGACCCTGTTCTATGGGCTTTATGACCGGCTCGATTCCTATTGGGAGAACTCGCCGCTGGAGGCGCGCGGCATGGCCGAGGGGGCGGAACTGGCGGTGCTGGAACGCTACCGGGCGCAATTGCCCGAGCGGATCTTTACCGAACCGGCCTATGTGCCGGCGGTGTCCAGCACCCGCAAGACCGACCGAAAACTGGTCCGCCGGGCCAACGCACTTCTCGAAGAGGCCGGCTGGGTGATCGGCGACGATGGCCTGAGGCGCAACGGGGCGGGGGAGGTGCTGTCGGTCACCTTCATCGATGACGGCCCGGCCTTTGAACGGATCGTGCTGCCTTTTGCCGAAAACCTCAAACTGCTCGGCATCGAAGCCCGGTTCGAACTGATCGACAGCGCCGAACTGGAACAGCGTCAGGAGGATTTCAACTATGATTCCTATGTGGCCCGGCTTTCGGTTTCGCTCAGCCCGTCACTGGAGTTGCGCAACCTCTTCGGCTCCGACAGCGCCGATGTGCCGGGCACGTTCAACCTCGCAGGGGTCAAGGATCCGGTGGTTGATGCGCTGATCGAGGAGATCATCGGCGCCCCCAGCCGGGCCGAGCTGGAGCCGCGGGTGAAGGCGTTGGACCGGGTGCTGCGCGACAAGATCCTCTGGGTGCCGAACTGGCACAAGGGCACCCATTGGCTGGCCTATTGGGATGTCTTCGGCAAACCCGAGGTGAAACCGCCCTATATCCGGGGTGAGGATTACTGGTGGTGGGACGAGGGCAAATACCAGGCCCTGAAGGCGGCGGGGGCGCTGCGGTGACCCGCCACCGTTGACAGATCGCGTTCTGCGTGCATTATCTGGGTCTGCGCAACCATAGATTGTGTAGTCCATGTTGATATCTGTTCCCGTGCCGCGCCTTTTGTTTTGTCTTGTCCTGCCGTTTGCCTTCGGGCCGACGCTCCTGCAGGCGCAGGCTGTGGACAGCATCGGCTCCGGGTCTCTGGGGGTGGTGAGCCTTGGAGGCGTTCTGCTGGCGCTTGGGCTGAGCCTGGCCTTGCTCCGCATCCGTTCCATGTCGCGGGACCGGTCGGTGGCGGGTGTCGCCGGTGACATGGGCACCCTGCGATCATCGCGGGCGGCGGAGGCGGATCTCTCCATGAAACAAGGGGTGGCAAGGACATCCGGTGCCTGCCTCAATTCGGCGCGCTCCACGCTCGAACATCTTCAGACCATTGCCGGGAAACCGCTGCCCGGACGCCCTGCGCGCCGGGCCATGTCGCGGGCGCGGATGGGCTCCGGTCCGCAGGACAGGCCGCCGGGCCGGGGAGAAACGGTGTTCGTGGTCGAGGATGACGCGGCGGGTTTGCTGGATCTGCAGCTCGCGCTGGAGGCTTTGGGGTATCGGGTGATCTCGGCCACCTCCGGCATGGCGGCCCTGAGGCTGATCGATCAGGGCGTGGCGTTCGACCTGATGATTGCGGATCTGACATGGCCCGGCGGGGGCAGCGGGTTTGATCTGGCCGCGCGGTTGCGCCGGCGCGGTCATGGCGCGCGGGTGCTCTACCGGGTCGCCGGCGACGGCGCGCGCCCCGGGCAGGGCGCCCCGATGCCGATCCTGTCGAAATCCGCATCCTCCGAGACCCTCGCCCGGGCGGTCAGAGCGGCGCTCTCCCGGCGGCTCCACTGAGCCCGCTCCGGTCTGTGCGGATTTCCGCACATCCGAAACCGGGTTTCGTGCGGGTTTCCGCACAGTCTTTTGCTGCAGCTTCTAAACCTCTGGGAAAAAGTCAGAAAAAATGCCGCTTCCCCCTTGCGGAACCGGCCCAGCTGTCGAACCCCGAGGCATAAAACATCGGGAGGATACCATGTCCAAAATGATCAGCCGCGCCGTGCTCGCGGTGCTTGCCACCGGCTTTGCCACTGAAACCATGGCCGTCGAATGGAATGTCTCGGTCTGGGGCAAACGCCGCGCCTTCACCGAACATGTTGAAAAGCTTGCCGAATTGGTTGCCGAAAAGACCGGCGGCGAATTCACCATGAACGTCTCTTACGGGGGCCTGTCGAAGAACCGCGAAAACCTCGACGGGATCTCCATTGGCGCCTTCGAGATGGCCCAGTTCTGCGCCGGCTATCACCGCGACAAGAACCGGGTGATCACCGTGCTGGAACTGCCGTTCCTGGGGGTCTCCAACCTGGAAGAAGAGGTCGCCGTCTCGGCCGCCGTCTACGCCCACCCGGCCGCCACCGACGAGATGGCCCAGTGGAACGCGCGCCTGCTGATGACCTCGCCCATGCCGCAATACAACCTTGTCGGCACCGGCGAACCCCGCGATGAGCTGGCCGATTTCGATGGCATGCGGGTCCGCGCCACCGGCGGCATCGGTCAGGCGTTCGAGGCCGTGGGCGGTGTGCCCACCTCCGTGACCGCGACCGAAGCCTATCAGGCGATGGAATCCGGCGTGGTCGACACGGTCGCCTTCGCCCAGCACGCGCATCTGTCGTTCGGCACGATCAACCAGGCCGATTGGTGGACCGCCAACCTCAACCCCGGCACGGTGAACTGCCCCGTGGTGGTGAACATCGACGCCTATGAAAGCCTGTCCGATACCCATCGTGAAGCTCTGGACAGCTCGGTGCCCGAAGCGATCGAACACTACCTCACCAATTACGGCCAACTCCTTGAAAAATGGGACGGTGTTCTGGCCGAAAAGGGCGTGAAGAAGGTCGAGATTTCGGAAGATCAGATCGCCGAGTTCCGTAAGGTGGCCGCCGATCCGATCCGCGACAAGTGGATCGCCGATATGGAGGCCCAGGGCCTGCCCGGTCAGGAACTCTATGACCTGGTGCAATCGACGCTCAAAGAAGCCAAGATGTCCAACTGATCAGGGCAGGGGGCGGCAGTGCCGCCCCCATCGCCAAGATGACACGGGACGACTTCAACGCCTATTGCGCGGCCAAGCCCGGCACCATCCATGTGGTGCAATGGGGCAATTCCGACGTGTGGAAAGTCGCGGGCAAACTCTTTGCTCTCTGCGGCTGGCACGAGGATCACGAGGCCTTCACCTTCAAGGTCACGCCGATGGTGTTCGAGGTGATGGGCGACGCCCCGGGGCACCGCCCTGCACCCTATCTGGCATCCCGCGGTATGTCTTGGCTGCAGGTCCATGAACCGGACAAGGTGTCGGACGCGGACCTCAAGCAACACATTGATGTGTCATACGAATTGGTCAAAGCCGGCCTCACGAAAAAGGCCCGCCGCGACCACGGGTTGGGGGAGGATTAAGTGGCATCATCCAGCACGGTCCTGACGGATTCGAGCCTTCTGTCGAAATGCGACCGCGCGCTTCTGCCGGTCGAACGTTTCATGGCGCTCATCTCCGGCATCGCGGCCTTTTCGCTCATGTTCCTCGCCGCCTATTCGGTTTCCGGTCGGCAACTGGACAAGACCTTCCTCGCGCCGGTCTTCGATGCCATCGGCCTGATGGACGGGCCTCTCCTGGGCTATGTCGACTATATCGAAGCCCTGATGCCGCTCATCGCCATCATGGGCGTCTCTTACGTTCAGCGCGAAGGTGTGCATATTCGCATGGACATCGTCGTGGGCCAGCTTCGGGGCCGTCTGTTGTGGTTCCTAGAACTCGTCACCGTGCTTCTGATCCTCACCCTGATGATCGCGCTCGTCTGGGGCGCCTGGTCCCATTTCGACCGCTCTTTCGACTGCGCCCGGCCCCTTTGTTCCCGCGACAGTTCCATCGACATCGGCCTGCCGATTTGGCCGTCGAAACTGGTCGTCCCCGTGGCTTTTGCCGTTCTCGTCCTGCGCCTCATCCTGCAGGCCGTGGGCTACGCCCGCGCCCTTGTGCTGGGCCTTGAAAACCCCGTCGCCGTGCCGCTGGTGCAATCGGTGGCCGAACAGGCCGCAGCCGAGGCCGATCAATTGGGAGAGCGGTCGTGACGGAAATCGAAATCGGTCTCTGGGTCACTGGTGCGATGCTGGTGATGGTTTTCATGGGCATGCGCGTGGCCTTTGCCGCCGGCATGGCGGGTTTTATCGGCCTCGTTTGGCTCCGCTGGAACGGCTTTGGCTACGATCCCGAACGCTTCTGGAAAGCCCTTGAAATCAGTGTGAAAGTCGCAGGGCAGGTGCCCCATTCCAAGGTCTCGGCCCAGGCGCTGTCGCTGATCCCCACCTTCATCCTGATCGGCTATCTGGCCTATTACGCCAACCTGACGACAGCACTCTTCGAGGCCGCCAAACGCTGGATCGCTTGGGTGCCGGGCGGGCTTGCCGTTTCCACCGTCTTTGCCACTGCAGGCTTTGCCGCCGTCTCCGGCGCCTCGGTCGCCACAGCCGCCGTCTTCGCCCGCATCGCCATCCCCGAGATGCTGAAAGTGGGCTATGACAAACGCTTCGCGGCAGGCGTCGTCGCCGCAGGGGGCACGCTCGCCTCCCTGATCCCGCCCTCGGCCATTCTGGTGATCTACGCGATCATAGTCGAACAGGATGTGGGGAAATTGCTGCTCGCAGGCTTCATCCCCGGCGCGTTTTCGGCCCTCGTGTATGCCGCCCTGATCATCGGTATCGCGGTGATCTTCAAGACCGTCGGTCCGCCCGTGGGCGGCTTCACCTGGCGCGAGCGCCTCGTCAGCCTGCCGCCTGCGCTGCCCATCGTCGCGGTCGTGGTGATCATCATCTTCTTTGTCTACAACCCCTTCGGTGATGCCTGGGGCACCCCGACCGAAGGCGGCGCCGTGGGCGCTTTCATCGTCTTCCTGATGGCGCTTTTCCGGGGCATGCGCCTGCGGGAATTGAAAGACGCGCTGCTGGAGACCGCGAAACTCACGGTGATGATCTTCACCATCATCTGGGGCGTGCTGATCTACGTCCGGTTCCTCGGCTTTGCCGACTTGCCCGGCGCCTTCGCCGACTGGATTACCTCGCTCAGCTATCCGCCGCTGCTGATCCTGATCTGCATCCTTCTGGCCTATGCGGTCCTGGGCATGTTCATGGACGCCATCGGCATGCTGCTTCTGACCCTGCCGGTGGTCTATCCGGCGGTGATGGCCTTGAATGGCGGCGAAGACGTGCTGGCGGCTGACAGCGCGTTTGGGATGTCGGGCACCATGTGCGCGATCTGGTTTGGCATATTGGTGGTGAAAATGGCCGAGTTCTGCCTGATCACCCCGCCCATCGGCCTCAACTGCTTCGTGGTGGCCGGCGTGCGCGAAGACCTTTCGGTGCAGGACGTGTTCCGGGGCGTGACGCCCTTCTTCATTGCCGATGCGGTGACCATCGCGCTCCTCGTGGCCTTTCCCGCCATCGTGCTCTGGCTGCCCAGCCTCGCCTAGGGAAAGACCAGCCGGACGCCCTGATGGGCGGTCGACGTGTCGGCGGAGGTGCCGGTGCGGGCGGCAATGCGGTAGCGATAGCAATAGCTCTTGTGGCACAGAAAGGAGCCGCCCTTCATCAGCTTGGAGCGCGGCTGATTGCCGTGGTGGCCCTTCAGACGTTTCTTGAGCGAACGCAGCTTGAACGGTTCCGCCGTCCATTCCCAGGTGTTGCCGACCATGTTGTAAAGCCCGTAACCATTGGGCGCGAAACTGCGCGCGGGGGCAGTGCCGCGATATCCGTCGGCGCCGGTGTTGTGGTCGGGAAAGCGGCCCTGCCAGATGTTGCAGGGCAGATGGTCGGTGTCATCGGGCTCCGCGTCGCCCCAGGGGTAACGCACATCGCCCAGGCCGCCGCGCGCGGCATGTTCCCATTCGGCCTCGGTTGGCAGGCGCCCGCCCGCCCATTGGGCAAGGGCCTTCGCGTCGTTCCAGGAGATATGCACCACGGGATGATCTTCGGACCAGACATTCTCCGAGCCGGGCCCGTGAATGCGCCGCCAGTCGGCCCCGTCGACCCGGCGCCACCACTCCGCCCCGGGCACGCCTGGCGCGTCGCGGGCGGCATCAAGGTGAAAGACATAGGACCAGCCGAAGCGCTCGGCCTCGGTGACAAAGCCGGTGTCTTCGACGAATTCGGCGAACAGGGCATTGGTGACGGCCGTTTCCATCATCCGGAAGGGTTTGACGCGTTTGCGCCTGAGCGGGGCTTCCCGGTCGTCGGGGATCATCGGGTGATCGGTGCCAAGAAGCGCTGTGCCGCCGGGAATGGCGCAAAGGGGCGGCAGGGTTTTCGGGCCCTGGCCCTGCGCCGCCGAAGGGGGGGCAGCACACCGATTGGCGGCGGGGGCGCAGCAGGGCTTGCCGGTCCTCTCACCGCCCGTGCCCATGGGGTCAGCGGACCAGCTGCGGGCGATAGCGGATCTTCTTCGCCTGTCCGGGCATGTGCCGGTTCAGCCGCCGGTTCACGCGGCCAAAGCCCCAGATCACCAGAAGCGTCAGCACGATGAAATAGAAGGCGACGATTGGATAGGGGATGAAGGGGTTGAAGGTCTTGTCGGCGAAATAGCTGGCGTAATAGAGCGCGTCGCCGCTTTGCCGCCAGGCCGGGAAGCTAGAGAAGAAGACCAGCGTGGTGGCGTGAAAAAGGAAAATCGCCTCGTTGGTGTAGGAGGGCCATCCGAGCCGCAGCATGGTGGGCCAGACGATGCGGCGGAAGCGTGCCCAGCCCGAAAGGCCGTAAGCGTCCGCGGCCTCCAGATCGCCTTTGGGGACCGAGCGCAGCGCGCCATAGAAGATCTCGGCGGAATAGGCCGAGGTGTTCAGGAACAGCACCACCAGCGCCCCCGCCCAGGCCTTGGTCAGCCAGCGGGTTTCGGCGGTGATGCCGAAAATCTCGATCCCTTCTTTCGGCAAAAGCACGAAGGTTTCATAGGCCAGAAAGAACTGGATGAAGAGCGGCGAGCCGCGAAAGATGAAAATGAACCATTCGCAGGGTTTGCGAATGAGCGCGGTCTCGGAGGCTTTGCCAAGCGCCAGGGCCGTCGCCAGAAAGAAGCCGGAGGCGAGGGCCAGCACGCCGAAATAGATGTTCCACAGCATGCCCGAGCCGATCAGGGTGAATTGCTGGCAGAGGGTGAAATCGGTCTTCGGCAACGCCCGCGTGCCATAGCCGAGCGAGCGGAAGGCATATTCGCTGATCGTGTCCCAGCATTCCATCAGGCCGCCGCCTTTCTCTGTTTCTCGCCCGCGAAAGTGGCCTGACCGCGGCTGAGACGCCTTGTGATCCGGCCCAGAACCACCTCGGAGATCTGCGTGAGGCTGAGATAGAAGACCAGGAGTGCCAGGAAATACCACAGCCGCCAGTCGGGATGGGGATAGGCAAAGACCTTGCCCTTGGTGCCGCCCAACTCGCGCGCCCAGTAGACGATGTCTTCGACGCCGAGGAGGAACAAAAGCGGCGTGGCCTTGACCAGGAGCATCCAGAGGTTCGACAGGCCCGGCAGGGCAAAGATCCACATCTGCGGCACCAGAATGCGCCAGAAGCTTTGCCGTTCGGTCATGCCATAGGCCTGGGCGGTCTCGATCTGGGCATTGGGAACCGCCTTCATCGCGCCCGACAGAACATTGGCGGCAAAGGCGCCAAAGACGATGGCAAAGGTCAGCACCGCGAGCAGGAAACCATAGGTCTCATGAACCCATTGCGGCGCGGTCGAGAGCGGCAGCTTCGCCGCCGGACAGACGACGAAATCATTGCCCCGGCGGATCGGCTCCGACCAGTCGGGGCAGAGCACCTGATGCCGCATCCATTCGAACCCCTGATCGAGGGCGATGACGAAGAACAGGAAGAAGACGATGTCGGGCACGCCGCGCACCACCGACGTGTAGCCCTGGCCGAGCCAGCGCAGAGGCGCCACCCGGCTGCGGGCGGCCACGGCGCCGGCAAAGCCGAAGGCCAGCGCGGCGGGGGCGGTGACCAGCAGCAGGAACAGCACGGTGCCCACAGAGGCATAGGCGGTCAGGTGTTTGCCATTGGTCAGGTAACAGGCCAGCCAGCTCAGGCCTTCAAGCGCGCTCGGATCCGTGCAATTGGAAAACATCAGGCCACCGCCGTTGTCGTTTTGCGGTCAATGGTCGAAACCTGGTTCCGGGGCAAGATCAATTCCGTTGCGCCTTGTGAAAGGGGGCCGGACATCCGGCCCCGCTTGTGTTCAGGTCAGGCTCACCACTGGGAGCTGACTTCCCATTTGGCGATCATCGCGTTCAGCGAGCCGTCGTCCTTCATCGACTGGATGGCGGCGTTGAATTTCTCTTTCAATTCGCCATCGGATTCGCGCAGGCCAAGGGCCACGCCACCGCCAAGCAGCACCGGCTCACCGACCAGCATCAGGTCGCTGTTGGCTTCAAGGGCGGTGTCGGTGAAGGAGGCATCGGCCAGAAACGCGTCCGCCTCGCCATTGACCACGGCGGCCACGGCTTCGTCGGGCGTTGCGAATTCCACCAGGGTCGCGCCGCTTTCGGCCACGTGACCGGCCTGGATCGTGCCGGTCTGGGCCGCGATCACGCCACCGGTCAGGTCGACACCATCCTCAAGACCGGCATAGGTCGAAGGATCGGGGGGCGTGTAGGCATTGGTGAAGTCGATTACTTCGTCACGTTCCGCGGTGATCGACATGCCGGCGATGATCGTGTCGTAGTTGCCGGACACCAGGTTCGGGATGATCGAATCCCAGTCGTTCTTGACCCATTCGCAGGTCAGCTCGGCGCGGTTGCACAGCTCGTCGCCCAGTTC
>JAOXSD010000018.1 GCA_025800205.1 Silicimonas sp. | reverse complement strand
CATCGAGAGGCGGCCGAGGCCGGCGGAGGCGCGGATGACGGGTTCGTAGAGTTTTTCCCAGAAGGCGCGGGGCCACATGAAGGTTTTGTAGTAGAAGCCGGCGCTGAGGAAGGGGGCGAGGAGATCGTTGGCCGCCATCAGATCATATTCGAGCGGGCCACGGTGGTTCTGGCTGGTCGCGGTGAGACCGTCGAAGAGTTCGGTTGTGGTGGCCCGCGTGTTGGGTTCCTGGGCGGCTCCGGTGCGCAGTTGCACCAGCGCATTGGGTTCTTCGGAGCCGGCCGAGAAGATGCCGCGCGGGCGGTGGTATTTGAAGGAGCGGCCCACCAGGCGGATGTTGTTGGCAAGGAGAGCAGAGGCGAGGGTGTCGCCCTGGAAGCCTGTCAGATATTTACCGTTCCAGGAGAAGGTCAGGCGGTGGTTGCGGTCGATCTGGCCGCCGTCGATGCGGTTTGCCTGGGTCATTTGGATCGTCCTTCGGCGCGGGCCACGTCGCGGGCCAGTTCGACCTTTTCGATGTCGTGGGTGAGCGTGTTGCGGGTGACGACGAGCCAGGAGCGGTCGCCCTGTTCGTGGTACCAAAGCTCACGATGCAGCCCTGCGGGGTTGTCGCGCAGATAGGCGTAATAGTGCATGTCTTCGTCGGAGGCGGTGAGGCCGTCGGGGCGGTGGATGAGGCTCGCATCCCCCAGAACGGTGAATTCGGCGGCGTCGCGGGGGCCCAAGAGGGGGTGGTTGATGATCATGTCGGGGGCCTCAATGCAGGTTGGGCTGATTGCCCATGCCTTTTTCGTCGATCATGGCACCACGCCGGAACCGGTCGAGCCGGTAGGCGGTGGCGTTGGGATGGGGTTCGTCGCGGGCCAGCAGGTGGGCGTAGCAGAAGCCCGAGGCGGGGGTGGCCTTGAAGCCGCCGTAGCACCAGCCGCCGTTGAAATAGAGCCCGTCTATGGGCGTGCGGTCGATGAAGGGGGAGCCGTCCATCGACATGTCCATCACGCCGCCCCACATGCGCAAGAGGCGCGCGCGCCCGATCATCGGCATGATCGCCATGCCGCCTTCGCAGACGTCTTCGACCACCGGCAGATTGCCCCGTTGGGCATAGGTGTTGTAGCCGTCGATGTCGCCGCCGAAGACGAGGCCGCCCTTGTCGGATTGGCTGACGTAGAAATGCCCCGCGCCGAAGGTGATGACGCCGGGGATGGTGGGTTTGAGGCCTTCGGAGACGAAGGCTTGCAGCACGTGGCTTTCAATCGGCAGGCGCATCCCGGCCATTTCGGCGACACGCGACGACGAGCCTGCGACGCACATGGCCACTTTGGCCGCCTTGATCGGGCCGCGCGTGGTCTCGACGCCCACGCAGGTGCCACCTTCCATCTGAAAACCGGTGACTTCGCAATTCTGGATGATGTCGACGCCGCGTTCATCGGCGCCGCGCGCATATCCCCAGGCGACCGCATCGTGGCGGACGGTGCCGCCGCGCGGTTGCCAGATCGCGCCCTGGATCGGGAAACGGGCATTGTCGAAATCGAGGAAGGGGGCTTTTTCGCGGATGTCCTGGGGGCCGAGGATCACCGCATCGGCACCCGAGAGCCGCATGGCATTGCCGCGTCGCACGAAAGCGTCCCGCTGGGCGTCGGAATGGATCAGGTTCATGATGCCGCGTTGCGAGACCATGGCGTTGTAGTTGAAATCCTGCTCCAGCCCTTCCCAGAGCTTGAGCGACATTTCATAGAAGGGCTGGTTGCCTTCCAGAAGGTAATTCGAGCGGATGATCGTGGTGTTGCGGCCGATATTGCCCGACCCGAGCCAGCCCTTTTCCAGCACCGCCACATTATGGACGCCATATTCCTTGGCGAGATAATAGGCGGTGGCAAGCCCGTGACCGCCGCCGCCGATGATGATCACGTCATAGCTGGGTTTCGGCTCGGGTTCGCGCCAGGCCGGGCGCCAGCCCTTGTTGCCGGTCAGGCCCTGTTTGAAGATGCTCCAGGCTGAATATCGCATGCTGTCCTGCCGATTTGGTTCGACTTTCACCATAGGGCGGGGTAAGCGATTTCTCACATGCCGGTGCAGGACATAAATCTATCAGAAATGGACGAAGCGTCCCGGGCCCCCTTCCGGGTCGGTCTTCTGCCGCTGCCGGGCTTTCCGCTTTTGTCCTATGCCTGCACGGTGGAGCCGCTGCGGGCGGCCAATCTCCTGTCGGGGCAGAGGCTTTACGAGGTGGTGCATCTGGGCGAGACCGCGCCGGTGCCCAGTTCCGGGGCGGCGGGGGTGGCGGATCTGATCCCCATTTCGGCGGCGACGGATCTTGACCTGGTGCTGGTGGTGGCGGGCGGTGATCCGTTCGGCGTGGCGGCGCCTGAGCTTTTCGAGGGGCTGCGCGCGCTCGACCGGGCCGGGGTGCAATTGGGCGGCGTTTCGGGCGGGGCGGTGATCCTGGCGAAAGCCGGGCTGATGGAGGGGCGCCGGATGACGGTGCATTGGGAACATGCCGAGGCGCTGTCCAAGGCCTTTCCCTCGGCACTGATCGAACGGCGGCTTTTCGTGATTGACCGGGACCGGGTGACCTGTGGCGGCGGCACCGCGCCTCTCGACCTGATGCATGCGCTGATCGCGGCCGAACGCGGCAGCGTCTTTGCGCGGCTGGTCAGCGACTGGTTCCTGCACACGGATATCCGCAACGCCACCGCCCCCCAGCGCGGCGAGCTGAGCGCCCGGCTGGGCAGCCATTCGCCCCATCTGGTCGAGGCGGTGTCGGTGATGGAAAACCATGTGGCCGATCCTCTGTCGCTGGGCCAGGTGGCGATGCTCGTGGGCGTGACCGCGCGGCATCTGAACCGGCTCTTCACCGAGGCACTGGGGCAGAGTGCGATGGCCTATTATCGCGGGCTGCGGCTGGAGGTGGCGCGGCGGCTGATCCGCGGCACAGCGCTCACCGTGGCGGAGGTGGCCGAGACCACGGGGTTTGCGACGGCGGGGCACTTTTCCAATGCCTACAAGCAGGTCTTTGGCTTGCGCCCGCAGGCGGATCGTCGTCAGAAGTCCGAAAACGCGGAAGGGTAGAAATGCGATTTCTGGTACTGCAACATGCGTCCAGCGAAGACATCGGCGTTTTCGGGCGCCTGATGGCGGCGGACGGGCACCGGTTCGACGCGGTCGATCTGTCGGGCGGTGCGGCGTTGCCGGCACTTGATCCCTATGACGGGCTTTGGGTCATGGGCGGCGCGATGCAGGTCTGGGAGGAGGCGGAATTCCCCTGGATTGCCGCCGAAAAGGCGCTGATCCGGGAGGCGGTTCGGGCGCGCGACATGGCCTGTTTCGGGATCTGCCTGGGCCATCAATTGCTGGCCGAGGCGCTGGGCGGTGCGGCGGGGCCTGCGGCCCTGCCGGAGATCGGTGTCTGTGCCATCGAGGGCGCGTCAGACTGGTTCGGGCCGGGCCCGGTGCCGGTGCTGCAATGGCACTCGGCGGAGGTGACGGAATTGCCTGCGGGCGCACAGGTGCTGGCCCGCTCCGAGGCCTGCGCGGTGCAGGCGGTGGCCTGGGGACCGCGCGTCCTGTCCACCCAGTTTCATGCCGAAGCCCAGGCCGAAACCGTCCCCAACTGGCTGGCCGATCCGGTCTATCACGCGGATCTGGTGGCAGCGGAGGGGCCGGAAGCGCCAGCGCGCATGATGCGCGACGCGGCGGTGGCAATGGAGGGGTTTCAGAGGCTCGCCGCCGGGCTCTACCGACGCTGGATCGCGGCGCTCTGAGGCGCTCAGTCGCGGGCCAGATCGGCGGCCAGACGCAGATGGCCAATCAGGGCCTCGTCCAGGGCGCGCGCGATGTGGAGGCGGAATTTGTCTTCGGCTTCAAAGCGGTAGAGCCAGACATCCAGCCCCCAAAGCTTGCGCACGACCGAGGCGGAGGGCTCTGCCAGCGAAAGCTCTGTGCCGCGCCGAAGAAGCCCGAACGCGCCCGCTCCCGACAACTCAAGCAGGGTCCAGCCGTCGCTGATGTCGGAGCGGGCCTCGCCCGCAGCCTCGTCCCAGCCTTCGGGATGGGCCGCACCGCCCACCTCCACCACCCGGTCGCGGCGGAGCACGATCCGATAGGGCGCGCCCTGCACAGGGGCGGGCCAGCCGGTGGCCGACGTGCTAAGCACCCGGGTGCCTGAGATCAGGGTCTGGCGCAGGCCGGTCACCCGGCCGAGGGTCGCGCCGCCCAGGTCCAGCGGTGCGGTGAGCGGCGCGGGTGCGGCCCATGTCTGGCTGTCGTCACGCATGGAGGCGGTCTCCTTCCGGATCGAAGGCGCAGGGCGCGGTGATGGTGGCTTTGCTGAGGGTTTCGTCATGCCAGATCGTCACCTCTTCCCCGAGGCGGGCGGCGCCGTTTTCGACGAGGCCAAGTGCCACCGGCCGGTCGAGATTGGGGGAGAGGTAGCTCGAGGTCACATAGCCCAGCGAGCGGCGCGGTGCGTCGCTCACCACATGGGCGCCCGTGGCCAGCGGCGGCGCGCCGTCGGGCACGGTCAGGCCCACCAGCTGCTTGCGGTGCGGATCATTGGCGGTCTCCGTATGCAGGCTGCGGTCGCCGACGAATGGGGCGGTCTTCTTCGCGCGCGGGATGGTGAAGCCCAGATCATGGGGCATGGTTTCGCCATCGGTGTCCTTGCCGACCATGATATAGCCTTTCTCGGCGCGCAGCACCGACATGGCTTCGATGCCCAGCAGCGTGCCGCCGATCTTCTTGGTCTCCCCCATCAGGTGGTCCCAGAGGGCGGGCGCCATGGAGGAGCGCAGCGAAAGTTCGAAACTCAGATCGCCGGAAAAGCTGACGCGCGCGATGCGCATTGGCGTTTCGTTCCAGGTGCTGGTGGCAAAGCGCATATGGGGCAGGGCATCGGAGCTCAGATCGGCCTCCAGCCCCAGGGTTTCGACAATGTCGCGCGCCTGCGGTCCGGTCACGGTCAGGGTCGCCCAGTGCATGGTCAGGTCGTGGACAAAGATCTGATCGGGGTCGTTGCCGTCCTGGCGCCAGGTCTCCAGCATGCCGCGCACCCCGTCCACATGGGAAGAGGAGCACGAGATCAGGAAGTGGTTCTCGCCCAGGCAGGAGACCACGCCGTCATCATAGACGATGCCGCCCTCGGTCAAGAGGAACCCATAGCGGATCTGGCCCGGCTTCAGCGTCGCCATGGTGTTGTAGAACATGAAGTTCACGAAGGCGGTTGCGTCGGGGCCCATCACCTCGATTTTGCCCAGCGGCGAGCCATCGAGCAGGCCCGCGGTGGCCCGGGCGGTGCGAGCCTCATGGGCGATGCGGGTGTCGGCCTCGCCCGCGCCGTACCAGCCGGGGCGCAGCCAGCCGCCATATTCGCAAAGCGCGGCCTGGGCGTCGCGGTGTTGCGGCTCAAGGGCGAGGCGTTTGACCGGGTGGTAGAGTTGTCGTTGATGCTGGCCTGCCCAGGCGGCAAGGGGCACAGGCACGAAGGGCGGGCGGAAGGTCGTGGTGCCGACCTGGGGGATCTCCTTGCCTTGCAGCGTGGCCATGGCAGCAAGGCCGGCCATGTTGGAGGTCTTGCCCTGGTCCGAGGCCATGCCCAGCGTTGTGTAGCGTTTCAGATGTTCGACCGAGGCGTAGTTTTCGCGGGCGGCCAGTTCCACGTCTTTCAGCGTGACATCGTGCTGGAAGTCGATCCACTGCCGCCCCTTGGCGCCGGGGCGGGGCCAGAGCGGTTGGATTGGTTCCGGCTGATCCGCGGGTGGTGTCGCGCCGGTGGCGCGGGCGCGGGCCTCCGCCAGGGTCGTGTCGGTGTCGAACGTGCCATTGGCCGCGCCGATGGCCTGCATCCAGCCCAGTTGATTGTCCGGCAGGAAGGCCTGCAGCGGATCGCTCCATGTCAGCTTGCCGCCCGCATGGCGCCAGAGATGGACCATGGGCGTGCGGCCGGCCGAGGTCAGGACCAGATCGGCGGGGATGTGGCGGTCGCGCAGGGTGACGCCGGTTGTCTGCCGCGCGCCCGCGATCTTGAGATCGGGATCGGCCGGGTCGAGTGCCTGAATTTCCAGCCCGGCCGCCTGCAGCGGCGCGAGTGCTGTCTGCGCGTCGGTCTGGTTGCTGATCAGAGCCGCGCACCCACCCGCCAGCACGCCGTAGCGGTGGAAATATTCGCGCGCCGCCGTCAGCGACATGACCCCCGGTGTGTCATTGCCGGGCAGAGTCACGGGGCGGTCGATGGCGCCGGTGGCCAGCAGCGCGTGCCGGGCGCGCATCCGGGTGAGGCGGGGCGTCTGACCGAAGGCACGGGTCTCAATCAGAGCGACCAGTTGGTGATCATAGACCCCATAGGCGGTGGTGCGGCTCAGGATGCGCCCGCCCGCCGTCTCGATGGCGGCGCGCTGGCTGGTGACCCAGTCTTCCGGATATTGTTCTTCAATATCAGGGGCTTGGTAGGCCGAGCCGCCGATCAATTCCTGATCATCCACCAGCACCACATCGCGGCCTGCTTCGGCAGATTCGCGCGCCGCCGCAAGGCCCGCAGGCCCGCCGCCGATGACCAGAAGGTCGCATTGGTCGTGGCTCTGGTCGGTGATGTAATCGTCGAGATGTTCGAGGCTGACCGACCCGAGCCCGGCCATTTTGCGGATCGAAGGTTCAAACAGATGCCAGTCGGGCCAGATGAAGGTCTTGTAATAGAAACCGGCGGTCAGGAAGCGGCTGAAGAGATCGAGCCCGCCCTTGATGTCGCGCCGCGCATTGGGCCAAGCGTTGACCGCGCGCGCCTCCATCCCGTCTTCGAGCGTGGTGGTGGTGGCGAGGCAATTGGGCAATTCACTGCCTTTGAGCGACACCTCCATGATCGCATTCGGCTTATCGACCCAGGCGCCCCAGAGCCCGCGCGGGCGGTGGTATTTGAAGCTGCGCCCGACGATCCGGACCCCATTGGCCAAGAGGGCGGAGGCGAGCGTGTCGCCCGCAACGCCCTCATAGGCGCGCCCGTCGAAGGTGAAACGCAGCTTGCGGCTTGCATCAATGGCGGCACCGGCGTGGCGGGTCATGATGCGTCCTTTCGGAGTTGAGTGGTGCCCAGCACCTCCATTGTCACGCTGTCGCGTTCCATGGCGAACAATTCGGCGCAGGTGGTGTGCATCCAGACCTCGCGCACGCAGCCTTTTTCGTTGCGGTGCATATGCAGGTAGTGCGCCCAGTCTTCGTCCGAGACGGGGCCGCTGGTGTCGGGGCGGGTCTTGCCCAGCTCACCGACAAAGTGGAATTCGCGTTCATCGCGGAGGCCGCAGAAGGGGCAGGGGAAGCGTTGCATGGGCGGCTCCTAATGGGCGATGCCGGAGGCGGCGCTTTCATCCACCAGACGACCGGTGGTGAAGCGCGCAAGGTCGAAAGGCCGGCTGATCTCATGATGCCGCCCGTTGGCCATGTGATGGGCCAGAAGCCAGCCGCCGGCCGGGATCGCCTTGAACCCGCCGGTGCCCCAGCCGCAATTGAGCGTCAAACCGTCGATCCCGGAGGGGCCGATGATGGGCGAACTGTCGGGTGTCACATCGACGATGCCGCCCCAGTGGCGCAGCAGTTTGACCTTGGCGAGTGCGGGCATCATCTCGGTCAGGGCACCCACCACCACTTCCTGCACCGGCATGTTGCCGCGCTGACCATAGGACGGCACCCGGTCGAGCCCACCGCCGAAAACGATGCCGCCCTTGTCGGATTGGCTGACATAGGTGGCGTGTGCCGGGCAGAGCACGACAGTGTCGAGCACCGGTTTCAGCGGCTCCGAGACGAAGGCCTGAAGCGCATAGGAATGGATCGGCAGTTTGAAGCCGGCCATGTCCGCAAGAATCGAGGAATGGCCCGCGACCGTGGCGCCGATCATCTCGGCCCGGATCACGCCCTTGGTGGTCTCGATGCCGGTGGCGCGGCCACCTTCCTTGATGATACCGGTCACCTCGCAATTCTGCAGAATGTCGACGCCGAGGCTGTCCGCGCCCCGCGCGTATCCCCAGGCCACCGCATCATGGCGCCCGGTGCCACCGCGCGGTTGCACCACGGCGCCGTGGATCGGGTGGCGGGCATCGTCGCGGAAATTCAGCAGTGGCACACGCCTGCGAACTCCGTCGGCGTCGATCAATTCGGCATCGATCCCGTTGATCCGCATGGCGTTGTACTGCCGGGCGGCCATTTCCATGTCGTGGTGCGAATGGGCCGTGACCATCATGCCGCGCTGGGAAAACATGACGTTGTAATTCAGCTCCTTCGACAGCCCCTCATAAAGCCGGACCGAGAAGTCATAGAGCGCTGCACTTTCGGGATAGAAATAGTTCGACCGGATCGCGGTTGTGTTGCGTCCCGTATTGCCACCGCCCAGCCAGCCTTTTTCCACCACGGCGATGCTTTTCAGCCCGTGTTCGCGCGCAAGGTAATAGGCGGTGGCCAGCCCGTGGCCGCCGCCGCCGATGATCACCGCCTGATAGGAGGGTTTCGGTTCGGGCGTCTGCCAGGCCGGGCGCCAGCCCTTCTGGCCCGTCAGGCCTTCGCGGATCAGTTTGAGGGCGGAATAGTCTTTCATCTCGCGGCCTTATGGGCAAAATCGGCAAAGGCATTCAGCGCGCTGGCATCCGGCTCCTGACCGGTGAAGCCCTTGATATAAGCGGCGACCCGGCTCATCCGAGTGTCCATGTCTTCGCGCACATCCAGCGCGTGATAGCCAAGCTGCATGTAATAGAGAATGCGCGCGCGGGCATCGGCCTCCGCGGGATCATAGCCGTGATCGGAATACATGGCGGTCACGGCGGTCAGGCGCGCGGTGTCGGCGGCATCGACCTGGGCGCGGACGGCGGTGTCGCGGCGCGACCATTCGCGGACAGCGAAATCGAGCCCGGTGTCAAAAAGCGTTTCGTCCACAAAGCAGCGGAAGAAATTGCAGACCGCTTCGGTGATATTGGCGGCGGGGGCGGCGCAGCGGGCGATGATGCCGGTGGTGTTGCGCGCCTCCCATTCCTCCAGCAGCGCGGCCAGCAGGTCTTCGCGATTGCCGAAATACCAGTAGAAACTGGATCGCGAGACGCCAAGCCGGTTCGACAGCGGCAGGATCTTCACGCTGGCCGCGCCTTCGGTGACCAGCACGTCGCGGGCGGCGTTCAGCCAATCCTCGCGGGTGACTTTCACATGGCCGACCAGCGGCGCCTTTTCCGGATCATCGCGGTGAAGAAGAGGGGTCTTGCGGGCCATGTCAGCTTTCGGGCGGCGCGCCGCCCTGGGCGGTCTTGTGGGCGATAAAGGATTGCAGCGCCTCGATCCGGGCGCCATCGATTTCGGGGCGCGCATCTGCCGCCAGAATGCCTTCCCAGATCGCCGTCGCGCGGGTCGAGGCATCTTCCGCGCCCCGTTCGGTCCAGGTGCCGAAATTGGCGTAATCATGGAGGATCGGCTGGTAGAACTCGGTGGCATAACGCTCCATCGTCTGGGGTGCGGCGAAGAAATGGCCCGAGGGCTCGACCTGCGACAGCGCGTTGTCGAAACCGATCTCGTCGGTCCCGGCCTGCGCCACGGCGCACAGCTCCGCGATCATGTTCAGCACCTCCACATCCGAGATCAGCTTTTCGTAGGACACCGACAGCCCGCCTTCAAGCCATCCCGCCGCATGGATCACAACGGTGGCGCCCGCCATCAGGCAGCCCCAGAGCCCCATCTGGTTTTCATTCGCCGCCTGCACATCGTTGAGATTGGATGCCGATCCGGCGGCCGAGCGCCAGGGCAGGCCGGTGAACCGCGCCAATTGCCCGGCCGCCAGCGAGGCCTGGAAATGGGACGGCGTGCCAAAGGCGGGCGCGCCGGTTTTCATGTCCACGTTGGAGGTGAAGGTGCCATAGCAGACCGGCGCGCCCGGGCGCGCCAGCTGGGTCAGGGTGATCGCCGCCAGCGCTTCGGCATGCGACAGCGTGATCGCACCCGCCACGGTGATCGGCGCCATCGCCCCCATCAGCGTGAAGGGGGTGACGATGGACAATTGCCCCATGCACGCGAAATCGATCAGCCCCCGGGCCATGGGCAGGTCCAGCGTGCGCGGCGAGTTGGTGTTGACGATCGTGTAGCACTGCGGCTCGGCGGCGAAAGTGTCGTCAGAGAGGCCGCGAAAGTCGCGCAGCATCTCGAAACTTTCCATCACCTGCGGTGTGCCGCGCGAGAAGATGAAGGGGAATTTGTCCGAAAGCGTAAGCTGCGCTTCCATGGTGAAGTAGTGGCGCAGAGGGGTGGGGATGTCCTGCGGTTCGATCAGCGGCGGCATCATCTGGAAGACATCGAAATGCTGGGTCAACTGCACCAACTCGCGGAAATCACGGCCCGTGCCCGGGCGGCGTCCGCGTTTGAGATCGGTGGCGTGCGGCGCTCCGGCCCCCGGTTGAAACACCAGACGGCCCAGTTCCAGGGTGATGTCGCGGTCACGGGCGCCCGCCCGTCCGGTGATCGATTTGGGCGCCGAGGCCAGGGCGGCTTCGACCATGTCTCGGCCCAGATGGACCATCTCGCCCGTCACCTGCGCGCCCCCTTGGGCAAAGAGGCGCCGCGCTTCGGGGGAGAGCACTTTCATGCCCAGATCTTCGAGCGTTTTCAGCGCGGTATCGTGCATCGCCGCAATCTGATCGTCGGAGAAAACGGCCATCGGCGGGAAAGTGTTGATCAGGTTGCGGTACTCCACCGGGCGCGGCGCGGCTTCGGCGGCGCGTGCCCCCTGTCGCCCCCGTCTGCCCCGGCGCGTGCCGCTTTCCTGTTCCATGCGCGATGTCTCTCCCCGTGATGGGGAGTTTCTGGTCACATGTGTCCAATGTCAATGGGGGGCATGGCTCCGCAGCACTGTCCGAGTGCCGTCATCCCAAAGCCGGGTCAGCCAATCGGTGAAGGCGGCGCGCAGGGCGGGGGCCTGGCCGAGATCGCCATAGACCTCCGCCTGATCCAGCCAGAGCGCGGGCTGGTGGCGGGCGCGCCTGGCCGTGTCCTGCAGCCGGTCCCACTGCGGGTCATTCGCGGCAATCTCGCTGCCATCCTCGCGCGTGCCCGCACACATGCGCGCCCAAAGCGCCTCGGCCAGCGCAAGGCCGGTGATGTCGCCCCCGGCGGCAAGACGGTCGCGCAGGATCGGCAGCAGAAACCCCATGTGCCGTGCGGCGCCATCGAAGGCCACGCGCCGGGTGGTGTCGCGGATCTTCGGATTGGCAAAGCGGGTTTCGATCTGAGCAAGATAGGCGGCGGGGCTGATCTCGGGGACTGGCGCCACATGGGGCAGGATCTCGGCGCTTTCCACCTGGCGGAAGAACCGGGCGAGATCTTCGTCAGCCATACAGGCGGCAATGGTCGGCAGGCCCAGGAGCTCGCCGGCATTGGCCAGCAATTGGTGACCCGCATTGAGGATGCGGATCTTCATCGTTTCATAGGCATGGACATCGCCGGTCATCGTCGCACCGACCTGTTCCCAGGCCGGCCGACCGGTGGGGAAGTGATCCTCGATCACCCATTGGCGGAACGGCTCGTGGGTGACGGGGGTTTGCGTGTCCAGTCCAAGGGTTCCCGCAAGAGCGATCTCGTCCGGGCCGGTGGCCGGCACGATGCAATCGACCATGGAATTGGGAAAGGCCATTTCGGCCTCGATCCAATCGGCCAGACCCGGGTCCGACAGGCGGGCAAGCCCGGTAACGGTCTGGCGCAGGATGGCGCCATTGCCCTGAAGGTTGTCGCAGGATTGGCCGGTGAAGGGCGGGTGCCCACGCTTGCGGCGCGCCCTCAGGGCCGCGATCATCGCGCCAAAGGCGGTGCGCGGTGCGGTCGGCCGGGCGGCGTCATGGCACATGTCCGGATGATCGGCATCGAAACTGCCGTCGGCCCGCTGGTAATAGCCGCCCTCGGTCACGGTGAGCGAGGCGATGCGGATCGCGGGATCGCCCAGCACCCAGATCAGCGCGGCATTGTCGGGCTCGACCGGCAGGAAGTCGATCATCGCGCCGGTGATTTCCACGCCCGTGCCACCGGGGTCGAGTTCGATCAGCGCGGTCAAGCCATCCTGGGCGAGCAGGTGATCGCGCATCAGGGCGTCGGCCGGGCGGACGCCCGCGCCGATCACCGCCCAATCGAGCGCCTCGCCCGCCTGCATCAACCGGTGCAGATACCAGGCCTGATGGGCGCGGTGGAAATTGCCGAGGCCAATATGGACGATGCCGGGGCGGAGGGCGCTGCGGTCATAGCTCGGCCGTTTGATGCCGTCGGGCAGGTCCGCAAGGGTGGCATTGGTGAGAGGCGTGGCCATCAGCTCATCCAGTTTCCGCCGTCCACGTTGAGACATTGGGCGGTGATGTAGCGGGCCGCGTCCGAGGCGAGAAAGACGCAGGGATCGGCGATTTCTTCGGGGCGCCCCATATGGCCGAGGGGGACGGCTTCACCGACCAGGCGTTTCTTTTCGCCCACTTCGCGGTTTTCGTATTTCGCGAAAAGCCCGTCGACCACCTCCCACATCGGCGTGTCCACCACGCCCGGGGCGATGGCATTGACGCGGATGTTGTCCGGCGCAAGTTCGAGGGCGAGCGATTGGGTGATCGAAATCACGGCCGCCTTGGTGGAACAATAGACGGCGATATTGGGTTCACCACGCCGCCCGGCCTGCGAGGCGAAATTGATGATCGCGCCGCCGCCGCGCGCCTTCATGCCGGGGACCACCGCCTGGCAGGTGAAAAGCGTCCCACCCACATTGACGTCATATTGGCGGCGGTAGTCTTCGGGCGTGATCTCCTCGATCGGGGCCATGTTGAAGATGCCTGCGTTGTTCAC
The DNA here is from genome assembly GCA_025800205.1 of Silicimonas sp. GTDB lineage: Bacteria > Pseudomonadota > Alphaproteobacteria > Rhodobacterales > Rhodobacteraceae > CALKXV01. The sequence goes on along the minus strand of JAOXSD010000018.1, from coordinate 452 downwards.
CAGCACGTCGATGCCGCCGAATTCGGCTTCGACCTGCGCGACGCCTGCGCGGATCGCGTCAAGGTCGGTCACATCCATGGCGAGACCCAGTCCGCCGATTTCGCGGGCGAGGGTTTGGGCCTCGGCCTCTGAAAGATCCGCCACCGCCACTTCTGCCCCCGCCGCGGCGAAGGCGCGGGCGGTGGCGGCACCGATGCCGCGGGCAGCACCGGTGATCAGCACGCGTTTATCGTCAAGCCGGGTCACAGGCGCAAGCCCTTGTCGTCAAACAGGTGAAGCGCATCGGCGCGCGGGGTGAGCGACACCCGGTCGCCATGGCGGAACCCCACTTCGCCGCCTGCGCGCACGGTGAGTGTGTCGGCGAGGCCGGTGTCGTGGATGTGGAAGAAGGTGTCCGAGCCCAGATGTTCCGACACGCCGACCACGCCGGACCACGGGCCGCCCGCCTCCGA
>JAOXSD010000010.1 GCA_025800205.1 Silicimonas sp. | reverse complement strand
CATCGAGCAGCTGCAGTTCGATGCGGACGATGATTACGTCAATGCCACGCTCGACACATCGGGGCTGTCGCTTGGCCTCGGTGAGGGCGATGACACGGCGACCGGCGGCAGCGGGGCGGACACGAACCGTGGCGATGGCGGCAATGACAGCCTGACGGGGGGCGGTGGTGACGACGTGATCCGGGGCGGTGCGGGTGCCGATACGATCGATGGCGGCACGGGCAATGACGTGGCCGAATTCTCGGGTGCGTGGTCAGATTACGCGATTTCGGAATCGGGCGGCACCTACACGGTGACCGACCTGCGCCCGGGCAGCCCGGACGGGACGGACACGATCACCAATGTGGAGACCTTCCGTTTCGCGAATGGGGACCGGAACGCGGCCGATACGCTTGATCCGAGCATGGTCTTCACCTTTGACGGCGGCAATCAGGGCTGGCGGGTCTATGACGATGTCGGCGACGCGATCACCGGAAACGCGCTGCACAACAGTCATTATGGCGGCGCACAGATTGCCGACAATGAAACCGGCACTTCGCCCTGGTTTGCCACGCCGCTGAACTTTGGCGGCGACCGCAGCGACCTGATCGGCGGGTCCGTGTCCTTCGATTTCCGCAATGCCGACGCCGAGCCCTGGGTCGATGATGACGCGGCCACCATCGAGGTGATGCTGGTCGGCAATGACGGGACCGAAATCCGGGCGGTGATCAACATCCCCGCCACCACCGGCATGGTCAATCAGAACGCCAGTTTCGATCTGGATGCGGCCACCTTCGGCGTGTCGGATGCGGCCTTTGACGCGGTGATGGGCGATCTGGCCTTCTTCGGGATCTCGAGCGACATCCGCACGACGATGGAAAATTCGATCATCGACAATGTCACCTTTGAACGTGGCCCCGACGGGGTGGTCGATGGCGAAGAGACCGGCGAAAACATGGTCGTCGGCTATGACGATGCGGGCGGAGCCAGTGATGGCCATGGGGATGTGATCACCGGTGGTGATGATGTGATCCATGGCAATGGCGGCAATGACACGATCAACTCGGGCTCCGGCGATGACGTTGTTCATGGCGGCTCGGGAGACGACGTTATCTATTTCTCCCAGGGCGCCGACACGGTCTATGGCGGCGACGGCAATGACGTGATCGACGAGCTTGCCGGGATCTCGAACTTTGACTTCGACAACCTTCTCGATGGTGGTGCCGGCAATGACTCGATCTGGGCCGATGCCGGCGATGACACGCTGATCGGCGGTGACGGGGCGGATTCGCTGCGCGGCGAAACCGGTCACGACAGTCTGGACGGCGGTGCAGGCAACGACTCGCTGTTCGGGGGTGACACTGTCACCACCGGCAACCTGATCACCAACGGAGACTTCAGCAGCGGTGCGTCGGGCTGGACGGTCAATAACCCCACCGGCGGCGGCGCACCCTCTCTGACTTCCGGCTATGCGCGGTTCAATTCCGGCAATGGGGCGGTCTACGGGGATTCGATCCAGCAGGATTTCACATCCCATGTGGGCAGCACCCATACGGTGACGTTTAATCTGCGAGAGAATGCAGGCGGCGTCGGGGACCATACGTTCCGGATCGATATTCTTGACGATCAAGGCAACGTGGTCGCGTCCGAGTTCCATACGGTTCACAATGCCGACAATGACACGGTGACCTTCGATTTCGCCACCACTAGCGCGACGTCGACCATCGTGTTCACAAACACGAATGCTACGAACTCCAATGGCTCTGACCCGCTACTGGACAATATCTCAGTCGTCGCGCATGTCGACGGCGATGACACGATGGACGGCGGGCTCGGGGACGACTCGATCCATGGCGGCACCGGCGACGACGTGGCGATCTATGACGGCGATCTTGGGGATTACGGAATTGCCTATAGCGGCGGCACCTTCACCATCACCGACCAGAACGCAGCCGACGGGGATGAGGGCACTGACACGGTAACCGGGGTGGAAACCTTCCGGTTCAACGGCACGGATTATACCGCTGCGCAATTGCAGACCGAAGCGGCGCGGCAGTCGAACCTTGACCCCACCGATATCGCCTTTGCCTCGGGCGGCAGCATCGGGGAAAGCGTTGTCAGCGGCGGCTCCATCGACTTTGCCTATGATCCCTCGGGGGCCACGGTGGCCACGCTTTCGACCACCGACAGTGGCGGCGACACCCACAGCTATTCGATTGTCAACGACCCGTCGGGCCATTTCGAGATCGTCGGCAACGCATTGCGGGTGCGCGCAAACCAGGTCATCGATTACGAGACCACGCCCAGCATCGACGTGACGATCCGCTCGACGGACCAATATGGCGGCTCGGTGGACCGGACGCTGACCGTCAACGTGACCGATTTCGAGGACAGCTTCACCGGTGGCAATAACGACGGCAGCGCCTCGGGCACCTCGGAAGAGGATTACATCGACGGGCGCAGAGGCGATGACACGCTCTATGGTGGCGATGGAAATGACACGTTGATCGGCGCCAATGGTGAGGACGTTCTCTATGGCGGCGACGGCGATGATTACATCAATCTGAAGGTCGGCACGGGCAGCGGTTGGGAGACCAGCGACGCGGATGAGGACCGCGCCTATGGCGGTGACGGCAACGATACGATCGAGGGTGGTTTTGGCGACGACGAACATATCGACGGCGGTGACGGCATCGATCTTTTCACATACCACAGCACCGGCGACACGTCTCCGCTGAATATTTCGCTGACTTCGGGCACCTATGGCCTGGCTGGCAACGACAGCGATGGCACCGTGACGGGCATCGAGAATGTCACCGGCACTTTTGGCAATGACACGATTGTTGGCGATGGCAACAACAACGTCCTGTCCGGCGGCTTCGAGGGGCATGGACATGACCGGATCGAAGGCCGCGCAGGCGATGACACGATTTCCGGCGGGCGGGGTGCCGACACGCTGTTGGGCGGCGACGACGACGACTACATCGCCGGGGGTTGCAGCACAGATTATATGGACGGCGGATCGGGCAATGACACGATAAGCTTCCACGATTGCTTTGGCGGGACGGAATATGTCGTGCTTGATCTTGTCGGCGGCACTGCCGAATTGCGCCGTGACGATGGCACTCTTGTTGACACGGAAACAGCCGTCAATTTCGAGAACGCGATCGGTGGCGGCGGCAACGACCACATCACCGGAACCAGCGGCGACAATACGCTCGAAGGCGGCGCGGGCAACGACACTATTCTGGGTGGTTCCGGAGACGACAGTCTCGTCGGCGGCGATGGTGCCGACAGTCTCGTTGGCGGCGACGGCAATGACACGATCAATGCTTTCAGTGGTACGCCCGGGTGGGAACAGGGCGGTCATGGCACCGGCAATGCCGATACGATCGAAGGCGGTGCGGGCGATGACTTGATCTATGGCGGTTTCGGTATCGGCGAAAGCGTCGATGGTGGCACCGGCACCGATACGATCAGCTTCAATGGCGTCGGCACCGGAACACCGATCAACATTAGACTGACCGATGGCACCTATCACTTCGGGGGCGCTGGTGGCACGATCACCAATGTGGAGAATGTCGCAGGCACCTGGGGCAGTGACACAATCATCGGTGATGGAAATGACAATGTTCTTTCCGGCGGCGGTGGCGGGGATGACCGGATCACCGGCGGCGCGGGCGATGACACGATTGTGGGTGGCTCGGGCAACGACACCGCCTCCTATGGCGGCTCCTCCTCGGATTTCGACGTCTCCTAC
>JAOXSD010000326.1 GCA_025800205.1 Silicimonas sp. | reverse complement strand
TCGGACGCAGACCGTTACGGTCCAGACCGGCACAAACCCAGCGGCCATCTGTCATCGCCAGCGCGGCAGGGCCATCCCACGGCTCCATCACCGAGTTGCAGTAGGAATACATGTCACGCCATGCCTGCGGCAGTTCCACCGCCTGCTTGGACCAGCTTTCCGGCACCAGCAGAGTTTTCGCCATTGGCGCGGTACGGCCAGAGCGCACCAGCATTTCAAACACCGCATCCAGCGCAGCCGAGTCGGACGAGCCGCTGGCCACGATAGGCTTGATGTCTTCCGCCATTTCCCCAAACGCGCCGGAGGCCATGCGGATTTCATGGCTCTTCATCCAGTTCAGGTTGCCTTTCAGCGTGTTGATCTCACCGTTGTGGGCCAACATGCGGAATGGCTGCGCCAGCCACCATTGTGGGAATGTGTTGGTGGAATAGCGCTGGTGATAGATCGCGAAAGCGCTCTCGAACCGCTCATCCTTCAGGTCGGGATAGAATTCCGCCACCTGCTCGGCCAGCATCATGCCTTTGTAGATGATCGACCGGCAGGACAGGCTCGCCAGATAAAGCTGCGGCACCTGCGCCGCGGCGGCGGCTTTCTCGATCCGGCGACGGATGACGTAAAGCTCGCGCTCGAACGTCTCCTCATCCACCCCCTTGGAGTTGGAAATCAGGATCTGCTCGATCTCGGGCCGCGTCGCATTGGCCTTTTCGCCCAGCACGGTGATGTCCACGGGCACATGGCGCCAGCCATAGATGTAATAGCCCATGCGCAGAACTTCGGTTTCCACGATGGTCCGGCAGGTCTCCTGCGCGCCGAAATCCGTGCGCGGCAGGAACACCTGACCCACCGCCAGAAGCTCGTCCATCCGCGGCTGGTGCCCGGTGCGTTCCACCTGATCATAGAAGAACGGCATCGGGATCTGCACATGGATGCCCGCCCCGTCGCCGGTCTTGCCATCGGCATCAACAGCGCCCCGGTGCCAGATCGCCTTCAGCGCATTGATGCCGCTTTCGACCACCTTGCGGGATTTCTTGCCATCCACGGCGACCACAAGGCCCACGCCACAAGACGAATGCTCGGTCTCTTCGGAGTAAAGCGAATTCTCGGCCATCCAGGTGCGGCGGGCCTCTTCGGCAGCGGCCCATTCGGCGTCATATTTGGTCATGATGTCTCTCCTGGATCGGGGGCGAAAGCCGCGTTGCATTCGGCCTCCGTCATGGTCTTGGTGTCCGGTACGAGCGGCAGCCCCTCGGGCTTTTTGTCGCTGAAGAACTGAATGCGCGGGGTGAAACCGCTGGTGTCGTCAAGGCTGCCGAAGGCGACCGCCGGGGTCTCCATCATGTCGGCCTTGTAATAGATGTTGCTGCCGCATTCGGTGCAGAAGGCCCGCTCGGCCCAGTCCGACGTGCGGGTCACGTGCAGTTTGTCCGCGCCCTGGGTGATCTTGAAGGCGGTGGTGGGCGCGCTCATGAACACGCCCGCCGCCCAGCGCTGGCACATCTTGCAATAGCAGATCGAGAATCGCCCGTCGGTCGCAGCCGCATAGGCGACGGCGCCGCACAGGCACCGCCCCGTTGAGTGTTTCGCAATGATCGGGTCGTGTTGGGACACCTGATCTTTACCTTCTGCTTGCCAACCGGGTCAGGAGATCTGACCCATGTTCTGTGGTTCGGGGGGCCGGGGTGTCCGGCCTGTTTGGTGGCCCTATTCGGCGGCGATGGCGGTGGCGCCGAACCGGTCGAGGATCGCATCCGCCGCCTCGCGCCCATCGCGGATCGCCCAGACCACCAGACTTGCGCCGCGCACGATGTCGCCCACCGCATAAACCGCCTCCAGGCTGGTCTCATGGGTCTGGAAGCTGGCCTTGATCGTGCCCCAGCGGGTCACCTCGAGGCCGTCCACCCCCCAGAGCTTGGGCAGATCTTCGGGCTCGAATCCCAGCGCCTTGATCACCAGATCGGCCTCTTCGACATAGTCGGAGCCTTCGATCAGTTCCGGCATCTGGCGGCCGGTGGCATCGGGGGCGCCGAGGCGCATTTTCTGGGCCATCACGCCGGTGACCGCATCGCCCGCAAAACCGTTGGGCGCGGTGAGCCAGACGAATTCGACGCCTTCTTCCTCGGCATTCTGCACTTCGCGCTGGGAGCCGGGCATGTTGGCACGGTCGCGGCGATAGAGGCATTTGACGCTGGTGGCCCCCTGACGAATGGCCGTGCGCACGCAATCCATCGCCGTGTCACCGCCGCCGATCACCACGACGCGCTTGCCTTCGGCATTGAGTTCGCCCGAATTGAACTCGGCCACGTCATCACCAAAGCTCTTGCGGTTCGAGGCGGTCAGGTAGTCGAGCGCCCGCACGATACCAGCCGCGCCGCTGCCCGGCGCCTGCAGATCCCGGCTTTTGTAGACACCGGTGGCGATCAGCACCGCATCATGTTTGGCGCGGATGTCATCAAAGGAGATGTCTTCGCCCACGTTGCAGTTGAGAACGAAGGTCACGCCACTGTCCTCAAGCTGCTGGTTGCGGCGCATGACCACGTCTTTTTCCAGCTTGAAGCCGGGAATGCCGTAGGTCAGCAACCCGCCGGAGCGGTCATAGCGGTCATAGACGGTCACCTGCACACCGGCGCGGCGCAGCCGGTCGGCGGCCGCAAGCCCGCCCGGACCGGCGCCGATGATGCCGACGCTTTCGGGCCGTTCGGTGGCCGGTTTCGCAGGCACGACCCAGCCGTTTTCCCAGGCAGTATCGGTGATGTATTTCTCGACCGAACCGATGGTGACGGTACCGTGGCCCGATTGTTCGATCACGCAATTGCCTTCGCAGAGCCGGTCCTGAGGGCAGATCCGCCCGCAGATTTCGGGGAAGGTGTTGGTGGCCTGGCTGATCTCATAGGCTTCGCGCAACCGCCCCTCGGCGGTGAGTTTCAGCCAGTCGGGGATGTTGTTCTGCAGCGGGCAATGGGCCTGGCAATAGGGCACGCCGCACTGGCTGCAGCGGCTGGCCTGCTCGGCGGCCTTGGCGGTCGCGTATTCCGCATAGATTTCATTGAAATCTTCGCGCCGCGCATCCGCCCCGCGCTTCTCGGGCATATCCCGGTCCACGGACACAAATTTGAGCATCGGTATCTTCGCCATCTGCCTATCTCCAATTCAGCCCGCCCTCTCTAAGCAAATCGGAACCAAAAAGAAAGGGTTTATGGAAATAATTCTGACCTATTTTACACATCACTTGTCACCTCATGCCACAGAACCGGAGGGATTGCGCGAATTTCAGGTCCGATCCGGTCTTAAATTACCTCTTTCCTCACCAGTTCAGTCGGTTAGTGTGACGCAACCGCTGGAAAGAGCCTCCCGCCATGCCCCTACTGCATCTGATCCTCGTGGCCATTGTTCAGGGAATCACCGAATTTCTTCCGGTTTCTTCCTCGGGTCATCTTATCCTTCTGCCGAATCTCCTCGGTTTCGAAGACCAGGGACAGGTCATCGACGTGGCTGTTCATGTGGGAACACTTGGGGCGGTGATGCTGTATTTCCACCGCGACGTGGCGCGTCTGTTCCGGGGGGCGGGTCAGATCCTCGCCGGTCGGTTTGCCACGGCCGATGCGCGACTGACCCTCCTGCTGGCCCTTGCCACGATCCCGATAATCTTGGCGGGGCTGATCCTGAAGGTCACCGGTCTCAGCGATGCGCTGCGCTCGGTCACCGTGATCGCCTGGTCGACCCTGTTCTTCGGTCTGGTGCTGTGGTGGGCCGACCGCACCGGGGCGGACCGGAAAACCTCCGATGACTGGACCGCGTTTGACGCGTTCAAGATGGGCCTGTGGCAGATGCTGGCGCTGATCCCGGGCACGTCGCGGTCGGGCATCACCATCACCGGGGCGCGCCAGATGGGATATGCCCGCGAGGATGCGGCCCGGCTGGCGATGCTGATGTCGATCCCGACGATTCTGGCGTCAGGCGCGCTTCTGGGCCTTGAGGTGGCGGGCGACATGAATGCCGCGCTGGCCCGCGATGCAGGCATCGCCGCCGCCTTCGCCCTTTTGGCGGCACTGGCGGCGCTGGCCCTGATGATGCGGCTGCTGAAAAGCGTCAGCTTCACGCCTTACGTGATCTACCGGATCGCGCTTGGCCTTGTGCTGCTGACCTATTCCTACGCTTAGCGCGACCTTATCCCTTTGATTTGTCGCGCAATCCACGCCTAAACCGGCACCCACCCTTCGGAATGCACTTCAACCGCGCAGGTTGCGCGCGCTTCGGGTGATGTCGTTGTACTGACCGTCAGGGCGGAACTGCCACAGATAGGTCGGCAGGATGGCGGCCATGGCCGTGGGCTGGATGCCGAGGGCGTCGAACCCTGCAGCGCCGTCGCTTACGACATTGTCCGACCGCAGCTGCCTGACCTGATCCGAGGTGATCGGCTGCGGCAGAAGCCCACCGGAAATCACGCCCAGAGCGCCCGAGACCTTGCCCATCAGCGCCCCCACCCAGAAGGGCAGACCGATCACCAGACGGCGGCGGCGGATCTCGTCAAGCATGTGATGGACCAGCTCGCGGAAGCTCGCCACATCGGGCCCGCCCAGCTCGTAGATGCCGCCTGCGGCCTCGCCCAGGGCGCCCTTGGTCGCCGCCTCGGCCACGTCGTCCACATAGACCGGCTGGAATTTCGTCTCGGCCCCCACCAGCGGCAGGACCGGCGACATCCGGGTCATCTTTGCGAAGCGGTTGAAGAAGGCATCTTCGGGGCCGAAGACCACCGAAGGCCGCAAGATCACCGCCTCGGGAAAGGCGCCGAGCACCGCCGCTTCGCCCTGCCCCTTGGAGCGGGCATAATCGCTGGCGCCCCCCAGATCGGCCCCGATGGCCGAGAGATGCACCATGCGGGTGACACCCTGCTCCCGGGCGATCCGGGCAATCCGCGCAGCACCTTCGTTCTGCACCGCGTCGAAATTGTTCTTGCCGCGCGCATCGAAGGTGCCGACGCAATTCACGACCACATCGGCCCCCGTCGCGGCGGCGCGCACGCTGTCATCGTCGCGGATGTTGCACAGGATCGGCTCCACCTGGCCGACGGCGCCATAGGGTTTGACGAACATCGCCTCATTGGGACGGCGCACAGCCACCCGCACACGCCAGCCCGCCCGCGCCATGCGCTGTGCGATATACCGTCCGACAAAGCCGGACCCGCCATAGATGGTTACCAGATTGGTCATGCGAAAACGCCTTTCGAAGCTCCGCTCACATGTAGCTTTAGGGTCAATTTCAGGCAAGGCGCATTTCCGTGCGATTTGACCGTTGACACCCCCCCTGACCTTTCGTATTCCGCCCCAGCACACCGGCCCAGGTGGCGGAATTGGTAGACGCGCTAGCTTCAGGTGCTAGTGTCCGTATGGACGTGGAGGTTCGAGTCCTCTCCTGGGCACCATTTCTCTCGAAATGGTTTTGGGCCACAGCGGCCCGCAGCCCCCCTAATCCGCAACCACCCCCAGAACGAACGCCACCACCTTGTCCTGCGGCATTTCGCAGGGTTTCAGAAGCGCCGTGCCGT
>JAOXSD010000305.1 GCA_025800205.1 Silicimonas sp. | reverse complement strand
GCGATGGCACAGCGGGGCTGGGGATCAATGGTGCCTATGACGGGGTGGTTTCGGCCCAGAGCTGGGCCCGGATTGCGGTGACCGTGTCCGACAATGGCGATGGTACCTCGACCCTGACCAAATTCATCGACGGCACAGAAGTCGGCAGCCAGTCGGTCAGCACCTCGCGCTTCGCGATCTACAACGATGAGCGCGGCGCGCTGTTGCTGGCCGATGAAGGCAATGAAACCAGCCCCGGCTATCTGGGCGCTCTGGGCTTTGCGCCCGGCGCGGCCAGCGCCGCCGACATTGCCGCCCTGGGCGGTGTCGATGCGGGCGGTCCCTTCGAGGCCCCTTCGGGGGATGCAGCGCAATTCGGCTTCGGTCCGGACGGGATCACCATTGACAAGACTTTCGGCAGCGTCGGCTTCGAGGGGCTCGACACCACCGCCCCGGCCGAGATCATCGCGCCGATCGCGGACATGCTGGTCAGCCTCAGCGACGAAAGCCGCAGTTTCGATCTGGCAGAAGTATTCGGCCCAGGTGCAAGCGACTTCACCGTCACCGGCACAAATGGAGAGGCCGTCAGCGCCGAGATCAGCGATG
>JAOXSD010000302.1 GCA_025800205.1 Silicimonas sp. | reverse complement strand
GCTTCGATTTCCGCCTGGCTGGGCATGCCGCCGGGCATTCCGCCCTTGCCACCGAACATGCCGCCCAGCTGGCGCATCATGCCCTTTTTGCCCATCTTGCCGACTTTCTTCATCATGTCAGACATTTGGCGGTGCATCTTGAGAAGTTTGTTGAGGTCCGACACCTCCATCCCGGCCCCTGCCGCGATGCGTTTCTTGCGGCTGGCCTGCAGGATCTGGGGATTGGCGCGCTCGCGCTTGGTCATCGAATTGATCAGAGCGACCTGCTGACGCAAAATCTTGTCGTCAAACCCGGCCTTGTCCATCTGGGCCTTCATCTTGCCCATGCCCGGCATCATTCCCATGATGCCTTCCATGCCGCCCATTTTCATCATCTGTTCAAGCTGCTGGCGCAGGTCGTTCATGTTGAACTGACCCTTCTGGAAGCGCTTCATCATGCGCTCGGCCTGTTCGGCCTCCAGGGTCTCCTGGGCCTTTTCGACCAGCGCGACGATGTCGCCCATCCCGAGGATGCGGCCGGCGATGCGGTCGGGCTCGAAGGTCTCGATCGCATCCATCTTTTCGCCAAGGCCGACAAAGCGGATCGGCTTGCCGGTGATGGCGCGCATCGACAGCGCCGCACCGCCGCGCCCGTCGCCATCCATCCGGGTCAGGACCACGCCGGAGACGCCGATCTTGTCGTCAAACTCGGTTGCCACATTCACGGCATCCTGACCGGTGAGGCCATCGACCACCAGCAGGGTTTCGCGCGGGTTGGCCACATCGCGCACCTGCGCGGCCTGTTTGATCAGCTCCTCGTCGATATGCAGACGGCCGGCGGTGTCGAGCATATAGACGTCATAGCCGCCAAGTGTTGCCTGTTGTTTGGCGCGTTTGGCGATGGTGACCGGGTCTTCGCCGGGCACGATGGGCAGGGTGTCGACACCGATCTGGGTGCCCAGAATGGCAAGCTGTTCCATGGCCGCCGGGCGGTTGGTGTCCAAGGATGCCATCAGAACGCGCTTGCCGTCGCGATCGGTCAGGCGCTTGGCGAGTTTCGCGGTGGTGGTGGTTTTACCCGAACCCTGCAGACCGACCATCAGGATCGGTGCGGGCGGGTTGTCGATCTTCAATTGGCCGGGGTCTTCGGCGCCGGTCAGAACATGGACGAGTTCGTCATGGACGATCTTGACCACCTGCTGACCCGGCGTGACCGATTTGGTGACTGCCTGGCCGGTGGCCTTGTCCTGCACCGCCTTGACGAAATCGCGCGCCACGGGCAGCGAAACGTCCGCTTCGAGAAGCGCCACGCGCACTTCGCGCAGCGCGGTTTTGACGTCATCTTCCGACAGAGCGCCCTGTTTGGTCAGCCGGTCGAAGACACCGGAGAGGCGTTCGGAGAGATTTTCAAACATGCCACGGCCCTTTCGCCAGTTGATCCTAAGGCCGACATAAGAGCCGACCGCCAAAACGCCAAACGCCCCCATGGGCGCATCGCGCTGATGGGGGGCGATCCCGACATGGGTCGGGACCGGGAGGTTTCGGCTCCCGGAAGACAGCGGTGGAATAGGCGGGTGGGGGCGGTCTGTCAAGCTTGGGCTTGCGCGGGGCCTGTGTTCCGGTGCTAATGGCCGGGCCGGGGAGGGCACATCAGTGACAATGGAAGACGAAACGCGCAAGGCGACGCGCCGGGTCGAGAATGGCGCGGGGCTGCTGCTGATGGGGCTGGGGATGTTTCTCTTCTCCGCCGTCGACGCCTCGGCCAAGTTTCTGACCGAGACGCTGCATCCGTTGCAGATCGTCTGGACCCGGCAGTTGGGGCTCTTTGGCGCGGGGCTGGTGCTCTTGGCGATCCACGGGCCGAAACTCTTCCGCACCTATCATCCGAAGCTGCAGATCTTCAGGGGCGTGATTGCCGTGGGATCGGCCACCGCGTTCATCTTCGCGCTGCGCCATGTGGCGCTGGCCGATGCGGTGGCGGTGTCCTTTGTCGCACCCTTCATGGTGACGCTGATGGGGGCGCTGGTGCTGCGCGAGCCCGTCGGCATCCGGCGCTGGGTCGCGGTGGTGCTGGGGTTTCTGGCCACGCTGATCATCATAAGGCCCGGCATGGGCGTGGTGCATCCGGCGGCCCTTCTGGTGATCCTGGCGGCGTTCTTCTTCGCCGTCCGCCAGATCGTGTCGCGGGCCATTGCCGATACCGACCGCACTGGCACCACGGTGCTTTATACGGCGATCACCGGCACCGCGCTTCTGTCGATCCCGCTGCCCTGGATCTGGGTCACACCCCATGGCAATGCGATCCTCATCCTGATCGTGCTCGCCGTGCTGGCGGCGGTGGCGGAGATCTGCGTGATCAAGGCGCTGGAACTTGCCATGGCGGTGGTGATCGCGCCCATTCACTATACGCTGATCCTTTGGGGCACCTTCTATGGCTGGCTGATCTTCGACCAATTGCCCGATGGCTGGACCCTGATGGGGGCGGCGATCATCGTGACCACCGGGCTCTATACGCTCAGGCGGGAATATATCGTCGGCAAGCGTCGCGCGACGGGGTGAGGTGCTGGACCTCGGCGCCGGGCTGGGCCACAAAGCGCCATGGCTCACAGCTTTTCCCTTCGCGTCTATTATGAAGACACCGATCTGGCGGGCATTGTCTATTATGCCAATTACCTGAAGTTCATCGAGCGGGCGCGCAGCGAATGGGTGCGCGGGCTGGGGGTGGATCAGGCGCGGCTTAAATCCGAAAGCGGCGTGGTCTTTGCGGTGCGCCGGGTGGAGGCCGATTACCTGCAACCGGCGCGGTTCGATGATCAGCTGATGGTCGAGACCCGGCTGATCGAGGCGGGCGGGGCGCGGTTGCGTCTGCGGCAGGATGTGCTGCGCGACGGCGCGCGGTTGTTCGTCTCGGAGGTGACCCTGGTGGCGCTGACCGAGGCGGGGCGTCCGGCCCGGCTTCCGGCGAAGTTTCGCCAAACCCTGGCAGAAATCGCCGCAGCGGGTGGTTGATATTCCATAACCGCTGGCCTTTCTCTAGATTAAACCGCAAACGAGCGCCCAATCATGCCCAAAAACCGGGGCGCTGAGAAAGAGCAGGAAGATGGAAGCCGAAGCCCTACAATTGGCCGCCGAGACGGATTTCTCGATGTGGGGGCTGTTTGCCCGCGCCACATTGATCGTCAAATTCGTGATGATCATGCTTGTTGCCGCCTCCTTCTGGGGCTGGGCGGTGATCATTGAAAAGCACCGGCAATATGGCCGCGCGCGCCGGGAGACCAAGCGGTTCGAAGCCGCCTTCTGGTCCGGTGAGCCGCTGGATGCGCTTTATGATCAGATCGGGCCGACGCCGGGCGGACGCACCGAGCGGGTCTTTGCCGCCGGCATGACCGAATGGCGGCGCTCGCACCGGGACGATGGCGGTGCCATTCGTGGCGCGGATGTGCGCATCGACCGGTCGATGGATGTGGCGATCCAGAAAGAGGCGGAGGCGCTGCAGAAGGGGCTGCCGCTTTTGGCGACGATCGGGGCAACGGCGCCCTTCGTCGGGCTTTTCGGCACGGTCTGGGGGATCATGAACGCCTTTATCGAGATCGGGCAGCAGCAATCCACCAACCTTGCCGTGGTGGCCCCCGGCATTGCCGAGGCACTGCTGGCCACCGGGCTGGGGCTTCTGGCGGCGATCCCGGCGGTCATCTTCTACAACAAGCTGTCGGCGGACAGCGACCGGATCATCTCGAATTACGAGAGCTTTGCCGATGAATTCGCGACCCTTCTGTCGCGGCAGCTGGACACCGCCTGATGGGGGCGAGTGTCACCCAGTCGGAGCGCGTCAACGCCTCGCGCAGGCGCAGGCGGCGGCGCGCGCGCCCGATGGCAGAGATCAATGTCACACCGTTCGTTGACGTGATGATGGTGTTGCTGATCATCTTCATGGTGGCCGCGCCCCTGACCACGGTGGGCGTGCCGGTGGAACTGCCGAAAACGGCCGCCCAAAGCCTGCCGTCGGAGCAGGAGGAGCCGCTGACCGTCACGCTGACCGCCGAGGGGCTGACGATGATCCAGACCACGGAGGTGAGCGATGACCAGATCGTGCCGCGCCTGCGGGCGATCCTGAGTGAGCGGGCGTCGAACAAGGTGTTCCTGCGCGCCGATGGCGAGATCCCTTATGCCCGGGTGGCTCAGGTGATGGGGGCGCTGAATGCGGCCGGGATCACCGATATCGGCCTCGTGACTGATCAGGGCGGGCCGCGCCTGGGGGCTGAGTAGGGCGCCATGCGGCTGGGATGGACCCTCTCCGGAGCCGGGCATCTGGGGCTGATGCTTGTGGTGCTGTTCGGCGGGCTCTTTGCCGGGGAGCAGATCCCGGAATCTGTTGTTCTGTCTGAGGTTTCCATCCTGTCAGAAGAGGAGTTCGCGGCCCTTGCGCGGCCCGCGACCGCCCCCGAGACCCAAAGCGACGCCCCCCAGGTGGCGCTGCCCGAGCCGGTGCAGGACGCTCCCGAGGCGCCCGCAGAGGACAGCGCGCCCGAGGTGAGCGCACCCGAGCCCGTGGAAGCGCCCGAAACCCCCGACAGCCCCGAGTTCGAGGTCGAGCCGCCGGTGCCCCAGGCGGTGGTGGTCGAAGACGCGCCCGCCGAACCGGCGCCGCCTTCGGAGATTGACGGCACCACGGCGACGCCCGATCAGGTGGCCGCCCCCGCACCGCGCGTGGCCCCCGTGCCCCAGGTCGCCCCGCCGCCCGAGGCCGAGGCCGGACCGGAGCTGATCGAGGACAGCACACCCGACCCGGAAGCGCCGCCCGCAGAACCGCAGGAAGACACTCCCGCCCAGGCGCCCGAGGCCGCAAGCGACCGGATCGTCACCGAGGCGGAGGAAGAAAAGACCTACGCGCCGGCCTCGTCGAAACGGCCCCGGTCGCGGCCCGCGCGCCCGGTGCGCACGGCGGAACCGCCGCGCACGACACCTGCGACCGATGATGCGGTGGCAGCGGCACTGGCCGAGGCGGCAGCGCCCGACCCGGAACCGGCGGTGGCGCCCGGCCCACGGCTTTCGGGCGGGCAGCGGGAGGATTTCAAGGCCTCCGTACAGAATTGCTGGATCACCGATCCCGGCGCGCCCTGGATGCAGGTCGTCGTGGTGGTCGGCTTTGAACTCGACCGGTCGCGCAAGGTGGTCGGCAACAAGGTGCGCCAGGTCTCGATCGAAGGCGGCGACGCGGCCGCACAACGGACCGCCTTTGAAAAGGCAAAACGCGCCGTTCTGCGCTGCCAGAACCAGAATGGCGGCTTTCGTTTGCCGGCCGAAAGCTTTGGACGCTGGCAGCAGGTCGAAATCAAATTCGGGCGCGGCGGGGTGGCGCTGCAATGATGGCACCGCTCCCCCTTTCCCCCTACAGGTCTTGCGCCCTTGATGGTTTTCGGGGGGCATCCGTTTCACTCTCACTCCGCAGGGAACGCAGTTAACATGATCAAATTCTGTCTTTCGCTCATCCTCGCGCTTGGCCTTGCGGCCCCACTCACCGCTCAGGAGCGCAGCGGCCCGTTGCGGATCGAGATCACCGAAGGGGTGATCGAGCCGGTGCCGATTGCGGTCGCCCCTTTTCTGGCCGAGAACGCCGCCGCCAGTGATTTCGCGCGCCGGATCACCGATGTGGTGGCCGCCGATCTGATCGGCACCGGATTGTTCCGGAACATTCCCGAAAGCGCTTATATTTCGCGGGTTTCGGGCTTTGATGCGCCCGTGGCCTATGCGGATTGGAGAGCGATCAATGCCGAGGCTCTGGTGGTCGGCGCCGTCACGCTGTCATCGGACAACCGGCTTTTGGTGAAGTTCCGGCTGTTTGATGTCTTTTCGGGCGCGCCTTTGGGGGAGGGGCTGCAATTCGCGGGCTCCACCGGGTCCTGGCGCCGGGTGGCGCATAAGGTGGCCGATCAGGTCTATGCGCGGATCACCGGCGAAAGCGCCTATTTCGACAGCCGCGTGGTCTATGTGGAGACGACGGGGCCGAAGAATGCGCGTCAGCGGCGGCTGTCGATCATGGATTATGACGGCGCCAATGTGCAGTATCTGTCGGATGCCTCCTCCATCGTGCTGGCGCCGCGCTTTTCGCCCACCGGCGACCGGGTGCTCTTCACCTCCTATGAAAGCGGCTTCCCGCAGATCTACGAAATCGCCGTGGGGGCGACGCAGAAACGCGCCCTGGGGCTCGACACCGACAGCATGACCTTCGCGCCGCGCTATGCGCCCGATGGGCGCCGGGTGGTCTATTCCGAGGCGAAAGGCGGCAACACCGATCTTTATCTGCTTGATCTGCAAAGCGGAAAGCGCAACCGCCTGACCTCGGCCCCGTCGATTGAAACCGCGCCCGATTTCTCGCCCGACGGCAGCCAGATCGTCTTTGAAAGCGACCGGTCGGGCGGCCAGCAGCTGTACATCATGCCCGCGAGTGGCGGAGAACCGAAGCGGATCAGCTTCGGGCAGGGGCGCTATGGCACGCCGGTGTGGTCGCCGCGGGGCGATTACATTGCCTTCACCAAGCAGAATGCGGGCCGCTTCCATATTGGCGTGATGCGCACCGATGGCTCGGCCGAACGGCTGTTGACCGCCTCCTTCCTCGATGAAGGCCCCACATGGGCGCCCAATGGGCGGGTTTTGATGTTCACCCGGGAGACGGCGGGGTCGGACGGGGAGCCCGCCTTGTTCTCGGTCGATATTTCGGGGCGCAACCTCAAGCGGGTGGCCACCGGCACGGCGGCGTCGGATCCGGCCTGGTCGCCCTTGTTGCCCTGACGGCAGGGAATTGCCGGGGCGTTCATTTGGCTGTGAGGTCCGTTTGCTTATGGGCCTTGCGGTGGTAGACAAAGATTAACAAGAGCAGAAAGAACACAGGTGACGGAATGAAGATTATTCACGCAGGCCTTCTGATTGCCGCCCTCGGATTGGGCGCTTGTACCAATGCGGACCGTTTCGGCCCCGGCGCGGGTGGTGCGGGCGCAGGTGCGGGCGGCGCTGGCGCGCCCGGATCGGTGAACGACCCGACATCGGCGGCCTATTTCAACGCGACCGTGGGCGACCGGGTGCTTTTTGCGGTCGATCAGTCGACCCTGAGCGCCGAGGCCCAGCAGGTGCTGGCCGGTCAGGCCAGCTGGCTGATGACCAATGGCGCCTATACCGCGCTGATCGAAGGCCATGCGGATGAGCAGGGCACCCAGGCCTACAACCTGGCCCTGGGCGCGCGGCGTGCCTCGGCGGTGCAGAATTTCCTGATCTCCCAGGGGGTTGCGCCGAACCGTCTGCGCACCATTTCCTATGGCAAGGAGCGTCCGCTCGAGATTTGCTCGACCGAGGCCTGCTATTCCCAGAACCGCCGCGCGGTCACCGTGCTGACGGCGGGCGCTGGCCTCTAACACTCGCAAAAGGAGCGCATGATGCGCGGGCTTCTGATCGCTTTCACCCTTCTCGCGGGCCCGGCTTGGGCACAGGACCGGGCCGAGACCCTGGCGGATATCCGGCAGGAGCTGACCGTGCTTCATGTGGAGATGCAGAAGCTCAAGCGGGAACTCTCCACCACCGGGGCGGCGGGCGGCGCGCTGGCGGGCACCAATGCGCTCGACCGTCTGAACGCGATGGAACGCCAGCTGGCCAGCCTGACGGCGGCCAATGAGCAGCTCACCAACCGGGTCGATTCGGTGGTCCGCGACGGCACCAACCGGATCGGTGACTTGGAATTCCGGCTCTGCGAACTGGAAGAGGGCTGCGACATCGGCGCTTTGGGCGAAACCACCACGCTCGGCGGCGGCGCCCTGCCTACGGCCACGCCGGTCGCGGTGGCGCCGGCCACCGAGGCGCCGATTGGTGCCGGCGATGTGGCGACCGGGATGCTGGACACCGGCGGCATGGAACTGGCGGTGGCCGAGAAGGGCGATTTCGACCGCGCCAAGGCCGCCTATGACGCAGGCGATTATCAGGCGGCGGCAGATCAGTTGCAGCGCTTCACCGACACCTATCAGGGCGGGCCTCTCACCGGGCTGGCCCATCTGATGCGGGGCGAAGCCCTGAGCAAGCTGGGGCGCACCTCCTCGGCGGCGCGGGCCTATCTGGAAAGCTATTCCGGCACGCCCAACGGCCCCACCGCCCCCACCGCGCTGTTGAAACTGGGCGTGTCGCTCAACGGGTTGGGGCAAAGCTCGGAAGCCTGCATCACCCTGGGCGAAGTGTCGTCGCGCTTCCCATCCTCGGAGGCCTCGATCGAAGCTCAGGCGGCGCGGGCCTCCATGGGCTGTCTGTGACGCCGCGCGCGGCGCGGGCATGATCGAGGATCTTCTGAACCGTCTTGGTCCGCCACCCCCTGGCGGGCAGATCGGTGTCGCCGTCTCGGGCGGCAGCGATTCCCTTGCCATGCTGACCCTGATGGTGGAGGCGGGCTGGCCGGTTGCGGCGGCGAGCGTCGATCACGGGTTGCGCGACGGATCGCGCGGCGAGGCGGAGCATGTGGCGCGCCATTGCGCGTCGCTGGGGGTGGCCCATGATATTCTGACCTGGGACCAGCCTGATCTGAGCGGCAATCTGCAGGACAAGGCGCGGCAGGCGCGCTATCGGTTGCTGGCCGGTTGGGCGCTGGCGCGCGGGATTGGCGCTGTGGCGCTGGCCCATACGATGGACGATCAGGCCGAAACCTTCCTCATGCGGCTTGCGCGCGGGGCCGGGGTGGACGGGCTCTCGGGCATGGCCGCGCGGCGTGAGGATCGGGGCGTGACCTGGATCCGGCCCTTGCTGACCACCCGGCGGGCGGAGTTGCGGGCCTTTCTCGAAGACCGGGGACACAGCTGGATCGACGATCCGTCGAACGCGGATCCGCGGTTTGACCGGGTGAAGGCGCGCGCCGCGCTCTCCCATCTGGAGGGGCTGGGGGTGACCCCGGTGGAAATCGCCCGCTCGATGGCGAACCTTTCCCATGCGTCGCAGGATCTGCGGGCGCGGGCGGCGGAAATTGCGGGCCGGATCTGCAGGGAAGGGACGGGCGATCTGGTCTTTGACCGTGCCGCGTTCCGTCTTTTGAGCCCGGAAATGGGCCATAGGATCTTAACAAAAGCACTGATGTATATCGGCGCCGAACCTTATCCGCCCCGGCGCGAGGCGCTGGAATTGGCCGAGGAAGCTGTGCGGAAATGCACCAATCACACATTGCATGGCTGTCTTCTGCTGATCAGTAACATGACCCTGCGGATCACCCGGGAATGGAATGCGGTGCGCGATGTGACCGCCGCCAGCGATGCGCCCTGGGATCACCGTTGGGTGCTTGACGGGGATCACCGGAAATCCCTTGAAATCCGGGCCCTTGGCGAGGCGGTGAAAGACACACCCTGGCGCGAGACCGGGCTGCCGCGACAATCGCTTCTGGCCTCGCCTGCGGTCTGGGAGGGGGAGAGGCTGGTGGCGGCCCCGGTGGCGGGATTTTCCCAAGGCTGGACTGCCCGGGCCACAAACCGCGGCAATTTTGCGGAATTCCTACTCCGGCGTTGAAGATTTCGTCACAGACGTTATCTAATCTGCAAGCCGAGCCGCAGACGTGCCGCTCACAAGTTTCCCGAAGGAGCTTCCTTTGAACAACGCCCGCAATATCGCCTTCTGGGTCGTGCTGTTTGTCCTCATTCTGGCGCTTTTCAACCTGATTTCCGGCGGCCAGAGCACTGGCGCCTCCAACACGGTCAGCTATTCCGATTTCGTCGACCGGGTCGGCGACGGGGAAGTGTCCTCGGCCACCATCGATGGCGAGCGCATCGTGTTCCGGGGCGGCGACGGGCGCGACTATGTGACGATCCAGCCCGAAGGGGCGGAGACGACCAACCTTCTGGTGAACAACAATGTCAGCTTCTCGGCCAAGCCGCAGGAGCAGTCGGGTTTTGTCACCGTGCTGATGACCTTCCTGCCGTTCCTTCTGCTGATCGGCGTCTGGATCTACTTCATGAACCGGATGCAGGGCGGTGGCCGCGGTGGTGCCATGGGCTTTGGCAAATCGCGCGCGAAACTGCTGACCGAGAAACATGGCCGCGTCACCTTCGACGATGTGGCGGGCATCGACGAGGCCAAGGAAGAACTGGAAGAAATCGTCGAATTCCTGCGCAACCCGCAGAAATTCTCGCGTCTGGGCGGCAAGATCCCCAAGGGCGCGCTTCTGGTCGGCCCTCCGGGCACCGGTAAAACCCTGCTAGCCCGCGCCATCGCGGGCGAGGCGGGCGTGCCCTTCTTCACCATTTCCGGCTCGGATTTCGTTGAAATGTTCGTCGGCGTCGGCGCCTCCCGCGTCCGTGACATGTTCGAACAGGCCAAGAAAAACGCGCCCTGCATTGTCTTCATCGACGAAATTGACGCGGTCGGCCGGTCGCGTGGTGTCGGCTATGGCGGCGGCAATGACGAACGCGAACAGACCCTCAACCAGTTGCTGGTCGAGATGGACGGGTTCGAGGCCAACGAGGGCATCATCATCGTCGCGGCCACCAACCGTCCCGACGTGCTCGACCCGGCCCTGCTGCGCCCCGGTCGTTTTGACCGTC
Source organism: Silicimonas sp. (assembly GCA_025800205.1). Taxonomy (GTDB): domain Bacteria; phylum Pseudomonadota; class Alphaproteobacteria; order Rhodobacterales; family Rhodobacteraceae; genus CALKXV01. The sequence goes on along the minus strand of JAOXSD010000302.1, from coordinate 2,004 downwards.
AGGTGCAGGTGCCGAACCCCGATATCAAGGGCCGCGAAAAGATCCTTGGCGTCCATGCCCGCAAGGTGCCTCTGGGGCCGGATGTGGATCTGCGCATCATTGCGCGCGGCACGCCCGGTTTCTCCGGTGCCGATCTTGCCAATCTGGTGAACGAAAGTGCCTTGATGGCCGCCCGTGTGGGCCGCCGCTTCGTCACCATGGAGGATTTCGAAAACGCCAAGGACAAGGTCATGATGGGGTCGGAACGCCGCTCCATGGTCATGACCGAGGAAGAGAAGAAGCTGACCGCCTATCACGAGGCCGGGCACGCCATTGTCGGCCTCAATGTCCCGCAGCATGATCCGATCCACAAGGCGACGATCATCCCGCGCGGTCGCGCGCTGGGTCTGGTCTTGTCGCTGCCCGAACGGGATCAGCTGTCGGTCACGCTCACCAAATACAAGTCCAAGATCGCCATGGCGATGGGCGGGCGCGTGGCGGAAGAGCTGATCTTCGGGCCGGAAAACGTGACCTCGGGGGCGTCCTCGGACATCCAGCAGGTCACCCGGATCGCCCGCGCCATGGTCACCCAGTTCGGCTATGCCGAGGAGTTGGGCTACATCGATTATGCCAATGAACAGCAATCCCATCTCGGGGCCTATTCCGGCGGCACCAATCATTCCGAAGAGATGCAGAAGCTGATCGACCAGAAGGTCAAGGCGCTGGTGGATGAGGGCTACGAGGAAGCCAAGCGCATCCTGACCGAAAAATCCGAGGATCTGGAACGTCTGGCGCAGGGGCTGTTGGAATACGAGACCCTGACCGGCAACGAGATCACACGCGTGATCGCGGGCGAGCCCCTGAACCGTGGCGACGATGACGAAGACGACACGCCCGACACCGGCGGCACCGCCTCGATCACCGCGATCCCCAAGACCAAGCCCCGAAAAAAGCCCGATGCGGGCGAGGGGCCGGATCTGGAACCGGAACCGATGAGCTAAGAGAAAGCCCCGACTTCGTGCGGGGCTTTTGCTTTTCGGACATCCGGCGACCCTTTTGGACCACCGGGATGTTTTCCCTGAACGGGTGTCGCCTGCCGGTCAGAACGGTATGTAGTAAAGCGGCGGCGGTCGTTCCAGCTTTGCCGGCAGGCCGACATCCTCTCTCAGACTGTCAGGCAATTCGGGCAACTTGCGCCGAATGGGCCTGTCTCGGCTGGTTCGCTGCGCGATGGCAACGGCCAGCCGCAACAGGACGCCGCGCGAGCGGCTCAAAGGGATATAAAGAGATAGGGTAGGCATAGGACTCTCCATGGTTTGATGGACAGCCGCCGCATGAGAAAAGACACAAAAAAGGCCGCTCATGAGGCGGCCTTCAGATTGGAAACCTGTCAGACCGACTTAACGGAGACGCGCGCCTCCGGCGCAACGGATCGAGGTCTGACGAATTTGCATTTCTGATCTCCGGTATCAGGGTTTCCAGACGGACCGCCTAGCAGGCCGCCGGTTCCCGATCAACAGCCAAGGTTGGTCTCGCCGAATTTGCGCGCAGACGTGTGTTTCGGGACCACGCCCGGCAACCGAAGTCCGAATTTCCTCTTGCGCCTCTGTGCGGCTTGGCATTTCTGGGGGTAATCAGCGAGAGAAAGACCCCATGCCCGCCCTCATCCCCACCGACCACAGTGCCCGCATTACCTGGCTTGGCAGCGTGCCCCACCGCAATGCCGCCGCCATCGTCACCGATCCGCTCGAAGAGATGACGCTCAGCTTTGCCGGGCTGGAAGGCGAGTTTCACGCGGGGCTGACCCGGCCCTCCTGTTCCCGGGTCACGTCGCAATACCCCAAGGGCACCGAAATCCGGAACACCCGCCAGATCTCGATCCTGTCCGCCGAGGAACTCGCCCGTATCGCCGACACCCTCGATCTTGACGAGATCGACCCGGCCTGGCTCGGAGCCACCATCGTGCTCGACGGCATCCCCGATTTCTCCCATGTCCCACCCTCCGCACGCCTGCAGGCCGCAAGC
>JAOXSD010000277.1 GCA_025800205.1 Silicimonas sp. | reverse complement strand
CCGGCCGACCACCAGACCACGTCATCCTTGATCGTGTCGAGCTTGGCGAGCGCCTGGTTCTGGCCCTCTTCGGTTTCCAGCACGTCATAGACGTCTTCGAAGGCCACGCCGTCACAGATCAGCGCCCATTCCATGTTGTTGATCGGGCGCTTTTCCAGCGACCGCTTGCCCGGATAGGCGTCGGTGTCGAAGACGGCGCAGATGTCGGTCGGCGGCGTGTCACCCACCAGATCGGTGCGATAGCCGAAGGTGGTCGAATAGACGATCTGCGGAATGAAGCATTCGCTGACCAGAAGATCGCCGAAGTCATCGCTGGCCGAGGTGCCATCGGGGGCGGGGGCCAGCTGGGTGTCGGCGTCGATTTCCATCGCCAGACCTTCGTCGCAGAGACGCATGGCATCGGCGGCGACCACGTCGACCACATCCCAGGTGATGTTGCCCGCTTCGTTCATCGCGCGCAGTTTGGCCACCGCTTCGGCCGAGCTGTCGTCGTTGATGATCGTCACGCCGGTCTTTTCCGAATAGGGCTCGTGATAGGCCTTGAGCTGCGACTTGGAATAGGCGCCGCCCCAAGACACGATGGTCATTTCCTCGGCAGCTGCAGCACCGGCAACGGCGCAGGCAGCGGCAGCCACGACGGGTTTGACTAGTTTCATATGTTAACTCCCATGATCCGCTTTTTACTTTGATGACCAGGCCGCGGACCGAAGCCCCGGGCCATCGGGGTTCCACCGCGCCCCCATGAGGCGCGGCTCTTGCACATCAGGCGTCGAGCGCCCGGCAATCCTGGGCCAGCCAGCCGATGTCGATGACTTCGCCCGGCTTGAGCTTGACCGCATCAGGGGCGTTCCGGGTCTTGACGATGAACTCGTCATTTCCGGCCACCTCGAGACGGAAGCGGAAGATGTCGCCCATGTAGATGAATTCCTTGACCTTGGCCTTCAACATATGGGCGTCGGGATGCAGACGTTCCTTGTTGAATTCCACCCGTTCGGGGCGGATCGAAACCTTGGTCCGTTCACCTACCTGGCTGACGTTGACCGGTTTGGCGTCAATCTCCTCGCCCCCGTCGAGCTTGATCACGCAGGTGTCGCCGGTGATTTCGCTCACCACGCCTTCGAGCGTGTTGTTCTCACCGATGAACTGGGCGACGAAGGAATTGCCCGGTTCTTCGTAAAGTTCATCGGGCGGGGCCAATTGCTGAATGCGGCCATCGTCGAAGACGGCGACCCGGTCCGACATGGTCAGCGCCTCGGTCTGGTCGTGGGTCACATAGACCGTGGTGATGCCAAGTTCGTGGGCCAGACGGGTGATCTCGAACTGCATGTGCTCGCGAAGCTGCTTGTCGAGCGCGCCCAGGGGTTCGTCCATCAGCACCAGTTCCGGCTCAAAGACCAGCGCGCGGGCCAATGCGATCCGCTGTTGCTGACCGCCCGAAAGCTGGGCCGGACGGCGGCCGCCAAACTCGCCCATCTGCACCATGTCGAGGGCGCGTTTGACCTTCTGTTCCCGTTCGGATTTGCCAAGCTTGCGCACCTCAAGCGGGAAAGCGAGGTTTTCGGCCACGGTCATGTGCGGGAACAGCGCATAGTTCTGAAAGACCATGCCGATGCCGCGTTTGTGCGGCGGGATGTTGTTGATCGGATTGCCGTCGAGCAGGATCTCGCCATGGGTGGCGGTCTCAAACCCTGCGAGCATCATCAGACAGGTGGTCTTGCCCGATCCCGACGGTCCCAGCATGGTCAGGAATTCGCCTTTCGGCATGGCGAGGTTCAAATCCTTTACGACGAGATTTTCGCCATCATAGGATTTTTGGACGCGTTCGAACTCTACGAACGCGGCATCATGTGCCGTATCGGCCAAACCATAGCTCCCTGTTTTGGAGTGGGTCACGTCCAGCAAGGCGTGCCCTTATTGTTGTCGGCCATTACAGAACAGGCGGCACCAGATACGCAACCGTTAAAATGGAAAATTTGCTCAACCGTGCAGCAAGCGGCGAAAAATTAAGCGAAAACAAGCGATTTCATATGCCAGGCAAGCGCTTGGTTGCTGGAAAGGACAGGTTTTCCGATCCGCGCCTCGATCTCGGGAATCGCCTGACGTGTGGGAAGGTTGGTGCAGGACAGGAAGACGCCGTCGACATTCGGGCCGGCGCCAAGCCGGGTGGCGGCCTCGACGATGGAGGTGGTCGAGATGCGCACGACCTTGGCTTCTTGTGCCTCGCCGAAGGTCGCGAACACATCCGTCGAAAGTCCGGCTTCGGAAAACCGGCTGCGAAGCGGCGTGTTGACCTCTTCGATATAGGGAGAGATGAGGGCCAGCTTCGAGATGCCGTGATGGGCGGCGCAGGCAATGGCGGCGCGCAGGGGGTTGGTGACATGGGCCGTCTGGCAGGTTTTCTGCACCAGCGCCTCGACCTTGTCCGACCCGATCACCGAACTGGCAGAGGTACAGCCATAGCCGACCACCGGATAGGGTCGCGCCTTGGGCAGCAGATCGGCGGCGCGGGCGAGATCGGCCTCCATCGCGGCCAGCGTGTCGGTGGTGACTGTGGGGCTGCTGGGGATGCGGGTGACATAGAGCGGACTGGGGTGGTCGGCGAAGGCGTGATTGAACTCGGGTTCGATGGTTTCATCGGTCTGCAACACGATCAGGCCGAGGGGTGGGGCCTTTGGATCATCCGGGGTGAGCGTGTAGGGCAGGCGGGTCATAGCACGGGGATCTCCGGTCCGATGCGGGGGGAGAGAAAGCGGGCGCCGGTTTCGGTGATCAGGATGTTTTCCTCATGCACCATGATGCGGGGACCGACGGCGATGCCGGGCTCAAGGGTCAGCACCATGCCGGGGACGAGTTCCGTATGGTCGTCCGGGATCAGCGACGGCCATTCGGTCAGCGACATGCCCAGCCCGTGGCCGAGGCGGCCTGCGTCGGTGGTGCCTGTGCCGCCGGTCAGCACCTTGTCCATGACGTGAAACAGATCGGCTGCGGTGATGCCGGGGCGCGCCGCGTCAAAGGCGGCATCGGAGGCGTCGATCAGGCGGGCATGGGCCGCTCGGGTTTCGGGCGAAGGCGGGCCGATGGACCAGTTGCGGTCATAGTCGCAGAAATAGCCATCATGAACCGCCCCGGTGTCGAGCATCAGCACATCCCCCGGGGCAAGTGGCGTTCCGGTGGCAGGCGAGATCACATCGCCATAGCCGCCCGGACCCGCGCCGCCTGCGAGGTAGGACACGTAATCGGCGCCTTCCTCGAGGCAGAGCATCTGGAAGCGGCGGAACACCTGATCGAGCGGTGTGCCCGCACCCGCGATCTCGGGCAGTCGGGCGAAGGCGCGCCCGGCAATCAGGCAGGCGGTTTCGATCTTTGCGATTTCGGCGTCAGTTTTGACCAAGCGCAATTGGCGCAGTAGGCCACAATCACCGGTGAGCCGGTCAGCGCCAAGACGCGCTTTGAGCCGGGAAAAATCCGTCAGCGGCATGCGCAGTTGGGTTTCATGGCCATCGGGCAGGCCGATCAGGCCGGTGGGCGCTAGGTCTGACAGAGTGTCAGCCAAAAGCGTGACACCGTCATCGTTCAGGTCGGGCGCACGCCAAGTCCGGATATCGCTGACCCAGCCTTCGGCCATCAGGGGCGCGCCGATGGAGGGGATGACCGCGACCGGTCTGCCGCTGGCCGGAAGGACCAGAAACCAGGGTCGGGTGGGACTTTCCCAGAAGCGGGTGAGAAACCCGGTGAAATAGCGGAACTCGGGTTCGGTCGTGAGCAGAAGCGCCGCCAGCTCCTGTTCGGCCATGAGAGCCTGCGCCCGCCGGGTGCGCGCTTCGAATTCGGCCTGCGCGAAACCTCTCACGCGGGGCCTTCGGAGAGGAAGGTGAGAACGCGGGCGTCTGCTCCGATCCCGAGGATCTCGCGCGAGGCCTCAGACAGAACCGCCGCCAGACCGGCGCCGCCCGAAGGCGACGTGGCAAGACCGGCGGCCTCCAGCGCGGGCAGGCAGGCGGTCACGTCGTCGTCGCTGAGCGTCAGGAACAGATCGGCATCACGGGCAAGACCATTGAGCGCAATAAGCGACGGTTCCTTGCAGTCGAGCCGACCCATCACACTGTCGGGCCCGGGGGCAAAGACCGCATGGCCCGCTTCGATGCTGGCCTGCAGGGCAGGCGCGGCCTCAGGTTCGACCACGATCAGGGACGGGACATCGCCCCAGATATGGCGGGCATAGGCCGCGACCGCCCCGGCGAGCCCGCCCACACCTGCTTGCAGCAGAATGTGGCTCGGCACCTCGGGGCACTGGTCAAAAGCCTCCGCCGCCATCTGCAGGTAGCCCTCCATCAGCCGATGGGGCAGTTCGGTGTACCCGTCCCAGGAGGAATCCGACAAAAGGGTCCAGCCGTTGGCCCCGGCCGCGGCAGCCGCCGCCGCCATGGAGGCCGCATAATCGACCCCTTCGCGGCGGACCTCCGCGCCAAGATTTTCAAGCCTCGCGGTGAACCTTTCCGGCACGGTCTCCGCCACATAGACCACAGCGCGCGCGCCATGGGCCCGGGCCCCGGCCGCCACGCTCATCCCGTGATTGCCGGCACTGGCGGTGACATATGTTTCGCCCCTGAGCGTGTCGGCCCCCGGATCGGCACTGCGCCGCAGCGCCTCGTGGCCGATCACATAGGCCGCACCGAGCGCCTTGAAGGAGCCGAGCGCCATGCGGCTGCGTTCATCCTTGACCCACAGCGCCGCCACCGGGGCGAGCGGGGTCGCATCGACCAGCGGCGTCACACCGGCATCGGGATGGCGCGCCAACCAGGGCGCCACGTTTTCAAGCGCGACAGAAGGATAGGGCGCGTTCGGTGCGCGTTTTTCCGCACCACGCCAGAGGTTCGCCACAATTTTCACATCCGGCCCCCTGCCGCGCGTTGCTTCCCCGGCATCGTGGTCGCATTCAGGCAGGCCCGTCAAGACAGGCGAAGCCGCGTCAGGTCAGCAGCGCCGGCTTCTAGGCGCCATGGCTCCGGTCATAGGCCGAGGGCGCGGGCTGCTGATGGGCGGCACGGGCCGCTTCGCCGGGATCCCACAACTCGATCACCAGCGGATGGCAGCTGGCGGCATCCGAAGAATGACTGGCCGAACAATCGCCCCCCGGACAGGCCGACAACCCCACGGTCAGATCGATTTCCGCCATGAATTCAAGGTAATCGCCCGGGCGCACCGGGCTCGCCTTCATGAAGTACTGGCCGGTGTTGCGGGTGAAACCGGTGCACATGAAGACGTTCAGCACATCATGAACCAGCGGTTCGGCCTCGGTCAGGCTGAGCCCCCGATGGGCGGCGAATGCGCGGGTGAGATTGGAATGGCAGCAATGGTGATAATCGTCACCGCTCAGCAGCCGGCCCGTATAGGGATCGCAGCGGGTGCCGATCACATCATGGACCGAGCCGCCAAAGGCATCGAACCCGTACCAGTCGAGGCTGTCATCGGTGATCGTCGTCATCGGGCGCAGATTCGGAAAACGCGACCACATCCGGTCGCCGGTGGACAGATGGGTGCCGTGGAGGGCGCGGGTCTTGCCGGAATAGAAATGCTCGGATGGATCGGCACTGCTCCAGAGGTTCAGATCGCCCACCTGCGGCCCCTCGACCGACAGGATCCGAAAGAACGCACCCGCCGGCACATCCAGGCAGGCGGCATCGCGGGGCGGCACGACCACTTCGGCTGTGCGATGCGCATTGGCGCGCAGGGCGGCCAGCGCGTCCAGATCAACCGGCTGCAACGTCTCCGGCGGGTAGCAGATCACCGGGGCGACAGACTTTCGATCCGCCCCGTCAGCGGGACGGGTGTGTTGGGGCTGGCTGAGTTTCACGATGGTCTCCGGATCCTGTATCTGGGCCGAGTTACCCATGGCGGGCGCGCCGGGTCAATTCTCCGGCGGCCCGATGTGGGGTGCAATCGCCACGTTTCACAATAATTTGCACCAAGGGGATGAGGCGGCGCGCCTGGCGGGTATAGAAAGAGCAAAAGCGGTCTGTTCGTTTTCTCGAACGGCCCGGAAAACGCGTAGAAAAACGAGACAATCGTGACGAGCAGCGCATCAGACAAGAGCCCGTTTTTACAGGGCAATTTCGCGCAGGCCCCGGGCCGGGGGCGCGCTTAATCTCGTGGATAGCAAGTGGTCCCATGCCGATGTAACGCGGTTTCTTGGCGCCGCCAAAGGGTGCTATCTGACCCATAGTCTGGATGCGGATCTGCGCGCCGGTGCGGCCTCTGGCGGTGCCACCTCGCAGATTCTGATCGAGGCGCTGGAAAAGGATCTGGTCGACGGGGCGCTGGTCTGGACCATGGGCACTGCCCAAGGCAGGCCCTATGCAAAGCCGGTCATCGCGCGCAGCCGGGACGACGTGCTGGCCGCCCGCACCAGTCGCTATGCGCCCGCCCATTTCGCCCGCGATGCCATGCCTCTGATCCATGAATTTGACGGACGGCTGGCGGTGGTTGCGCTGCCCTGTGACGCCAGCTACCTGCGCCGCCGGATGGCCAAGGACGCGGAGCTGGCGGAGAAGATCAAAGGCATTCTGGCGCTTTTCTGCGGCCATAATTCTCTTCCGGAACTGACCGAGATCACCTGCGCACGCCACGGGTTTGACTGGTCGGATCTGAAGGATTTCACCTATCGTACGGGCTCGTGGCGCGGCACGCTGACCATGGTGCCGAAGGAGGGCAAGCCGGTCTCGGTCTCGACCCGGCAATTCACTCATCTGCAGAACCTGCATTATTTCTCCGAGAAGAAGTGCTTCGCCTGTTTCGATCATTTCGGCTACGAAGCCGATATCTCGACCGGGGATTCCTGGTCGCTGGGCGAGAAGAACGCCAAGATCAAACCCACGGTCTGCGTGACGAGAACCGAAGCGGGTGAGGCGCTGTTCGATGCCGCACGGCCCGCACTTTCGGTGACCGAGACCGCGCCCGAGCACGTTCTGTCCGGCAACAGTCGCGGCATGACCTATCACTACAATGTCAGCGCCCGGGCCGCCGCTGCCCGCGGGCTGAAGCATAAGATCAACGACCGGCTGAACCTGCCGGTGAGCCTGCTGGAACGGTGGATCGCCCGGATCGGGCTGGGCAATGCGCTGTGGACTGCCCGTGATCCGGAGGCGAAGGACAAGCTGATCAAGACACCCTTCTGGCAGATCAGACGGCGGATCTACACGTTCAAGGCGTTGCAGGAACTCAATTCCTACGCCGTCCGGCGCTATCCCGATCACCGGCAGATCTCGGTCATCGGTGCCACGCTCACCGGCAATCAGGGCGCGGCGGCGATGCTGGAGACCACCATCGGCGAGGTGGCGGCGCGCCATGAAGACGCGGAATTCGTGATCCATTCCTATTTCCCCGAGGCCGACCGCGCTGCCTGTCGCGACCCCCGCATTCGGGTGGTCGACGCCAGCCCGCGCGCGCTGGTCCTGTCCGCGCCACCTGCGCTGGTGGATGCGGTTCTGCGCCGGATCGGGCTGCGGGTGCCCAATGTGCTGATGCCCGAAAGCCTGCGCGAAATCCGCAATTCTGCGGTGCTGCTGGATGTCTCCGGGATCGCGCTGGCCGATGGGCGGGAAAAGTTCCTGCCGTTCAACCTTCTGTGCAACTGGCCCGCGATGCTGGTCGGCACGCCGGTGGTGAAGCTGTCGCAGGCGCTGGGGCCGATGAAAAACGCGGCCACCCGGCTGGTGTCACGGTTTCTGCTCCGCCGGATGCAGCGGGTGTTTGGCCGCGGGCGTCGCACGATGGACCTGATCGATGGCGTTTCTCCGCCCGAACGCACCGAAATGGCCGCCGACATCGCCTTTCTCTACCGCAAGGACCATGCGCTGGTGCCCCAATGGTCGGACAAGCTGGACGCGCTTTGCACCACGCTTGAGGCCGGGTCGGAGCCGGTGATCGCGATTTCGGTCTCCTCGGTCATGGCCGGGCTGGTCGAGAAGACCGGGCGCGATTACATCGACGCCATCGCGGTCCTGGTCGACCGTCTGGTGACGGACGGCTACCGCGTGGTGGTCTTTCCCAATGCCTGTCGCGAGAACACCACATCGACGCGCAACAATGACATCCCGATCATCGAAGCTCTCGGCGCGAGACTGAACGGCGGACAGGAGCGGGTCCATCTGGTGACCCATGTGGTCAACACCGCCGCGATCCGCGATCTGCTGGCGAAAAGCGATGCGCTGATTTCCAGCCGGTTCCACGCCATGGTGGCAGCACTCAGCCTCGGCACCCCGACCCTGGTTCTGGGCTGGAGCCACAAATACCAGGAAGTGATGGACATGTTCGGCGGTGAAAGCCGGTTCCTGGGCGCCGATGACCTGTCGGTGGAGGCGGTCTCGGGCGCGGTGGCCGAATTGTTGCAGAACCGCGATCGGATCCGCGAGACCTATGGCGCTCATCGCGCAGAGGTCGAAGCACTTTCGGCGCGGCAGTTCGACTACGTCTCGGACCTGCTCGTCCCGGCGCCCGAAACGACCGGGGACGAGGCCGATGGCTAGCCGGGGCGTCAAACTTCTGGGGCTGGTTCTGGGGCTCGGGCTCTTTGCCTGGGTGATCCGGGATGCACTGGCGCAGGCCCAGGGCGCGGAATGGCCGCCCATCCCCTGGGTGCACGTGGCGCTGGCGACCCTTCTGGTGATCGCGGCCCATGGCTGTCACGGTCTCGCCTGGGCGGTGGGCGCGCGCCATGTGGCCCGCGGCCTTGGCCTGATGACCGGGACGGCGATCTATGCGCTGTCGTTTCTCGGGCGCTATCTGCCGGGCAAGATCTGGCAGATCGGAGCAATGTCCTATCTGGCCCGCGACCGCGGCGACCCCTATCAGATCGCAGGCTATTCCCTTGTCTTTTTGATTATATTTCAGGGCATTGGCGCGTCCATTCTCGTGATTGCAACCCTCGGCGGGCAGGTGCCCGGTGCGGTCGCGATCTGCCTGTTCGGCACGATTGTCATCACCGGGTTTCTGGCCGTGCTCTATTATCTGGCAAGCGGCTGGATCGTTGCGCGTCTGCCGGAGCGGATGCAGCAGAAACTCAAAGGCGGGCTCTATCAGCCCTTCGGACCGCTCCTTTTGAACCTGCTGCTGCTGGCCGCCTGCTGGCTCCTCTTTGCCACCGGCGGCTATGTGCTGGCCCTCGGTTTTGCCCCCGATTGGACGGGCAGTTGGGCGCAAGCAACGACGGCGGCGCTGACCGGGCTGATCGCCGGATTTCTGGTTCTGATCGCGCCATCGGGCGTGGGGGTGCGGGAAAGCGCGATCTCCGTCAGCCTCGGCTCCATGGGGGTCGAGCCGGTGGCCGCGGTGGCGCTGGCGCTGGCGTTGCGGCTGGCGATGACATTGAGTGAACTGGTCTGGGCCGGGCTTGGCGCCCTGGTGCTGATGGGACCGAAAGGGAGAGTGGAATGAAACCGGAACTGAGCGCGCTGCGTGAGCCCCCCCGGATCAGCCTCGTGGTGCCGGCCTTCAACGAAGAGGGGTCGATCGACACGCTGGATGGCGAAATCCACGGGGTGATGGCCGAGCTGGGCCTGAGCTACGAATTGATCTGGGTCGATGACGGCAGCACCGACGACACGGCATCCCGGATGGCGGCGTCGGCCGAGGCAGGCGATCATGTGCGGCTGGTGCGCCTTGGCCGGAACATGGGCAAATCGGAGGCTTACACCCGCGGTTTCAAGGCGGCACGCGGCGATCTGATCATCACCCTTGATGCGGATCTCCAGGACGACCCGTCCGAGATCCCCCGCCTGCTGGAACATCTCGACACCGGGTTCGATCTGGTGGTCGGACGCAAGATGGGGCGAATGGGCAATGAGCCGCGCAAGGCGGTGGTCTCGCGCCCGTTCAATTTCATGCTGCGCAAGCTTTTCGGACTGGATCTGCACGACACCAACAGCGGCTTTCGGGTGATGCGGCGCGAGGTGGCGCAATCGCTGAACCTCTATGGCGATCTCTATCGTTTCATCCCGCAGATTTCCCATCTGAACGGCATGCTGGTGACCGAATTGGGCGTGACCCATCGCAAACGGGTCCATGGCCGCAGCAAATACGGCGCCTCGCGGTTCTGGACCGGGTTTCTGGATCTCTTCACCGTCGCCTTCCTCGGGCTTTTCGTGAAGAAACCCCTGCATTTCTTTGCCAGTTTCGGCGCCATCTTCGCGGTTCTGGGCGGCGGGCTGGAAGTCTATGTTCTGGTGCAGAAAATCACCGGCAGCACCTTCCAGCAACATGTGGCGGCGATCATCATCGGGGCGATGCTCCTGATCCTCAGCGTGCAGCTTTTCATGAGCGGCATTCTGGCAGATATGCTGGCCGCCCAACGCAGGATGCTGGAGGATCTTCAGCGTAAATCCGAGTGAGGCGCCACTGGGCTCTCATCCTGGGGCTGGCCCTTGCCACCGGTCTGATGCTGCCGCTGGCTTATGCGGAACTGGGGCGCGATCAGGCCAACTGGCTGACCGTGGCCATGGCGCTGCAAGAAGGCAGCGTGATGTATCGCGACGTCGCCGTGGTGAACACGCCAGGGCTGGGGGTGTTGTTCCTGGCGGTCAATGCCGTGACCGGTGCACCGCTGCTGACCCCATGGGTCGTGCATGTTCTGGCGGTCCTCGCCACGCTTTGGGCGGGGTATGTGCTGGTCAATGCGCTCCACGGGCAGGCGGCGGCAAACGGGGCGGTGCTGCTCGCAGCACTTCTCTGGCCACCCACCATGGGATGGTGGGATCTTGCGCAAAAGGACGGGGTCGCTTTCGCCTTCGCGCTCTCCGCCATGGCGGTGTTTGTGGCGGGGCCGGACCGGCGCGGGCTGAACCTGATCGCCGGGGCCCTTCTCACCTGCACGATCCTGACCAAGACCAGCGCGGGGATCTACGCGCTCCCCGCCCTTCTTCTGCTGATCCTCGAAAGCCCTTCTCTGTCGGTGTTCCTGCGCCGCGCAGGCTGGATCACGGCGGGCGGGCTCGCGGCCCTGGTGCCGCCCGCGCTCTACTTCAATGGGTTTGACGCCTGGGACGCCGCCCATGCCTCCTTGATCGAACGCGCCTCCGCCTATGGCGGGTTCCAGCGCTTCTCACCCGACCTCATTCTTGCGCAGTTTCTGGCCCTGTCCTGGAGCTACTTCGGCGCAGCCCTTTTCCTTCCCCTCGTCCTGTTGATCCCGCCCCTGCGCACCACCCGTGCGCCAAGCATGCTGCTCGTCTTGCTGGGCACGACCCTCTTCGGCGCGGTGCTGCAGGGCCGGGGCTTTGTCTATCACTATGTGCCCGCAGCCGCGATGCTGGCCCTTGTGGTCGGGGCCTGCCTTGGGGCGGTCTTCGTGGATCGCGGCCCGTGGCCACGCCGGATCGCGCTTGCGCTGGCGATTCTGTCAGTCAGCAGCGCCTACGCGGCCCATCAGCCCCGGCTCACCGCCTATGCGCGCGGCCTTCTGACCGAGGTGCCGGAGGACTGGCGCGAGAGGCTTTTTTCCACCCCGGACAAGGCAGGCCCCGACGAATCCCGCAAGGTGGCCGCCTGGATCGCGCAGAACACAGACGCACAGGAGCTGATCTTTGTCTGGGGGATGGAAAGCCAGATCTATATTCTGGCCGACCGCATGTTCGTGGGCCCCAGCTTTGCCGATGCGCCGATCTGGCAGCCGCAACTGGCCGAAAAACACCCCGCGTATTTTGGCCGCCAGAGCGCGGAGTTTCTCAAACGCCTGCACGCCACGCCGCCTGCGGTTTTTGTCGTCGCGCGCAATGATGCGAACCCGGTGGAACCGATGGCCTCCGACGAAGCACTGCAGACCCTGCCACCGCTGGTGGCCTTTCTCGATGAGAACTACACCGAGCAGTTTTCAACCCGGAACCTGATCGTCTACCAGCGCGATTGAGGCGTCCTTAAGCAGAAATCGCTTTAATTCAGCGCCTCCATCTGGCGCGCGATCTCTGCGGCCCAGGCGCCGATCAGCGGCACCCACTCGAACTGCGCCAGCACAAGGGCGATGGCCGAGACGAGGATCGAGGCGCCCAGAACCGTCCCGAGCCCCAGCGCCAACCCCTTGAGGAACTGGAACCACAACAGCCGGGGCAGCGAATTGTGGATCGTCACGAAGCGATGGCTGTTGAGCCGTTCAAGCTCGGCCCGCAGGGCGGCGATTTCCTTTGCTGTGGTCTCGGTGTCCATGCTTGCGGCCTTTCGACGGGGCGGGTGAGGCCCTTAGACCCCACCCGCCGCAGAAGGTCGAGCCTAGAGCCCGGCCCGATCCGCCAGAAAGGCCCGCAGATCCAGATCCTCACGCCGCGCGCTTGAGACATAGACGAAGGCCATATTGGTGCGTTCGATGATCATCTCGCCGGGGAAGGCCAGATAGGACAATTCGCGCGAGCCGAAAGAGGGTGAGGCGGTGCCCACCTGCCATTCGGTCTTCAGCGCCACGTCGACCAGTTTCAAATCCGGCCCGCCCGACGGGTCATGCCGCTCCAGCGGCACGCCTGCGATCTTCAGGTAAGCCGCCTTGTCGCGCGCCTCCTTGAAGCCTTCGATGAACTGGCCGCAGAGCACCTGCAGATCCGCCGCCTCATCCTCTGGCTCCATATGGGAATGCAGATGATCGGCGGCGTGGTTGTGGCCGATATGGCCGTTGATGATGTCATGGGGCATGGGCCTACTCCGTCTTCGCGCGGGTGGTCCAACGCTTGCCATCGCGCTTCTCGTCATAATCGCCCATGGGCAGGCTGACGGGCTTGTCGATATGCTTGCGATGCGCTCCCATCTTGCCGGCTGCCACCATCGAACCCAGCACATCAACAATGACGCGGGTGCCCAATAGGGCGGTGATATCCGAGGTGTCATAGGGCGGCGAGACCTCGACCAGCTCCATGCCGCAAATGCCTTCGGCGGCCACTTTCGACGCAAGTGCGAGCGCCTCACGCGGCAGGAAACCACCCGGTTCCGGCCAGCCGGTACCGGGCACGAAACCGCAGTCGATGCTGTCGATGTCAAAGGACATATAGACCATGTCGACCCCGTCCCAGGCCATTTCCAGCGCCATTTCGGCGGTCTTGTCGACGCCCATCTTTTCCATGTCGCTCATGGTGATGATGTTGGTCTCGCGCTCACGCGCCACCTTCACCGCCTCGCGCGGCACCTGCCAGCCGCCGATGCCGACCTGCACGAGGTTCTTGGCGGGCACGTTGGGCAGGTTAGTGGAATGGAACCACGGTGTCGTGTGCATCCGTTCGTCCAGATCCTTTTCCTGAATATCAGCATGGCGGTCGAAATGGACGATGCCGATCTTTTTCGAGGTGCATTCGGCAATGCCGCGCACACAAGGGAAACCGATGGAATGGTCACCGCCGATGATGATCGGCAGGCTGCCCGAACTGAACACATGGCTGACCGCGCGGCTGATCTGATCGAAGGTTTTTTCGATATTGCCGGGGATGGTGAAGATGTCGCCTGCGTCACAGAGGCTCATCTGTTCACGCAGGTCGATGCCCATTTCGTAATTGTAAGGCGTGTAAAGCGCCGAGATCTTGCGCACCCCCTGCGGGCCGAAGCGGGTGCCGGGCCGGTAGGTGGTGCCACCGTCGAAAGGCGC
>JAOXSD010000270.1 GCA_025800205.1 Silicimonas sp. | reverse complement strand
CCGGCAAATAACCCCGAAAACCCTCTTGCGCAGACAACGGAGCCTCGCTAAAAGGCGGCTCCGGCGGGTGATTAGCTCAGTGGTAGAGCGCTTCGTTCACATCGAAGATGTCGGGAGTTCAAATCTCTCATCACCCACCATTTTCCTCCTTAAAGCGCAATCCGAAAAGTGGGAGCCGGTTTTCGGAGAAAATTGCGCGCCAAATCAAAAGTTAGAGCGGCACTGCCGGATCAAATTTTCAGGACGCCGCTCTAGCCGATCTGGTCGCGACGTGATGCATGGCGCGGCACGTCCGGCGGAAACCGTCAGCGATCCGGGCCGATGGATTTGCACCCGTGCCGCTCCCGGGCCTGGGCGCGGCCGATGTGTGCAACCTCGTCCGCCACGGCGCGGCAGAGCGGGCCGCAGGGGGGATGGGGGGCGAAAAAGCGTCTGATGCGGCCTACCATGGCAGGGTCCTTTTTTGCGGATGGGGGTGGTACGGCAGGCCCAGGTCGCGGGCGAGGTGCCGGTTGCGCTGCACGCAGCTCAGAGCGTTGCGGCCGGGCTGCCAGCGGTGACGGGTTTCGGATTTCGGGCCCATGGCACGCTCCTTGATTCGACTTTCATTGCAGAGCAGGCTACGACCTCAAGTGAACTTGAGGTAAAGCACTTTCTGCGAAGGAGGCCCGATGGCGACGAGTGACCTTTCCGTGGGCGAGATGGCGGCGCGGGCCGGTGTGCCGGTGTCGACCCTGCATTATTACGAGGCCGAAGGGCTGATCGAAAGCTGGCGCACCGCGGCCAACCACCGCCGCTATGACCGCAGCGAATTGCGCCGCATCGCCATCGTGCGGGTGGCGCTGACCGTGGGGGTGCCGCTGAAGGAGGTGAAGGCGGTGCTGGATCAGGTGCCGCGCGGCAAGGCGGTGGGCAAGGCCGATTGGGCGCGGGCGGCGGAACCCTGGGCTGTGATGCTGGAGGAAAAGATCGCGCTTCTGACCCGGATGCGCGATCAGATGGGCTATTGCATCGGCTGCGGCTGTCTGAGCCTGGAGGCCTGTCCTCTCTACAATCCCGACGATAGGCTGGCGGAAAACGGACCCGGCCCGCGGCGCTGGACCGGCGCAGAGGAGGAACGCGCATGAGTGACCCGATGATATTTCCCGAACTATTGGTGTTGCGCCATGGGGAGACCGAATGGAATGCGGAAGGGCGGTTGCAGGGGCGGCTGGATTCGCCGCTGACCGAGCGGGGCCGGGATCAGGCGGCCGCCCAGCGGGCGATTCTGGCCGGGCGCGATCTGAGCGGCTGGCAGGTGCGGGTCAGCCCCCAGGGACGGGCCCAGGCCACGGCCGACATCGTGCTCGACGGGCTCGGGCTCACGCCGGTCACCGAGGAGCGTTTGTGCGAGATTGATGTGGGCGAATGGTCGGGGCGCCGCTTTGACGAGATTCGCGCCGATTGGGCCTGGCTGTTTGACGAGGCGGGCGGGTTCGACTGGTATGATCATGCGCCGGGCGGCGAAGGGCTGGGCGGGCTTGAGACCCGGTGTCGCGCGCTTCTGACCGATCTCCACACTCCGACGATTCTGATCTGTCACGGCATTACCTCGCGGATGTTGCGGGTGCTGGCGCTGGGCCGACGTGCCGAAGGTCTGGGGGCTGTGCCGGGCGGGCAGGGGGTGGCGCACAGGCTTCGGTCGGGCCGTCACGAGACGCTGGAAGCGGCGGAAAATTCGGGGGTTGGACATCCGCCCGGTGATCCGCTAGATAGGCGCGCGGCGGGCGATTAGCTCAGTTGGTAGAGCGCTTCGTTTACACCGAAGATGTCGGGAGTTCGAGTCTCTCATCGCCCACCATACCTCTGGTATCATTGCAGAAAACCCCGACCCTTGTGCGGGGCGCGCAAGGTTGTGCGCGATTTTTCGGGGCTTTTTCGGGGGCGGGAAAGAAAAGCTGCAAAAAGATGCGAAAGCTGCTTGACGGCACCCGCCCGCTTCCTTAAATGCTCCCTCAACGCGGTTGTAGCTCAGTTGGTTAGAGTACCGGCCTGTCACGCCGGGGGTCGCGGGTTCGAGCCCCGTCAACCGCGCCATTTCATTCGAAATGGTCCCCCTCTTCAGAGAAAATTCCGAGCGTGACACGCTGCGCCCGAGGGCGCGGTGTCGGTCGTCTCTGGCCGTTTTTCCGAGAGTTGGCATGGATGATCCGGGCGCGGGCCTTAGCGGGTCTGCGCGTTTTGTCGACCGGTTCGACATGCGTATTTTTGAAAGGGTGAACGCCGGTTGTGGTCTTTGCGACCGGGCGGTGTGCGGCGCCGGAGAGGGGTGGGGAAAGTGCAGGCTTCTGTTGCCAGGTGCCTGCGAACCCCGCCTTACGCGGCTAGGCGCAAGGGCTTAAATTTCGGCTTTTCGCACTGCTTACGCAGCGAGAGCAACCGGAGCTTTGTTGTCGTTTGCAACTAGCTTGAATGCGCCGATAACGGTGGCTTCCAGCCGAGACAAAGCTAACCCCTTTAGACGTCCGTCGATCCTGTTTCGGCCCCATGATCCCCAAACGAAGGATGTTGGTGGAGCCGCCGGGTACCGCCCCCGGGTCCGATCCGCTTATTACGAGCGCGTTTATGTCCATAGTTCCGTTTCCGGAACGGGATGAATATAAGGGCTGCGAATGGTTTTGGGAAGGGGCGGATGCGGGATCTTCGGATTGATGCGCGCGCGGCCTTCCCGGGCAGCAGTCAAAGGGAGAAGGGCCACAATGCGGGCGTTGATTGTTGAGAAGAATGACGAAGGGCAGACA
>JAOXSD010000255.1 GCA_025800205.1 Silicimonas sp. | reverse complement strand
GCTTGGCCTTGTTCGAGGCGGAACTGGAGGGCGGCGAAGGCGATCCCATCGCCATCTTCGAGACGGGTGTGGAGTATTATTCAGGCAGCGACTGGACCGAGGGGTCGCGCGAGGTCCGCACGCGGCTCGACCTGCCACCGGGTGACTACACGCTCTTTCTGGAAATGACCGAGGCTGAGGTGGACTGGACCGGTGGGCGCAAGGCCGATCGCTATTCCGCAACCGTGCGCCAGGGGGTGGCCAATGCCATCTGGCTCTGGGGGGTGGCGGCGATCACCGGCGTGGTCGCCTTTCTGTTCCTCGGTCAGCGGTATCTGCATCACAAATCCCGCTGGGCGGGCAGCGACTGGAGCGACGAATGACCCCGGTGCGCGTGGTGCTTTTTGTTCTGGTGCTGGCCCTGCTGTTGTCTGGCACATGGATGGCGCTCAGAGGTGTCGGAGGCGAAAGCACCTCGGTGATATCGACCCGCACCGGGTCGCCCGGCGGGGGATACCTCTTGGGCGGACGCGGCGTGAAATAAGGAGAGAGACATGTTTCAGGAAATCAATCCGGCCGAGGTGATCGAGACGATCTTTTACGTCTTTCTCGGCCTCGCCCTGCTGGGGATCAGCTGGAAAGCCATCGAATGGCTGACACCGTTTTCCCTGCGCAAGGAAATCGAGGAAGATCAGAACATGGCCATCGCGGTGCTGATCGGGTCGCTCTTTATCTCGGTCTCGCTTCTGATCGGGGCGGTGATCCTCTCGTCATGAGCGACGCCCCCCGGCTGAAGGAAGGCCAGGCGCTCTGGCTGCTGGCGGCCACTTTCGCAGTGGCGGTCGCCGGGCTGATCTATGAACTGATCGCCGGTGCCGTGTCGTCCTACCTTCTGGGCGACAGTGTCACGCAATTCTCCCTCGTCATCGGCATCTTCATGACCTCCATGGGGCTCGGTGCCTGGGCGTCGCGCTTCGTGACCGGGGCCGAACGGGGCTTCACCCTGTCGCAGATCCTGCTCGGCCTCGTCGGCGGCTTCTCGGCGCCCATGCTGTTTCTGGCCTATGGCTATCTCGACGGGCTGCAGGGGGTGCTCTTTGCCATCGTGATCGCCATCGGCGCGCTTTCGGGGCTCGAAATCCCGCTGATCACCCGCATTCTGACCGAGCGCCGGGCGATGGAGCACACGCTGTCGAACGTGCTCACCGCCGATTACGCCGGTGCGCTGGTCGCCGCCTTGGCCTTCCCACTGCTGATCGTGCCGCAACTGGGGTTGATGGCGGCGAGCCTGGTCTTCGGGCTGTTGAACCTGATGGTCGCGGGCGTGTCGGTCTGGATGTTCCGCGACCGGATCGGCTGGGGGATGCGCGGCGCCTGGGTGGCGGGGCTGGTCGCCTGTTTTTCAGCGTTGCTCTGGTCGGAAAAACTCGTCTCCCTCACCGATGCGGCCTTTTTTGACGATGACGTGATCTATGCGGAGGAAACCCCCTATCAGCGCATCGTCGTCACCCGCTGGCAGGACCGGTATCGGCTGTTTCTCAATGGCGCGATCCAGTTCGATACGCTGGACGAACACCGCTATCACGAGGCGCTGGTTCATCCGGTGATGCGCAGCCTGCCGCGCCGGGCCGATGTGCTGATCCTGGGCGGTGGTGACGGCATGGCGCTGCGCGAGGTGCTGCGCTGGGACGGGGTCGAACAGGTGACGCTGGTGGATCTTGATCCCCGGGTGGTGGCGATGTTCCGGGACAATGGCGAATTGTCCCCGCTGAACGGGAATGCGCTCAATGACCCGCGCGTGACGGTGATCCATGAGGACGCCTGGAATTTCGTGCGCGCGGATCGCGCGACCTATGACGTGATCCTCCTCGACCTGCCTGACCCGCGCGATTTCGCGGTCTCGAAACTCTATTCGCGGGAATTCTACGCGCCGCTTGCCAACCGGCTCTCGCCGCGCGGGGCGCTGGTGACCCAGGCGGGCTCGCCGCTCTTTGCTCGCCGCGCCTTCTGGTCGGTGACCCGCACCCTGGAGGAAACCCGCAATCCCCATGGCGTGGGCGGTGCGCTCCATGTCACACCCTATCACGCCTATGTGCCCAGTTTCGGCGATTGGGGCTTCGTGATCGCCAGCCCCGCGCCCCTGCGTCCGCCCGCGCCCCTGCCCGACGGACTCGCCTTTTTCACCCCCGAGCTGTGGCCGGGGATGCAGGTGTTCGACGGCGACACCTCCCGCATCCCGGCCGAGGCGAATTCCATCGTGACCCACCCTTTGGTGCGGTATTATGAAACCGGCTGGGCCGGTTGGATGAACTGAGGCCGCGTCAGGCCAGACCCCGGATCATGTCGGCGGCTTTTTCCGCGATCACCATCGTGGGCGAATTGGTGTTGCCGGAAATCAGGTTCGGCATGATCGAGGCATCGACCACCCGCAGCCCTTCGACACCGCGCACCCGCAATTCCGGATCGACCACCGCCATGTCGTCGGTGCCCATCTTGCAGGTGCCGGCCGGGTGATAGATCGTGTCGGCCCGGGCGCGGATATGGGCTTCCCAATCCGCATCGGTCTGCGCGTTTTCAGTGCCGAACATCTCCTTGTGCCGGTACTTGGCCAGCGGCTCTCCTTCGAGGATCGCACGGGTCATCCGCGCGCCCTTGATCATCGTATCCAGATCGCGCGGGTCGGCGAGGAAGGCGGGGTCAATGGCGGGCATGGTGGCGGGATCGGCGCTGGAAAGCGTCACTGATCCACGGCTTTCGGGTCTCAATTTGCAGATATGGCAGCTGAACCCATAGCCATAGTGCAGTTTGCGGGCGTGGTCATCGACCAGCGCGATGGCAAAGTGCAGCTGGATGTCGGGCCGGTCGAGATCAGGGGAGGTCTTGAGAAACGCGGCCCCCTCGGCAAAGGAGGTCGCAGCCATCGAGACCCCGGTCTTGCGCCAGCGCAGCAGATGGCCGAGCATCCGGGCCGAGCCCACGGCACCAATGCCGAAATTGTCGGTGTCCTTGCTCCGGTAGGCCAGGGTGAAATCTAGATGGTCCTGGAGGTTCTTGCCGACCCCGGGCAGGGCGTGGCGGACGGCAATGCCGTGCTGTTTCAACTCGGCGGGATCACCGATGCCGGAAAGCTGCAGAAGCTGCGGCGATTTGAGGGCGCCCGAGGACAGGATCACCTCGCGACCCGCGCGCACGGTGATATCCGCGCCCTTGCCGTTTTTGCGATAGATCACCCCGGTGGCGCGCTTTCCCTCGAAGGTCAGTTCGCGGGCATGGGCGCCTGTCACCACGGTGAGGTTCGGCCGGTCCATCACCGGGAAGAGATAGGCGGCGGCCGCCGAGCAGCGTTCGCCATTCTTGGCCGGGTCATGGAACTGGGTGACCTGATAAAGGCCGACGCCTTCATTGTCGCCCCGGTTGAAATCCTGCACCTCCCGGTGCTGAAGCTGTTTCGCCGCCTCGACGAAATCGCGGGTGATGGGGCGCGGTTCCTTTTGGTTCGAGACCTGCAGGGGGCCCGCGCCGCCATGCAGGTCATCGCCGCCGCGTTCGTTGTTCTCGGATTTCAGGAAATAGGGCAGCAGGCTGTCCCAATCCCAGCCCGCGCAGCCGAGCTCGGCCCAGCCATCGTAATCCTCGCGCTGGCCGCGCACATAGAGCATCGCATTGATCGCCGAAGACCCCCCCAGCGCCTTGCCGCGCGGCTGATAGCCCTTGCGGCCGTTCAGCCCCGGCTGCGGCACGGTCTCCATGCACCAATTGTTGAGTTTGAGCGGCCGCCCCGGCAGCATCGCCACCACGGCGGCGGGCATGCGCACGAAGAGGCTGTCGCCCTTGCCGCCGGCTTCGAGAAGACAAACGCGGGTGTTCCGATCCTCGCTCAGACGATTGGCCAGCACACAGCCCGCCGATCCGCCGCCCACGATCACATAGTCAAACTGCATCGCATTCCTCCCTTGCCCCTGCTTAGCGGAAAAGAGGGTGGCTCAACCAGAAACGTCGCGTCGCTTTGCGGTCTCCCGCGCCTCTGCCGTCATCGCGCTGCGCAAAAGAGCGGCCAGACGATAGGGCCCATGGGCCATTTTGGTGAAGGGGGTGAGCAGGAAGAACGTCAGCACCGCGCCCAGATGGAGCGCCAGCAGAAGGGGCATCAGCACAGTGCCGCCGAGGGCATAGAGCGCCAGGCCGCTCAGGGCGACAAATCCCTATAGCAGCAGGAACCCCATCTCGCCGCCGCGCACCGCGCGGGCGCCAAGTTCGGGATCGGCCCGGCGTTTGAGGCTGGCCAGCCAGAAACAGCCCAGCACCATCAGCACACCGCCGGGCAGACCGAGAAGTTTGGGCAGTGACCAGAGCGGATAGGGGGCGGGCTGGTTGAAAAGGTAATGCAGCAGCGTGCCGCTGGCGGTGGAGGCAAAGCACAGAAGAAACCCCCACATGACCGCCTGATGGGCCCGGCGGCGGGCCTGGGAGAACCGGTCCTCCGCCTCGAAATTGCAGCCCTCCCCGTGACCGCCGGCCAGGTTCTTCATCCGCACCGCATCCCCGAAGGCCCGCCGGAATGCAGCCCGGCTCAGCCCACCACCCCCGGTGGCCGCCCAATAGCGGCGCATGGAAATGGCGAGGCTGAGGAGCGGAAAGAGAAAGGCGGGCAGAAAGATCGCCACCATGGCGCCATGGGAAATCTGGGCATAGAAGCCGTCGCCCTCCCCGGGCAGGGCACCGATGGCGAGGAAGAGCGCCGCGAAACCGAGCAGAACCGCAAGGCTGAGGGCCACCCCGTCCCGGTGAAACCGGCGCGCCAGCGGTTGCGGCCAGGCGAAATCCTCCCAGGAGGCCTGGCGCAGATCGGCCAGTGCGCGGGGCAGGTTCAGATCGAACTCATGGGGGGCGGTGTATTGGCAGGCATAGTAGCAGCCCCGGCAATTGTGACAGAGATTGGCCAGTTGGGTCAGATCGCCGGAGGTGAAGACGCGGTTGGCGTGGAGGTCGGGAAAAACCGCGCAATAGCCTTCGCAATAGCGGCAGGCATTGCAGATCTCGGCCTGTCGCCGGGCCTCATCGACCAGATCAGCGGTGGTGGTTTGCACGGGCGGCGGCCTCCTCTCCCGCGATGCGGCCGAACACGGTGCCGATGGTCATGCCGAACCCGGCCAGATAGCCCTGACCGAGGATCGAGCCCGCCATGGTCTCGCCCGCCGCCCAGAGGTTGGTCACCGGCTGGTTGCCGAGGGAACATTGGGCGCGAGCATCCACCTTGAGGCCCAGATAGGTGAAGGTGACGCCGGGCCTGAGGCTGTAGCCATAAAAGGGCGGCGTGGTGATCAGGCGCGCCCAGTTGGTCTTGGGTGGCATGAGGCCGGTGGTCGTCACGCCGTCAAGCTCCGTGGGCCGGAACGCGGAAACGTCGCCACAGGCGGCATTGAAGGCCGCAATCGTGGCGCAGGTCCGTTTGACCGGCAGGCCCAGCTTCGTGGCGAGCTCCTCGAGCGTGTCGGCCTTGATCGGCGGAAAGACCGAAGGCATGAAAAGATCGAGCGACTTGGCGTCAATGATCGCATAGGCCACCTGATCGGGCTGATCGGCCACCAGACGGCCCCAGATCGCATAGCGCTTCGGCCAGACATCCTCGCCTTCGTCGTAAAACCGGGCGCCGTCGCGGTTGACCACCACGGAAAACGGCACGCAATCCAGCCGCGTGACGATGCCGCCGTCGAATTGCGGCGCGCGCCCGTCGATCGCCACCGCGTGACACTGGGTCGGATCGCCCACCTGTTCGACGCCCTGGTCCAGCAGATCGGCCAGCACCTCGCCCCGGTTGTAGGGCGTGCCGCGAATGAGAAAGTTGCGCGCCGCAGGCCCCCAGGCCCGGGCGAGCCAGTCCAGATCGCCCTGAAACCCGCCGGCCGCCACCACGACGGATTTGGGCGTGACCTGGTGGGATGCGCCGTGTCGCTCATAGGTGACGCTTGTGACGCGCGCCTCCGACATCTCCAGATGGGTGACTTTCGCGTCGTAAAACGTCTCTATTCCAAGGGATTCGGCCGTTCTGTAATAGGCATTCACCAGACTTTTGCCGCCGCCGAGGAAGAACGCATTGGTGCGCGCCAGTGACAGCGTGCCCGAAAGCGAGGGCTGAAACCGCACACCGCGCGCCTCCATCCAGGGCAAGCAGGCTTCGGAGGCGCGGATCACCATGCGGGCCAGGACCTCGTCGGTTTTGCCGCCGGTGACCTTCAGCAGATCGCTCAGATTTTCCTCTTCGTGGTAGCTTTCGATCAACGGGCCCAGCGGGCCATCATGCATGCAGCGGAAATTGCGGGTATGGCGCGAATTGCCGCCGCGATAGGCTTTGGGCGCGGCTTCCAGGATGCGCACGCGGGCGCCCGCCTCCGCCGCCGTCATCGCGGCGCAAAGCGCGGCATTGCCACCGCCAATCACAAGAACATCAGGCTCAGACATGGGATTTCTTTCGGTTTAGACCCTATTTGGATGTTATTTATTTGACCAATGCCGGTTTCGATTGGATTGTTGCGGTATGCGCATGAATTTCGATCTCGAAGATCTGGAGGCCTTTCTGGCAGTGAAGGCGACCGGGTCGTTTCAAGCGGCCGCCGCCCGTCTGGCCCGGTCGCAATCGGCGGTGACCCGGCGGGTGCAGAAGCTGGAGGCGGCGCTGGATGTCGCCCTTTTTGAGCGCACCACCCGGTCGGTCAAGCCGACCCTGGCGGCCAAACGGCTTGAACCTAGGGCCGAGGCATTGCTGGCCGATGCGGCCGAGACCCTGCGCGCCATGCGCGACGACAGCGTCGCCTTCGCGCATCAGCGCAATCTTGTGATCACATTGGCCGCGATCCCGACCCTGATCCCGGCGCTGATCCCCGATGCGCTGGGCCTGTTCCGCAGCGAAGGCCACCGGGCGCGGCTGCGGTTTCTTGATGGCGATGCCAATGGGGTGGCCGAGGCGGTGGCCTCGGGTGCGGCGGATTTCGGGCTCACTTCGATGCCCGCGCTTGACCCTGCGCTGGCTTTTGATCCGCTCTTTGAAGACCGATTGGTTCTGGTGCATCCGATGGGCAAAACAGTCTCTGATCAGGGGGAATTCGCCTGGTCTGATCTGGCGGACCACGAGGTGATCCTGCCCGCCCGCGACACCGGAAACCGGGTGTTGATCGACGAGGCTATGGCCCGCCAGGCGGTGGATCTGCGCTGGATCTATGAGGTGGCGCGCTCGACCACGGCGCTGGCTCTGGTGGCCTCGGGCATTGGTGTCGCGATCCTGCCCCTGTCGCTGGTGCAATCGACCCGGGATCCGCGCCTGTCCTGGGCCCGTCTCACCGCCCCTGAAATCGCCCGGCCGGTCGGGCTGTTGCGGCGGCGCGGCATGGTCGATACGGGCCATGGCGCTGCTCTTCTGGATGCCATCCGTCGGGCGGCGCACAGAAGTTCGGCAGATGATTGATTTGGAGGCTGCTGCCTATGTTTCTGAAATAAAACGAATTTCAGGGTCATAACTTGACCTGACGTCTTCTACTAAAAAATTAGTTTGACACTTTTACGACGGGCTGATTACGGTTTGGGCGGTTTTTAAAGACCACACAGACCAACTTTGGGAGGATACAGAATGCGCAAGTATCTGTTCTCCGCGACCGCTGCGATTGCAGTGATTGCGGGGTCTGGGACCGCTTTTGCCGATGAGGCCGCGGCCCAGAAATGGATCGACCAGGAATTCCAGCCGTCGACGCTGTCGAAAGACGAGCAGATGTCGGAAATGAAATGGTTCATCGAAGCATCCGCGCCGTTTTCCGGCATGGAAATCAACGTGTTGTCGGAAGGCATCCCGACGCATGGCTACGAATCCGAAGTGCTGACCAAGGCCTTCGAAGAAATCACCGGCATCAAGGTCAACCACCAGATCCTCGGCGAGGGCGAAGTGGTGCAGGCGGTGCAGACCCAGATGCAGACCCAGCGGAACCTCTACGACGGTTACGTCAACGATTCCGACCTGATCGGCACCCACTCGCGTCTGCAGCTGGCCTATAACCTGACCGAGCAGATGGCAGGCGACTGGGCGGCGACCACCTCGCCGACGCTGGACCTTGAAGATTTCATGGGCATCCAGTTCACCACCGGTCCCGATGGCAATCTCTATCAGCTGCCCGACCAGCAGTTCGCGAACCTCTACTGGTTCCGCAAGGACTGGTTCGACCGGGAAGACCTGAAAGCGGCATTCAAGGAAAAATACGGCTACGAGCTGGGCGTTCCGGTCAACTGGTCCGCTTATGAGGACATCGCCGAGTTCTTTTCGAAGGACGTCAAGGAAATCGACGGTGTGGCGATCTTTGGCCACATGGACTACGGCAAGCGCGCGCCCGATCTGGGCTGGCGGATGACCGACGCCTGGCTCTCGATGGCCGGTGCCGGTTCTGTGGGTGAGCCCAACGGCGTGCCGATCGACGAATGGGGCATCCGCATGGAAGCCGGGTCGTGCAACCCCGCCGGTGCGTCTGTCTCGCGCGGCGGTGCTGCCAACGGTCCGGCTGCGGTCTATGCGATCCGCAAATGGGACGAATGGCTGCGCAACTACGCCCCGCCGGGTGCGGCGAGCTTCGACTTCTACCAGTCGCTGCCCGCGCTTTCCCAAGGCAACGTGGCCCAGCAGATCTTCTGGTATACCGCCTTTACCGCCGACATGGTGAAGCCGCAGTCGGAAGGCAACAACACGGTGGATGCCGATGGTAACCCGCTGTGGCGCATGGCACCCTCGCCCCATGGCCCCTATTGGGAAAAAGGCCAGAAGGTCGGATATCAGGACGTGGGGTCGTGGACCTTCCTCAAGTCCACGCCGTCTGACCGCGCGCAGGCCGCCTGGCTCTATGCCCAGTTCGTGACCTCCAAGACCGTCGATGTGAAGAAATCCCATGTGGGTCTGACCTTCATCCGCGACAGCTCGGTCAACCACGAGAGCTTCACCGAACGCGCCCCGAAACTGGGTGGTCTGGTCGAGTTCTACCGCTCGCCCGACCGGGTGGCATGGTCGCCCACCGGCATCAACGTGCCGGATTATCCGAAGCTGGCCCAGATCTGGTGGCAGCAGATCGGTGATGTGAACTCGGGCGCCTTCACGCCCCAGGAAGCGATGGACCGTCTGGCCGAGGAAATGGACATCACCATGGCCCGGATGCAGGCCGCCGATGAGGCTGCCAATGTCTATGGCGGCTGCGGCCCGCGCCTGAACGACGAAAAAGACGCGTCGGAATGGCTCGGCAAAGGTGGCGCCAAAGCCAAGCTGGATAACGAAAAACCCCAGGGCGAGACGGTCAACTACGACGACCTGGTCGCACGCTGGAACCAGTAAACCAATCGGCCCCCCGCCCGCGCGGGGGGCCTCACCAAAGGGCCGGGACAAGATGACACTCGAGCTGAAGAACGCCACCAAGATCACCCGCGGCGTCACCCATATCAAACCGACCTCGCTGGTGCTGGAGCCTGGGCATTTCAATGTGCTGCTGGGCCAGACCGGTGCCGGGAAAACCTCGCTGATCAAGCTGATGGCCGGGCTCGACCCGCTGGCTTCGGGCCAGATCCTGATGGGCGGCGAGGATGTCTCGAAGCTCAGCACCCAGAAACGCAATATCTCGCTCGTGCACCAGTTCTTCGTGAACTATCCGCATATGAGCGTCTTCGACAACATTGCCTCCCCCCTGCGGGTTGCAGGCATGGCGAAGTCCGAAATCGAAGGCCGGGTGCAGGAAGCCGCCGACATTCTGCAGCTTTCTCCGATGCTGCACCGCAAACCGCAGGAGCTTTCGGGCGGTCAGCAGCAGCGTTGCGCGCTGGCCCGCGCCATTGCCAAGGAAAGCCGCGCCGTCTTCCTCGATGAACCGCTGGCGAACCTCGATTACAAGCTGCGCGAGGAATTGCGCGAGCAATTGCCCGAGCTTTTTGCCGGACGCGGCGCCGTGGTGGTCTATGCCACCTCGGAACCCGAAGAGGCGCTGCTTCTGGGCGGCTACACCGGGCTGATGGATGACGGGATCGTCACCCAGTTCGGCCCCACCGCCGAGATCTACCGCAAACCTGCCACCCTGACGGCGGCGCGCGTCTTCTCCGACCCGCCGATCAACGCCGCGCCGATCACCAAGGAAGGCACCACGGCCAAGCTCGCCAATGGCGCAAGCTGGACCCTGAGCGGACCCGCCGCTGATCTGAAAGACGGCGCCTATACCCTGGCGATCCGGCCCCATCACGTTCTGCCGACCCAGAAGGGCGAAAGCGACGTGGCACTCAGCGGCGTGGTGCAGGTGACCGAGCTTTCGGGCTCGGAATCCTCGGCCCATTTCCTGATGGGCGACAACGGCTGGGTCTCGCTCTCCCATGGGGTGCACCCCTAT
>JAOXSD010000135.1 GCA_025800205.1 Silicimonas sp. | reverse complement strand
TCCGTGACCTGCTTGATCCCCGCATCCGGAGGGTCGGACGATGAGCCTCCTGACCATCCGCGACCTAAACCTCGCCATCCACGACACGCCCATCCTCAAGAACGTGTCGCTCGACATCGCCCCCGGCGAAATCCTCGGCGTCATCGGGGAAAGCGGCTCGGGCAAGTCGCTCACCGCCTTTTCCGTGATGCAGCTTCTGCCCAAGGGCGCCACCTGCACGGGCCGGATCACGCTCGCAGGGCGCGATGTGCTGAGCGCGACCGAACCCGAGCTCTGCCAGATGCGCGGCTCGGATCTGGGCATGGTGTTTCAGGAACCGATGACGGCGCTGAACCCGGTGCAGAGCATCGGCGCGCAAGTGGCCGAGACGATCCTGATCCATGAGAGGGTGAGTAAGGCGGAAGCGATGAAGCGTGCTGCCGAGACGCTCGCCCGCTGCGAACTCCCACAGGACAAGTTCCCGCTCAGCCGCTACCCGCACGAACTCTCAGGCGGCCAGCGCCAGCGGGTGGTCATCGCCATGGCCATTGCGCTCCGCCCCAAGCTCCTGATCGCGGACGAACCCACCACCGCGCTCGACGTCACCACCCAGGCCGAGATCCTGCGCCTTCTGAAACGGCTGACGGAAGAAGACGGTATGGGGCTGATGCTGATCACCCATGATCTGGCGGTGGTCACCGGCCTCGCCCACCGCATCGCCATCATGCAAAAGGGCGAAGTGGTCGAAACCGGCGACGCCGCGACGCTGCATCGGGAGATGCGGCATCCCTATACACGGGCGCTGTTCGAAGCTTCGGGCCATCAGCCCGACCGCTCCGATACGCAGATCGAACAACCGCTTCTGAAGGTCGAAAACGTCTCCCGCGATTACCTGCTGCCAAGAAAAAACCTCTTCGGCGCCCACCCCACCTTCCGCGCGGTCGATGACGTGTCTTTCGAAATCCGGCGCGGTGAATGCGTCGGCCTCGTCGGCGAAAGCGGTTGCGGCAAGTCCACGCTCACCCGTGCCATTCTCGGCCTCGACCCGATCCAGTCGGGCCGCATCACCCTCGACGGCAGCGATGTCTTCACCGACCCGGACGCGCGCCGCAAGATGCAGGTGGTGTTTCAGGATCCCTTCGGGTCGTTCAACCCGCGCCACCGGGTCGCGCGGCTGGTGGCGGAACCCTTCCACCGCCTTGACCGCCCTGCGCGCGAGGATGAGATTGACGACGCTCTCACCTCGGTCGGCCTGCATCCCGAGGACAAACACAAATACATCCACGAGTTTTCCGGCGGTCAGCGCCAGCGCATCGCCATTGCGCGCGCCCTGATCATCCGGCCCGAGTTGATCGTGCTCGATGAAGCGGTCTCTGCCCTCGATGTGTCGATCCGCGCCCAGATCCTCGACCTGCTCGTGGAGTTGTCGGTCAGCCACGGCCTCACCTATCTCTTCATCACCCATGACCTGAGCGTCGTGCGCGCCATCGCCGACCGCATTCTGGTGATGCAGGCGGGCAAGATCGTCGAAGCGGGCGAAACCGGTGCCCTCTTCACCGCGCCCGAAGCCGCCTATACACATCGGCTGTTGGAGGCCGCGCCCAAGCTGCCCGAATAGAAGGACCACAGATGCAAAGCCCGCTCCTGCCCCATCCCGACCGCTGTTTCATTGCTGGCGATTGGGTCAAGCCCGCCTCGGGGACCACAATCGCGGTCACCGATCCCTCCACCGGCGCGCCACTCGTCGAGATCGCCAAAGGCGGTGCAAATGACATCGACGCCGCGGTCGCCGCCGCCCGCGCCGCATTCGAGGGCGACTGGGGCCGGATGCCCGCCGCCGAGCGGGGGCGCATCCTCGCACGTATCGGCGCTCTGGTGCAGGAAAATGTGGAGGCGCTGGCCGAGTTGGAAGCCCGCGACGTGGGCAAACCGCTGACCCAGGCGCGCAATGATGCTATC
The DNA here is from genome assembly GCA_025800205.1 of Silicimonas sp. GTDB lineage: Bacteria > Pseudomonadota > Alphaproteobacteria > Rhodobacterales > Rhodobacteraceae > CALKXV01. The sequence continues at coordinate 7,470 of JAOXSD010000135.1, read as the reverse complement.
GCTCTGGCCCGCTACATGGAATTCTACGCAGGCAGCGCCGACAAGCTGATGGGTGAAACCATCCCCTATCTCGAGGGCTACACGGTCTACACCCTGCGCGAGGCCCATGGGGTCACCGGCCATATCATCCCCTGGAACTATCCGATGCAGATCATCGGCAGGTCGGTGGGGGCAGCATTGACCACCGGCAATGCCTGCGTGTTGAAACCGGCCGAAGAGGCCTGCCTCACCGCGCTGGCCTTCGCCGAACTCGCGCACCGGGCGGGCCTGCCCGCCGGGGCCCTAAACGTGGTGCCGGGCCTTGGCGAGGAAGCGGGTGCGGCACTTTCCGGCCATGGCGGGGTCGACCACCTGAGCTTCACCGGCTCGGTGCCTGTGGGCAAGCTGATCCAGAAAGCCGCCGCCGATCATGTGGTGCCGGTGACGCTGGAACTGGGCGGCAAGTCCCCCCAGGTGGTCTTTGCCGATGCCGATCTCGATGCCGCCCTGCCGTTTCTGGTGAATGCCGGTATCCAGAATGCGGGTCAGACTTGTTCGGCCTCCTCGCGCATTCTGGTCGAAGCGTCACGCTACGCCGAGGTGGTCGAAAAGATGGCCGCCCGCTATGCGGCGCTCCGCTGTGGCCCTGCCATGGACGACCTCGATGTGGGACCGCTGGTCTCCGCCGCCCAGAAAGAGATCGTCGAGGGTTTCCTGAACCTTTCGGACGGGCTCGAAGTCGCCGCCCAGGGCACGATTGCCGACGACGCCCCCGCAGGCGGCGCCTATGTGGCCCCGCGCCTCTTCGCCGCCAAGGATCCAAGCCACCGGCTCGCCCAGGACGAAATCTTCGGCCCCGTGCAACTGGTCATTCCCTTCGCCGATGAAGACGAAGCCACGGCCATCGCCAATGGCACCGATTTCGGCCTTGTCGCCTCCTGCTGGACCCGCGATGGCGCGCGGCAGATGCGCATGGCGCGCAAACTCCGCGCCGGGCAGGTCTTCCTGAACAATTACGGCGCCGGCGGTGGTGTCGAACTGCCCTTCGGCGGACGCGGGTTGTCGGGCCACGGGCGGGAAAAGGGATTTGAAGCACTCTATGGCTTCACCACATTGAAAACCGTCGCAGCACTGCACGGATAGGGAGGAATATCATGCGTCTGGAAAACAAGACCGCCATCGTCACCGGCGGCGCGTCGGGCTTTGGCAAGGGCATCGTCGAGAAATTCATCGCCGAGGGCGCCCGGGTCGTGATCGCCGACTGGAATGGTGAAGCCGCCCGCGACGTGGCAGCAGAACTCGGCGCCGAGGCTGTGACCTGCGACGTCTCGAAAGACGCCGACATGGCGGCACTGAAAGACGCCGCGCTCAAAGCCTTCGGACAGATCGACATCCTGGTGAACAACGCCGGCGTCACCCATCTGCCGGCCCCGATGGAGGAGGTGAGCGAAGCGGATTTCGACCGGGTGCTCGCGGTGAATTGCAAATCGGTCTACCTCGCCGCGCGCCATATCGTGCCGGTGATGAAGGCGGCGGGACGGGGCGCGATCCTGAATGTCGCCTCGACCGCCGGCGTCAGCCCGCGCCCGCGGCTGAACTGGTACAATGCGTCCAAGGGCTGGATGAACACCGCCACCAAGACGATGGCAGTGGAACTGGCCCCGGTCGGCATCCGGGTCAATGCGCTCAATCCGGTCGCGGGCGACACGCCGCTTCTGGCGAGTTTCATGGGCGAGGACACGCCCGAAGTGCGCGCGAAGTTCCTCTCCACCATCCCGCTCGGGCGGTTTTCCACGCCGGAAGACATGGGCGGTGCGGCCTGCTATCTTTGCTCGGACGAGGCCAGCATGATCACCGGCGTCTGCATGGAGGTCGATGGCGGCCGCTGCATCTGAGGGGGACATGTCCGCGACCTTCACCATCGCTTGTCTGGGTGCCGGCTATTTCGCGCGGTTCCATCATGACGCCTGGAGACGGATCGAGGGCGCCCGGCTGCTGGCGGTGGCCGACCACGATCTGGCCGCCGCACAAGCCTCCGGCGTCTCCGCCTACGACAGCCTTGCACCAATGCTGGAGGCGGTCGCGCCGGATGTGGTCGATATCATCACGCCCCCCGCGACCCATCTCGAGGCGATCCGCACGGCACTTGCCGCCTGGCCCCGGGCCATCATCTGCCAAAAGCCCTTCTGCACGTCGCCGACAGAGGCGCTCAAGGCCGTCGATCTGGCCGAAGCCGCGGGCATCCCCCTGATCATCCACGAAAACTTCCGGTTTCAGCCCTGGTATCGCCGGATCAGGGCCGAGCTTGACGCAGGCAAGCTCGGCACGCCGCTGAACCTCACCTTCCGCCTGCGTCCGGGCGACGGCCAAGGCCCCAGTGCCTATCTCGACCGGCAACCCTATTTTCAGGAGATGGAGCGCTTCCTGATCCGCGAAACCGCCGTGCATTGGATCGACACGTTCCGTTTTCTCATGGGGCCGCCTGCACGGGTGTTTGCCGATCTGCGCCGCCTCAACCCCGCGATCGCCGGCGAGGATGCCAGCACGCTGATCTTCGATTATGGCGATGGCAGGCGGGCGCTTTTCGATGGCAATCGCCTGCTCGATCACAGCGCCGAGAACACCCGCTGCACCATGGGTGAAGCGCTGATCGAGGGGACGGAGGGCACATTGACGCTCAAGGGCGACGGCTCTCTCCATCTGCGGCGTTTCGGCGAAACGGACACAACCTGTCTGTTGCCGCCGACAGCCGCGACCGGGTTCGGCGGCGATTGCGTCTTTCACCTGCAATCCCATGTGATCCGGGCGCTCGACGGCAAGGCGGATTTCGAAAACACCGCCCGCGATTATCTGGAGGTGATCCGTCAGGAAGAGGCGCTCTATCGCTCGGCGGACACCGGAACCTGGGTCACGCTCTGAGCCTCGCCGGCCCTTCCCCTCCGCATCTGCCGTCTGATGCGGTCAGGGCCGGAGCTCCGGTCGGCTTATAGAACGAACAATAGGGCCAGAAGCAGTCCAATGGCGCCTCCGGACCCGGCGCTTTCCGCAAAAAAAGCCAGTTCCTCGGACAAGAGATCGTCATCTTCGCCGTCATTGCAGATCATGTCGGGTTTGGTGAGATCGCAGGTGGGAAGATCGCCCGGTGAGAGGGCGGCAAGATCGGTGGCGTCGCCGCTTGACCAGGAGGCGATTTCCGCCGCACCCGCCGCCGTCTTGGCAAAGGCGAGCCGGACCACCTCATGGCCGCTGTCCAGGGTGAAATCCAGCGCCCCGTCGACCAGTTCAGGCTTGAAGGCCGTGCGCGTGCCCATGGTATAGCCTTCGGCCTCGTTCCTTTCATCCACGGCGGCATTGTCGGGCACGTCGAAACGGTCCATCCAATCGGCGGGCACCTCCCCGGTCAGACGCTCCGCCCAGACCTGGGTATAGGTGCTGCCGATCCCGTCGAAACTGACGCTGAGCGCGCCCGGCGCGGTGGCACCGGCGGCGACGAACACCACCAGCTTGTCTTCGTTTTCAAAGCCATAGGTGGTGGCGGGCGCGTTCGGATCATACTCACCGCTGGAGCGCAGCACATAGGTGTCATCGACACTTTCGTGGATCATCTCCAGTATGTCGGAGCCGATGAAATTGTAGTCCTGCCCGTCTTCGCGCCAGGACACCCGACCCATATAGGCCGTGTCGACCCCATAAAGGGCTGCGGCATCCATGCCAAGCTCCGCATAGGAATGGAAGCTCTCCAGAAGATAGGCCGCATGTTCCTGACCATAGGCGTGATCGTCGAGCGCCTCCTGCCAGTATCTCTCGAAATCCACATTGGTGCGGCCTTCGAGATCCACCGCGCCTTCGCTCATCAGAATGCCACGGGCGGCCATCTCGTCGAGGTAATCATCCAGCGCCTCGTCCCGGGTGCGCGAGGCGGTGTTCCAGGCTGACAGGAACAGATCGGGCGCCTCCCCGCTCTCGTCCCTCCAGGCGCCGATCACATCGTCATATTCGGCAATCCGCTCATCCACCCCTTCGGGCTGACGGGCGAAGCGGTGATGGACCAGCATGTCCACCGCCCCGGTCGCCTCATCGCTCAAGGCCGCGCGGATGTCGTCATCTTCCGCCAGGGTCCGGCCCGATTGCAGCGCGATTTCCAGATCCGCGCCGATCAGGTTGACCGCCGGATCCGCCAGCGCATCGGCAATGGCCCGCACCATCACATCGGCCACCGCCCCATATTGAGCCGCCGCCGATGAACCGCCGCCATCGAAATGGACATAATATTCATTGCCGACCTCGAAGATCAGCCGGTCGGGCAAGGTGCCGTAATCCCCGGCCAGAAGCTCGGACAGAAAATCATCAAGATCCTGTTCCAGCCCCGCCAGATCACCATGGTAGCGCGCCGTGGGCAGCACGACCGAAAGATCCGCGCCGCGGTCCACCGCAAGCGCCATCATGTCGCTCAGATCGGGCTTGTTGTTGGCCGGGTTCTGCAGCCCGTCGAAATCGAAACCATAGCGGTCCGGCCGCGCCTCGGCCAGGGAGCCGCCGGGCCAGACGATCAGCCCCAGATCCAGATCATCGGTCTGTTCGAGAAACCGCGACACGCCACGATAGGAAATGTACCGCGCGCCAAACAGCGCGTCGGTCAAGGGCTCGGTCGGATCGGCATAGGCCGACGCGCCCGTCTCAAGAAGAATATGTGATGCAAGCTCTGACACGAGGTGCAGACAAGCATCACGAGATTAATATAACCCCAAGAAAACGCTTACAAAGCTTTAAGATGCCCCTCAATAATGGCCGTCTTCAAGCACCCCGTCGGCGGACATCTGCGCATAAAGCAGACCCTCGCGCAAACCGCGATCCGCGACGCTCAGCCGGTCGGTGGGCCAGACCCGCAAAAGTGCTTGCAAAATCGCCGCCCCGGACATGATCAGCGCATGGCGGTCCTTGCCGATGCGCGGGTCAAGCCGCCGCCCCTCGGGGCCCATCTCAAGGTAATCACGGATCACCTTGTCGATCTGATCGGTGGTCATCCTGAGCCCGTCCACCTTGGACCGGTCATACCGCCTGATCCCCAGATGGCTGGCGGCCACCGTGGTGACCGTGCCCGAGGTGCCGATGATCTGAAACCCTTCGCGGGTCTGTTCCGCCTCATAGGGCGAAAACTCCGACAGGTTTTCCTCGAAATACCAGCTCATCAGCGCAAAGCGCGCGGCGTCATTTTCCACATCGTTGAACTGATCGCGCAAGGTGGCCACGCCAAGAGGCACGGAAATCCAGTCCACCACATGGGCGGCGGGAAAGGGCGAGGCCGGATCAGGCTTGAACCCGGTGTTGAGCCGCATCAGCGCGCGGGGTCGCTCCACCCGGGGCACCCGCGAGATGTCGATCCACACCAGCTCCGTCGAGCCGCCGCCGATATCGACCACCAACAATTGCTCGGTTCTGGGCGAGACCAGCGGCGCGCAGGAGATCACCGCCAGGCGGGCCTCCTCCTCGGGTTTGATGATCTCCAGTTTCAGCCCGGTTTCCTGGGTGATGTATTTCAGAAAACCCGGCCCGTTCTTCGCCCGCCGACAGGCCTCTGTCGCCACCAGGCGCATCCGACGCACATCATGCTTGTCGATCTTCGAGCGGCAGATCTTCAGCGCCTGCGCCGTCCGGCGCATGGCCGCCCGTGACAGCCGCCCCGAGGCCTCGAGCCCTTGACCGAGTTGAACAGATTTCGAAAAGGAATCAACCACATGGAACTGGTTGCCCTTGGGTTGGGCAATCAGCATCCGGCACGAATTGGTGCCGAGGTCCAGCGCCGCATAAAGCTCGGCCGGATCTGCAGGACCGGTGCCGCTCTCATCGACCGCCTTGGGGAGAGAGCCAGCGCCGGAGTGTCGCTTGGGGGCCATGCCGCCCTCCGATGTCTGGTTGCTTTCACCCTAAGGCGAGGATTGCGGATCACGCAAGCCTCGACTTTGCCCATCGCGGCTTTCCCTGCCCCGCAAAATGCGCAATAGAGCGGCCACCGGAACCCTCAGATAAGGAGAGGACAGATGCACGACATTCGCGCCATTCGCGAAAACCCCGAAACATTCGACGCCCAGATGGCGCGCCGGGGGCTGTCGGGTGTCTCGTCGGAGGTTCTGAGCCTGGACGGGGCGCGGCGCGGCAAGATCACCGCCGCCGAAGCCGCCCAGGCCGAACGCAATGCCGCCTCCAAAGAGGTCGGTGCCGCCAAGGCACGCGGCGACGAGGCCGAGTTCGAACGGCTGCGTGCGCTGGTGGCCGAGAAGAAGGCCGAGATTGCCCGGCTTGAGGAAGAAGCCAAGGCGGAAGACGCAAAACTGCGCGATCTGCTCCTGGGCCTGCCGAACGCACCCTATGACGATGTGCCCGAGGGGGCCGATGAGGATGACAACGAAGAGGTGCGCCGCTGGGGCGATGTGCCGTCATTCGATTTCAAACCGGTGGAACATTTCGACATTCCGGGTGTGAAACCGGGGATGGATTTCGAAACCGCCGCCAAACTCTCAGGCTCGCGTTTCGTGATGCTGTCGGGGGCGGTCGCCCGTGTCCACCGGGCGCTGGCCCAGATGATGCTCGACGTGCACACCGGCGAAAACGGTCTGACCGAGGCGATCACCCCGGTGCTCGTGCGCGACGAAGCCATGTATGGCACCAACCAGCTGCCGAAATTCGCCGAGGACAGCTATCAGACCCGCGAAGGCATGTGGCTGATCCCCACCTCCGAGGTGACGCTGACCAATTCGGTGCGCGAGAGCATTCTTGAGGGCAGCGCCCTGCCCCTGCGCTACTGCGCCCATACCCAGTGTTTCCGTTCGGAAGCCGGCTCTGCGGGCAAGGACACCTCGGGCATGTTGCGCCAGCACCAATTCGAAAAGGTCGAGATGGTCTCGATCGTGCACCCGGACGAGTCTGAGGCGGAACAGCAGCGGATGCTGAAATGCGCCGAGGGCATTCTGGAGCGTCTGGGCCTGGCCTATCGCACCGTCTCGCTCTGCACCGGCGATCTGGGCTTTGGCGCGCGCCGCACCTTTGACATCGAGGTCTGGCTGCCCGGTCAGGACACCTATCGCGAGATCTCGTCGGTTTCCACCTGCGGCGATTTCCAGGCCCGCCGGATGAACGCGCGGTTCCGCGAGGACGGCGGCAAGCCGCAATTCGTCCATACGCTGAACGGCTCGGGCCTTGCCGTTGGCCGCGCCCTGATCGCGGTCTTGGAAAACGGTCAGACGGCGGAAGGCGGCGTGATGCTGCCCGAAGGGCTGCATCCCTGGCTCGGCGGCAAGACCCAGATCACCCCCGAAGGCGCGCTGGCCTGAGGGCGGATCTGCGTATTTGGGAAGGCTCTTGACTAGCAATATGTCTAGGCAAGGCTGTTTCTATGAACAAGAAGAACGGGTTATCGAGATATCGACGTTTAAAACTGGTTGAGGCCTTCTGCGCCGATCTGACCGCCACCCAGACGGCGGTGATGCTCGGCCT
>JAOXSD010000240.1 GCA_025800205.1 Silicimonas sp. | reverse complement strand
AATCTCGCCTATGCCCTCACCATGTTCGTCGCCGGTATCGGCATTCCAATGCTGGCCGCGCTCAACGCCGCTTTGGGCCAGAAGATCGGCAGCCCGGCGGCGGCCGCTTTCGTGCTGTTTCTGATCGCGCTCTCCTGCGCCGCCCTTGCCACGCTGGTCACCGGGCCCGGCGCGCTGAAGGCCATTCCCGCGCAGCCGAAACACCTGTTTCTGGCCGGCGTGCTGATCGCCTTCTACGTGCTGTCGATCACCTATATCGCGCCCCATTTCGGCATCGGCAATGCGGTGTTCTTTGTGCTCTTGGGGCAATTGGCGGCGGCGGGCGCCATCGACCATTTCGGGCTTTTCGGCGCCAAGGTGACGCCGCTCAACTTCACCCGTTCGGCAGGCATCGCCCTGATGGCGGCAGGGCTTGCCCTGACCCAGCGCGGTTAGACCAACTTCCCGCCTTCGAGCCGCAGGGTCCGGTCCATCCGCGCGGCCAATTCCGGGTTGTGGGTGGCAATGAGCGCTGAAAGACCCGTCTCGCGCACCAATTCCATCAGCGCTTCGAACACCGTGTCGGAGGTGGCCGGGTCGAGGTTGCCGGTGGGCTCATCGGCCAAAAGCACCCGGGGGCGGTTGGCGAGCGCCCGGCAGAAGGCCACCCGCTGCTGTTCGCCCCCCGACAGGGCGGCCGGGCGGTTCTGGGCGCGGCCTGCGACCTTGACCCGCTCCATCAATTCCATCGCATGGGCGCGGGCCTCGCGTTCGGGAATGCCGTTGGCCAATTGCGGCAGCACCACATTTTCCAGCGCCGAGAATTCGGGCAGCAGATGGTGGAACTGATAGACAAACCCCACATCCTGGCGCCGT
>JAOXSD010000239.1 GCA_025800205.1 Silicimonas sp. | reverse complement strand
GCCCAAGCCGTCCGCGCGCTGGAAGCCCGCGACGAAGCCCCCGACTGGAACCCGTTCGCAGGCGGCACACCCGGTGCCCGCGTCTACGGCCCCAGGCCGGGCAGCTTTGGCGTCGGCATGGAACACCTGTCCGAAACACTGACCATCGAGGCCCGCGAAGCCGCAGGGGCCGCCTGGCTCGCCGCTTCCGCCTGGGCGATGGACGGGGAGGGCGCGTCGGAAGACGCCGAAGGGCTGCGCGCGCGCGTCGAGGGGGCCGACGCCTTCGTCCACCTGCAAGACCTGCCGGAAACCGACCTCCTGCTTGCCGCCGATTACGCGACCCACGAGGCCGGTTTCGCCGCCGCCAAGTCGGTCACCGGCGGCACCAAACCCGCCCTCTACCACCTCGACAACACCGACCCGACGCGCCCCAGCGCCCGCACCTTGCCCGAAGAACTGGCCCGTGTCGTCCACGCCCGCGCCGCCCAGCCAGGCTGGATCGCCGGCATGCAGCGCCACGGCTTCCGGGGCGCCGCTGAAATCGCCGCCACCCTCGACCACATGGCCGCTTTCGCCAATCTCGCAGGCGTCGTCGGCCCGCATCTCTTCGACAGCTATTATGACGCCACCCTCGGCAACGAGGACGTCACCGACTTCATGGCAAAGGCCAACCCCCTGGCGCTCGCCGCCCTGCGCGCCCAATTCGCAGCCCTCGACCGCGCCGGCCTCTGGTCCACCCGCCGCAACTCGATCCGCGCCGCCCTTGAGGCGGCAGAATGACCTGGTCCGTCAAAGGCTGGTGCCCCAGTGCCTACCGCCCCATGGTCTCGGGCGACGGGCTGATCCTGCGCATCAAACCCCGGCTGGGGCAGCTCACCGTGGACGAAACACTCCTGCTCGCCGATCTTGCCGTGTGCCACGGCAACGGGTTGATCGACGTTACCATGCGCGGCAATCTGCAATTGCGCGGGCTGTCGACGGAGGCGCACGCGCCGGTGCTGGACGCACTTCTGGCTGAAAATCTCATCGACCGCGATCCCCTGGTGGAAGGCCGGCGGGCGATGGTCTCGACGCCGCTCTGGACCGAAGGAGACCTGACTCATCGCCTCGGCACCGCCCTTATCGAAACGCTTCAAGACCTGCCCGATCTGCCGGAGAAAATGGGATATGCGCTCGACACCGGACCTGCGCGTCTGCTCTGCAATGTCCCTGCCGATGTCCGGTTCGAAACCGCGCCGGATGGACTGATCCTGCGCGCCGACGGCGCGTCCAAGGGCATTTTCATCACTGAATCCAACGTGATCGAGGCGCTCACCGACCTCCTCACCTGGTTCACCGACAGCGGCGGGCACCAGGCAGGCCGCATGGCCCGCCACCTGGCCACCACGGAACTGCCCGCACGGTTTCAGGTGGCGAAACCCGGCCCCGTGACAGCGCCGCCGACCCCCAGCATGACAGCGATCGGGCCCATGGTCGGCGTCGCCTTCGGGGCCATGTCTGCCGCCGATCTGGCCGGCCTCATCGCCGCAAGTCGTCCGACCCACATCCGTGTCACCCCCTGGCGCGCACTCATTCTCGAAGGCGGCACGCCGGCCGAGCATCCCGGTTTCGTCACCGATCCCACCGACCCGATCCTGCGCGCCAGTGCCTGCCCGGGCGCACCCGCCTGCGCCTCCTCCACCGTCGAAACCCGCAACCTCGCCTCAGACCTCGCCCCCCGCATGAAAGCGCCCTTTCACGTTTCCGGCTGCGCCAAGGGCTGCGCCCATCCGCGCCCGTCCCCGATCACCCTGACCGGGCAGGCGGGCCATTTTGGCCTTGTGAAGAACGGCCGCGCCAGCGATACGCCGGTAGAAACGGGGCTGACCCCGGCCGATCTGATGGAGCGTTTTTCCTGATGCCATACACGTATGAAATGAACGGCGCGGCGATCTATGCCGAAAGTTTCGCCACCATCCGGGCCGAGGCCGAACTGGCCCGCTTTGCGCCCGACGAAGAACAGGTCGCCGTCCGGATGATCCACGCGGCAGGCATGGTCGGGTTGGAACAGCATATCCGCATGTCGAGCGGTTTCGTCGCCGCGGCCCGCACGGCCCTGGAAGCGGGCGCGCCGATCTTCTGCGACGCCTACATGGTGTCGGAAGGTGTCACCCGCAAACGCCTGCCGGCCGACAACGAGGTGATCTGTACCCTGCGCGACCCGCGCGTGCCCGAGATGGCCAAGGAAGTCGGCAACACCCGTTCCGCCGTGGCACTCGAGCTTTGGCGCGACAAGCTCGACGGCGCGCTCGTGGCCATCGGCAACGCCCCCACCGCGCTATTTCACCTCCTGAACATGCTTGAAGATCCCGCCTGTCCGCGCCCCGCCGCGATCATCGGCTGCCCGGTGGGTTTCGTCGGCGCGCGCGAATCCAAGGACGCGCTCTGGGCCGACCAGCCGGTGCCGTCGCTGATCGTCGAAGGCCGGTTGGGCGGCTCCGCCATCACCGTCGCTGCCATCAACGCCATCGCGAGCCGCGCCGAATGACCGGCACGATCTACGGCATCGGCCTCGGCCCCGGCGACCCGGACCTGATGAGCGTCAGGGCCCACCGGCTTCTGACCTCCGCCAAACACGTGGCCTTCTTCCGCAAGGAAGGCCGGGCCGGGCGGTCGCGCACTCTGGCAGGCGATCTGGTGCCCGAAGGGGCCGTGGAATTCCCCATGGAATACCCGGTCACGACCGAAATCCCGCTCACCGATCCGCGCTACAATGAAATCCTCTCGGGCTTCTACGCAGACGCCTGCGCCCATCTCGCAGACCTCGCCCGCGCAGGCCATGACGTGATGGTGCTCTGCGAAGGCGACCCGTTCTTCTACGGCTCCTTCATGCATGTCTTTGAGCGCCTGAAAGACGTGGTGCCCGTCGAGGTCGTCCCCGCCATCACCGGCATGTCGGCGGCCTGGACCGCGACCGGCCAACCGATCACCTGGGGC
>JAOXSD010000234.1 GCA_025800205.1 Silicimonas sp. | reverse complement strand
CAGCCGGTCGAGCATCGCATCGCAATCTGCAAGTGCGCTGGCTTCGACATATTCATCCGGCTTGTGCCCCTGCCCTTCCATCGAGCCGGGCCCGCAAACCACCGTCGGAATTCCCAGCCCTGCAAAGACCCCCCCCTCGGTCCCATAGGGCATCTTCGCGGTGTCATTGCGCTGCGCCAGCCGCTGCGCCAGGCCGATCACCGGGTCGCTCTTTGCAAGATCCAGCCCCGGATAGGAATTGATCTTCTCCAGCTCTACACGTGGACCCGCCACCGCTTCGATCCGGCGCAGGATCCCACCGGGGTCATCCGCGGCCAGATGCCTGAATTCAAACAGCATCTCGGCCCGGTCCGGCACGATGTTCAGCGCGGTTCCACCCGTGAGCCTGCCGATGTGAAAGGTCGTGTAGGGGATGTCATAGGCCGCGTCCCGCGCCCCATGGGCCGCGTAATCCGCCTGCAATTCGCGCAGCGCGCCCCCGAACTCCATCGCCACATGCAGCGCATTGGTGAAATTCGGCGCCAGCGAGGAATGCCCGCTTTCGCCATGGCACACCGCCCGCAGCGCAGCCTTGCCCTTATGCCCGATTGCCACCTGCATCTCGGTCGGCTCCCCCACGAAAGCGGCCCGAGGCTGCCCTATCAGCGGCGTCAACCGGTCGAGCATCCGCTGGATCCCGACACAGCCCACCTCCTCGTCATAAGACAGAACGATCTTCAGCGGTTCGCGCAATGCGACGCCCGCCGCCCGATCCGCCAGCGCCAGCACGCAGGCCACATAGCCCTTCATGTCGGTGGTCCCGCGACCATAGAGCCTGTCCCCCTCCCGGGTCAGACGAAACGGATCGCGGGTCCAGGCCTGGCCCTCCACCGGCACCACATCCGTATGGGCCGACAAAAGCACCCCCTCTCCCGCAGGCCCGATCTCGGCATAAAGACCACGCTTGTCGGTCTCGGGATCCTCCAGCCGGTGCACCGCAAAGCCGCGTGCCGTCAGATAGGCTTCGGCATATTCCGCCAACGCCCGGTTCGATTTCGCGCTGACCGTGTCGAAGGCGATGAGCTTCTCGAGAATATCGATGGTCCGGGTCATGCCGGGGCACTCAGTCCCGGCAGTTCGCCTGCCTGCACAGCCTCGGCACAATGGGCCATGAACGCGCTCAACGTGCTGGTTTCATTGCTCAACCGCGCCGTCAGGAGCCCCAGTTGCATCGGTCGCACGTCCCCTGCAAGCGGCACGAACACCAGCTTCTTGCCATCGGGCGATCGTTCGTGCGGCGGCCGGATATTGGCAAAGGAAATGCCGAACCCGTTGGCCACAAGACTGCGCATCACCGACATGTCCGCGGTCCGTTCGGCGATCTTCGGCTTGATCTCGGCCTGCCGGTAGAACGACAGAAAATACTCGCCGCTGTAGGGCAGATCCAGCAGCACCATCGGTTCGTCCTTCACCTCTTCAACGCCCAGCGTCTTGCGATCCGCCAGCGGATGATCCTCGCCCAGCACCACCAGCGGTGGCAGCGAGGTCAGCGGCCGGAAATCCAGATCGCCGGGAATATCCAGATCATAGGTCAGCGCCACATCCAGTTCGGCCCGGCGCAGCTGGCTGAACAGCTCCGCCTGGTTGAGCTCCCGCTGGGCGATCTTCACCTCCGGATAGCGCGTCTCAAAAGCCCGGCGCAGACCTGGCAGAACGATCTGCGCAAAGGTCGTCATGCAGCCCACTGAAAGCGTGCCCTGCACCTTGCCGGTGATCTCGCCCGCCAGGCTCGCCAGCGCCTCGGCCTCGCGCAAAACAAGGTCGGTCCGTTCCAGAAAAGTCTGCCCCGCCTTCGACAGAACCAGCGCGCGCGCATGTTCGCGCACGAACAGATCCACCCCGAATTCCTTCTCCAACTGCGCAATCGCAGCCGAGATCGAGGGCGACGAGACATTGAGCTTCTCCGCCGCCGCCGCAATGCTGCCTTCACGGCCCACGGTCACGAAATATTCGAGCTGCCGCAACGTGTATCGGAATGGCAAAGGCGTGATCCCCGCTGAAGCGGATCAAGCCTTGTACTTGATCCAGGTTGTTTTCAACGCAGTATACTTTTCCAGCGAGTGCAAGGACAGATCCCGTCCGAACCCAGATTGCTTCATGCCGCCAAACGGCGTTTGGGCCGAGAGCGCATCGACCGTGTTGACCGAAACCGTGCCCGCCATCAGCCTGTCGGAGACCCGGCAGGCGCGCGACAGATTGTCGGTCCAGACCGAGGCGGCAAGACCATAGATGGAATCATTGGCCATGGCGACAGCCTCGTTTTCGCTGTCGAAAGGGATGACCGAAAGAACGGGGCCGAAGATTTCATCGCGGGCGAGCGGGTTGTCCTGGGTGACGTCGTCGAAGATGGTCGGCTGGACGAAACAGCCCTTGCCATCGACGTTGACCCGTTCGCCGCCGGTCACGAGATTGGCTGTCTGTTTGCCGTCCTCTACGAAGCGCATGATGCCTTGGGTCTGGGTTTCATCCACGATGGCGCCCATTTTCGAAGCGGGATCAAGGGGGTCGCCCGGCTGTGTTGCCTCGGCGCGTTTGATGAGTTTCTCGACAAAATCGTCCTTGATCGCGCGTTCCACATAGAGGCGGGAATTGGCAGAGCAGACCTCGCCCTGATTGAAGAAGATGCCGAAGGCGGCCATGTCGGCCGCCGCCTCCAGGTCTTCGCAATCGGCGAAGATCAGGTTCGGGCTCTTGCCACCGGTTTCGGGCCAGACCGGTTTCAGGTTCGACTGGCCCGAGTATTGCATGAACATCTTGCCGACGGCGGTGGAGCCGGTGAAGGCCAGACAATCCACATCCATGTGCAGCCCCAGCGCCTTGCCGGCGGTCACGCCGAAACCAGGGACCACGTTGAAGACCCCGTCGGGCACGCCTGCCTCGGCCGCCAGTTCGGCAAGACGAAGCGCCGAAAGCGGCGATTGTTCCGCCGGTTTCAGCACCACGGAATTGCCGGCCGCCAGGGCGGCGGCGGCTTTCCAGGTGGCCATGTCGAGCGGGAAGTTCCACGGCGTGACAGCACCCACGACACCGAGGGGCACGCGGGAGACGAGAGCGAGATCGCCGGGCCCGGTGGGGGCGACCTCGTCATAGACCTTGTCGATGGCTTCCGCGTACCATTGGAAGAAATGGGCCGAACCGGGGGCGTCGATCGTCACCGCATCGGTCACGAGTTTGCCCATGTCGAGACTGTCGAGAAGCGCCATTTCCTCGAGATTGGCGCGGATCAGATCGGCGAGTTTCAGGAGCACCGTTTTGCGGTCGCCCGGCGCCATGCGGGACCAGCGGCCATCCTCGAAAGCGGCGCGACCGGCGGCGACGGCGCGGTCCACATCCTCGGCGTCACACTCGGCGATCTGCGCCAGCACCGCGCCCGTGGCGGGGTTGATACTGTCGAAGGTTTTGCCGGATGCGGCGTCCACGAACTTGCCGTCGATAAAGGCCTGATGACGGAAATTCAGGCCAGCGGCGCGGGTTTTCCAGCTCTCGTAGGTATGGTCCAACATTTTGTTATCCTGTGATTATTCGTCGCCGGGCACGCCATAGGACGGTGCCTCGCGGGGATCAAGGGCGCGCTGGATATAGGCGTCAAGTTGCGGTTTGTAGACGTCCCAGGCCTTGGCGATCGCCTCGATCGGACACTCCTCGGTCCAGTCGCAGCGCAGGTCGGCCACGGGCCAGGAGGCCTTGTCGACGATCTTCATGCCGGCGGAATGGACCGGGCCCGCTTCGCCGCCTGCGGCGAGGCCCGCACGCATCGCACCGATCAGCCGGTCACCGATATGGCCGGTGGCGCTTGTAAAGCCGTTGACGATGGCCTGGGGCACGCTGTCGTTGTCCAGAAGATTGCCGCCCGAGGCGACGTTGTCGCCTTCCGCCTGGGTCCAGATGCCTAGCGAATTGGGGCCGGAATGGATGGCGGTGCGGCCTTGAGCGTCGATGGCGAGCACCTGGCGATAGGCGGCGAAGTCTTCCATTTCCACCATATCGGCGATGGCCTCGGGCGCGGATTTGCCGCGTTCCATCAGGTTCAGAACCAGCGGGCCGAGACGGGGGTTGGTGACGTTCTGCGAGGCCACGGCGCCGACGCCTGCGCGCGTAAAGGAACAGCGGGCGGCGACGGCGGGGGAGGACGAGGAAATGGCGAGGCCGAACATGCCGGTCTCGGCGCAGCGGGCGACAAGAGAGAAGGTCATCGCGCGGCCTCAATCCGGAATGACGGCGGTGCCGTCGATTTCCACCAGCCATTCGGGCCGCGCCAGCGCCTGAACCACCAGACCGGTGGAGACCGGATGCACGCCTTTGATGTACTCGCCCATGGTGCGATAGACCGCCTCGCGATGGCGCACATCGGTGATGTAGACCACGACCTTGACCAGATGCTCCATCGAGCCGCCCGCCTCTTCGATCAGCTGGCGGATGTTCTGCATGACCTTGTGGGTCTGTTCCACGGGGTCATGGCTGTCGATGTTCACCGCATCGTCGAGGTTCTGCGGACATTGGCCGCGCAGATAGACCGTCTTGCCGCCATGGGTGACGACAGCCTGACAAAGATCGTTGTCGAGATTCTGTTCGGGATAGGTGTCCGAGGTGTTGAACTTGCGGATGCGGGTGTGGGCCATGGTCTGTCCTCAGTTATTCGGCGGCGTCGGCGACAATGGCCGCTTCGCCATCATATTCGGCATAGGCGCGCTGGATCGCGATCTGATCGGCGATGTATTTCGCATCATGCCAGACCCCCCAGAGAAAGGTCGAACCCCGCCGCGATTGCCAGGGCAGGCCGAGGAAATAGATATCCGGCTCACGCGACACGCCGCGCTGATGGATCGGGGCGCCCTTGTCGTCAAAGGCGTCGGCCTTGATCCAGTTGAAGTCCTGACGGAAGCCGGTGGCCCAGATGATCGTCCCGATCCCTTCGGCGGCGAGATCAACCTTCCGCACCGGATGGGTCAGGCACTCGGGGTTCGGAAACATCTGCCGCGCCTGCGGTTCTTCGGGCAGGTCGAGCCCGGTGCGCGCCACATAGGCATCGGCCCGGTCCAGCATGTCGAGATAATTCGCATCACCCGCCGCCACGTTGGCCTGCAGATCATCGGCAAAGCCAAGCACACCATCCTCATAGCCGCTGGTCAGACCCAACAGCGTCACACCTTCCTGCGCCAGCCGCCGGAAATCCATGGTCTGGCCGCCATAGGCGCCACTGACCGAGATCGTCACATGTTCGGTGCCGGGTGTTTGGGCGGCCATGTCCCAGAGGCCGAGCACGCCGAGCCACCAGACGAAATCGCGCCCGCGATAGCGGCGCGGCGGCCGGTCATGGGGGCCGACCGACAGAAACACCTTGCGCCCGGCCCGGTTCAGCTCATCGGCAATCTGCGCCCCCGACGAACCAGCCCCGACAACCATGACGGCGCCCTCGGTCAATTGCTCGGGGGTCTTGTAGAAGAACGAATGCAACTGCGCGACCGGGGCGTCTTCCGGCACGATGGGCGGGATCACCGGATGCTGAAAGGCACCGGTTGCGGCGACGATGCGGCGCGCCTCGATCACCCCATCCGTGGTCTCGACACGGAACCCGCCCGCACCCGGCATCCGTTCGGCCTTCAGCACCTCGACCCCTTCGCGCACCGGCGCACCGACCTTGTCGGCATATTCCACCAGGTAATCGGCCACCCGGTCCTTGGAGACGAAAGCATCGGGATGATCGCCCGCGAATTCCAGATCCGGGAAACGGTCGTGCCAGACCGGACCGTTGGTCACCAGCGCATCCCAGCGGCCCGTGCGCCAGGCTTCGGCGATGCGGTACTTTTCAAGCACCAGATGCGGCACGCCCTTGCGCCCCAGATGACCGCTCAGCGCCAGACCCGCCTGTCCGGCCCCCACGATCAAAGTGTCCGTTCTTTCCATCGGCACGCTCTCCCCAATGCCTCCCCCTGCCGCGCCCGCGCGCGTCGATGCAGGGTTTCACAAAGGCGAAAGCCGCGAAATTATCGTCTTTCTCAGACCGGCTTAGGCTGCAGCTAACCCGACCGTTCCAGATGCGGCGCGATCAGATAGTAAAGCTCCCCCTGCGAGGAAATCCCGCATTTCCGATAAAGCTGCTTGCGGATCACTTTCACCGTCTGCGGGCTGATCCCCAGCGCCAGCCCGATGGAAATCGAGGAATGTCCCTGCAGGATCAGCAAGGCCACTTCCGATTGCCGCCCGCTCAGGGCAATCCCCTCCGCCGCCGACAGACGCGCCCGGAGCGCCGCGGCCAGATCCTCCGATCCGCCCGCCTCCGCCCGCAGATCCCGCCAGTGGCTGCGCGCCAGCGCATTCACCACCGGCGCGACCCGGCGCATGGCCGCACAGGATCTGGCCAAGAATTTCGCGCCCGTCTTCGGTGTCGTCGCATCACGCCCGACGCAGATCGTCAACGACACCCCCGGCGCCGGGGTGGAGAAAAACGCCAGCTCGTCGGTCAGGGTGGTGCGCGCGTAATAGGATTTGAAATATTCGTTGCGCTGAAACTGGTCCGGCGCCACCTCGGTCAACCGATAAAGCCCGTCCGCAGCCCCACCCTGATGCAGGCTGAAAAACGGATCGAGCAGATAGGCGCCCTTGACGTAGTCGCTGTCGATCCGGTCAAAGACCCGGCGGTCGCGCGCCTGGGTCCAGAGCACCTGCGGACCACGGGTCTGGAAAAATGCGATGATGGCCATATTGTCGAACTCACAGACCTCAGCCAGCCAGGCCCGCAACGCCGGGCAGAAGGCGTCGGTTCCCACCGCCAGGATCGCCTGTCCCAGTGTCTCTTCCATCGCCCATACCTCCTTGGGGGTATATACCCCCGAAAAGGGGCAAAGTAACCTCTTTGCCAAATTCCGGTGGTATGCCATCCGGCGACAATCAACAGGAGAGGGTCCGATGCCCAAAGACACCAACAGCATTCTGGAACAGGACGATCATCTGGTTCAGTCCTTCGCCGATCTCAACGGTCTCAAGCAGCAGGGCGCCCGCACGGTGATTTCCCGCGCGAAAGGCGCCCATGTCTATGACAATGACGGCAATGAGCTGATCGACGGCATTGGCGGCCTGTGGTGCGTGAACGTGGGACACGGGCGGCAAGAGATCATCTCCGCCATCACCGAACAGCTCGAAACGCTGGACTACTACTCCACCTTCTACAATTTCACCCACCCGGCCGCAGCGGCGCTGGCCGAGAAGATCGCGCAACTGGCGCCGGGCCATCTGAACGCGGTGCATTTCGGCAATTCCGGCTCGGTCGCCAATGACAGCGCGATCCGGATCCTGCACCATTACAACATCCGCAAGGGGCGGCCTGAAAAGAAATTGGTGCTCTCGCGCCAGGGCGCCTATCACGGCTCCACCCATCTGGCGATGGCGATGACCACCCCGCAATATGCCGAAGGCTGGCACGCCGCCTCCGACCTCGTTCATCACCTGCGCTCGCCCCACCACTGGCGCGAAGGCGGCGAAATGACCGAGGCAGATTTCCTCGACGCGCTGATCGACGATCTGACCCAGACGATCGACCGCATGGGCGCCGACAAGATCTGCGCCTTCATCGCCGAACCGATCATGGGCGCAGGCGGTGTGATCACCGCGCCCGAGGGCTATCACAAGCGGGTCTGGGAAATCTGCCAGGCCAATGACATTAAGTATATAGCCGATGAGGTGGTCACCGCCTTCGGCCGACTGGGCCATTTCTTTGCCTCCGAAGACGTCTTCGGCATGGTGCCCGACATCATCACCACCGCCAAGGGCCTGACCTCCGGCTACCAGCCCCTCTCGGCCACCATCCTGTCGGACGAGATCCACGACGTGATCACCGGCCCCGACGGCATGTTCCTGCACGGCATGACCTATTCCGGCCATCCCGCCGCCGCTGCCGCCGGGCTCGCCAATATCGCGCTGATGGAAAGCGAGGGCATTCCCGAACGGGTGCGCACCACCGGCAAACGGTTCGAGAACAATCTCCGCGGGTTGGCCGATATCGAACTGGTGGGCGAAGTGCGCGGGTCGCATTTCATGATGGGGATCGAATTCGTCAAGGACCGCGCCACCAAGGAAAGCCATCCGATGGAAGCACAGGTGGGTCTCAAGGTGGCCCAGGCCTGCCAGAAACGCGGGCTGGTCGCCCGGCCCTTGGGCAACGTGCTGATCCTCTCGCCAACCCTGATCATGGACGAACCGATGATCGACCGGATCGAGGCCATTCTGCGCGAGGCCATTCTGGAGGTGGCAGCGGGGCTTTGAGCCCCGCGCGGGCGGCGGAAAATTTCCGCCAGGGGGCGTTTCTGACAAGCCTTGGCGGAAAGAATCTGCCATGACTTCTGTTAAGGCCCCGGGTGCGCGCACCGGGCGGCCATTGAACAGGAGGATAGAACCCATGCGTACAAAAGCCGCCGTCGCCCTTGCCCCCGGCAAGCCGCTCGAAGTGATGGAGGTCAATCTCGACGGTCCGAAAAAGGGCGAGGTGCTGGTCGAGATCAAGGCCACCGGCATCTGTCATACGGACGAATTCACCCGCTCGGGCGATGACCCGGAGGGGCTGTTTCCGTCGATCCTGGGCCACGAGGGCGCGGGCGTTGTCATGAAAGTGGGCGAAGGGGTGACCACGCTCAAACCCGGCGATCACGTGATCCCGCTCTACACGCCCGAATGCCGCGAATGCCACGCCTGTCTTTCGGGCAAGACCAACCTCTGCACCGCCATTCGCGGCACCCAAGGTCAGGGGCTGATGCCCGACGGCACCACGCGGTTTTCGATGCTCGATGGCACGCCGATCTATCACTACATGGGCTGCTCGACCTTCGCCAACCACACGGTGCTGCCCGAGATCGCCCTGGCCAAGGTGCGCGACGACGCGCCCTTCGACAAGATCTGCTACATCGGCTGCGGCGTGACCACGGGCATTGGTGCCGTGATCAACACCGCCGGGGTCGAGATCGGCTCGACGGCGGCGGTCTTCGGTCTGGGCGGTATCGGCCTCAACGTGATCCAGGGCCTGCGCATGGCGGGCGCCGATGTGATCATCGGCGTCGATCTGAATGACGACAAGGCGGAGATGGCGAAGAAATTCGGCATGACCCATTTCGTCAACCCCTCGAAACTGCCCGAAGGCCAGTCGGTGACCGAGGCCATTGTCGAGATGACCAAGACCGAAAAGGATGCGTTCGGCGGCGTGGATTATTCCTTTGATGCCACCGGCAACGTCCAGGTGATGCGCGACGCGCTGGAATGTTCGCACCGGGGCTGGGGCGTGTCGGTGATCATCGGCGTCGCGCCTGCGGGCGCCGAGATTTCCACCCGTCCGTTCCAACTGGTCACTGGCCGGGTCTGGAAGGGCACGGCCTTCGGCGGCGCCAAGGGGCGCACCGATGTGCCGGGCATTGTCGACTGGTACATGGACGGCAAGATCGAGATCGATCCGATGATCACCCACAAGCTGAGCCTTGAGGAGATCAACACCGGCTTCGATCTGATG
Source organism: Silicimonas sp. (assembly GCA_025800205.1). Lineage (GTDB taxonomy): Bacteria > Pseudomonadota > Alphaproteobacteria > Rhodobacterales > Rhodobacteraceae > CALKXV01. The sequence continues at coordinate 24,119 of JAOXSD010000234.1, read as the reverse complement.
CACGAGGGTAAATCGATCCGTGCCGTGGTCGAATTCTGAGCCCAAAGGGGCGGCCTGCCAGCCGGGCCGCCCTGCCCGCCCGACACATCGACCAGGCCGATCCACATCGGAGGATTTTCTGATTTTCCCCGGTCACGATTGGCACTAGGGTCCGCCGGACGCGCCGGAGCGCGCAAACCGGACAGGAGACCCCGATGGCAGAGGCTGCCCCTTCCCCCCTCGTTCTTGATGCAGATGCGATCCGCGCCCTGCTTCCTCAGGTCGACACTTTGGGCGCGATGCGCGCGCTCTTCACCGAGCTTGGCCAGGGTCAGGCGGTGCAGCCGGCCCAGACCCTGACGCTCTTTCCCGAAGACAAGGGCGATTTCATCACCTATCAGGGCGCCAGCACCGGTGCGGCACTTTTTGGCGCCAAGCTTTCGCCCTATCTGGTGCAGCCGGGCAAGCCGGTGATCACCGCCTGGACCATGCTGATGTCGATGGAAACCGGGGCGCCGCTGCTGCTGTGCGACGCGGGCGAACTGACCACCGAACGCACCGCAGGCACCACAGCACTCGCCGTCGATCACCTGGCAAAACCCGAGGCGCGCACGCTCGCGATCATCGGCTCGGGCAATGTGGCCGAGGCCCATCTGCGCCATGTCAAAACCCTGCGCGACTGGACCGAAATCCGGGTCTTCTCGCCAAACCTGGCGGGTGATGCCGACCGTGCGGCGCGCTGGCAGGCCGCCGACGAGCGGGTCCAACTTGCCGGGACCGCCGAAGCCGCCGGGGCGGGTGCGGATGTGGTGATGCTCTGCACCTCTTCGGGCACGCCGGTCTTCGATGCGCAGAACGCCGCAGCCGGCACGCTGGTCACGTCGATCAGCACCAATGTGGCCAATGCCCATGAAATCGACCCCACCTTCCTGAATGCGGCCGAGGTCTATTGCGACTACCGCGCCACCACGCCGGGCTCGGCCGGCGAGATGAAACTGGCCGCCGAAGCGGGCTGGTCGCCGGAGGCCATCCGGGGCGATCTGGCCGAGTTGCAGATCGAAAGCTGCGAAAAACCCAGCGGCACCGCGCCGGTCTTCTTCCGCTCCATCGGCCTTGGCCTTGAAGACATCTTCATGGCACGCGCCGTGTTCGACACCGCCACAGCCTGAGGAAAATCCATGGATATCAGACCTTTCGGCGTTGAGATCTGGATGAACGAGTTTGAGACCAAATGCGATCTCAATCTCGCCGAGACCTGCGTCACCTCGATCACCCTGGGCGAACTCTTCGAGATGGCGGGCGGGGCAGCCGCGATCACCGAAGAGCTGGCCGGGCTCAAGATGACCTATGGCGCCATCGAAGGTTCGACCCGCCTGCGCCGCGCCATTGCCGGGCTCTACGCACACCAGACGCCCGAAAATATCCTCACCACCCACGGCACGATCGGCGCCAATTCCCTTGTGCACCAGACCCTGGTGAAACGCGGCGATCACGTGATCTCGGTCATTCCGACCTATCAGCAACATTACTCGATCCCCGAAAGCATCGGTGCCGAGGTGGAACTGCTGCATCTGAAGGCTGAGAATGATTTTCTGCCCGACCTGGACGAATTGCGCGCCATGGTCCGGCCCGACACCAAACTCATCGCGATCAACAACCCCAACAACCCCACCGGCGCTCTGATGGACCGCGCTCTGCTGGGCGAGATCGCAAAGATCGCCGACAGCGTGGGTGCCTGGCTCCTATGTGACGAGGTCTATCGCGGCACCGACCAGACCGGTGACGGCTACACCGCCGCGGTCGCCGATCTCTACGCCAAGGGCATCAGTACCGCGGGCATGTCCAAGGCCTATTCGCTCGCGGGCCTGCGCATGGGCTGGATCGCAGGGCCTGCGGACCTGCTCGAAGCGGTGATGATCCATCGCGATTACAACACGATTTCCGTCGGTCAGATCGACGAGCTTCTCTCTGCCATCGCGCTGGAAAACCGCGAACCGATCCTGGCCCGGGCCCAACGGATCACCCGCGACAACCTCAGGATCGTCAGCCACTGGATCGCGGCTGAGCCGCTCCTGAGCTGGGTGGCCCCGAAATCGGGCACCACGGCGCTCCTCAAATTCGACCTGCCGATGTCCTCGCGGGAATTCTGCGTGACATTGCTCGAGGAAGAAGGCGTCATGCTCACCCCCGGCTCGGCCATGGATATGGAAGGCTGGCTGCGCCTTGGCTATGCCAACCCGACCGAGGAATTGCAGGCGGGGCTGGTCAAACTCTCCGCCTTCCTCGCCCGCCATGGGGCACAGGGCTGACATGGCCGACCCATCCGAACGGCTCCTGCGTTCTGCCGCCCAATCGGTCGAAACCCGCAGGCGGATCGCGCCGCTGATCCGCACGACCCCGGTGCTGCCCTCGCGCATCGACCTGCCCGAAGGCACCCGGCTGATCCACAAGCTGGAACATCACCAGCACACCGGTTCCTTCAAATTTCGCGGCGCCTGCGCCAAACTCAGCACCCTGCTCACGGACCGTCCGGTGATCACCGCCTCTTCGGGCAATCACGGCATGGCCTGTTCGCGTGCCGCCCAACGCACCGGCCACAGGCTCAGCGTCGTGCTGCCCAAGGTGGTGCTGCCGCAGAAGCGGGCGGGGATCGAAAGCTATGGCACCCGGGTGATCATCGAAGGCGCGGATTCCTCGCTCTCCGAACTGGCCGCCCGCGCCCGCGCAGAGGCCGACGGGCTGACCTATGTCTCGCCCTATAATGACGCCCAGGTCATCGCCGGTCAGGGCACGCTCGGGCTCGAGATCCTCGAACAATGCCCCGAGGTGGACAACATCTTCATCTCCATGGGCGGCGGCGGGCTGATTTCCGGGATCGGCGCGGTGATCAAATCCTTCGCGCCGCAGGTGCGCATCATCGGCGCCAGCGCCACCAATTCGGCCGCGCTCGCCGCCTCGATCAAGGCCGGTCGCATTGTCGAAACCGCCCATCACGACACCCTCGCGGACGGGATCGCAGGCGGGGTGGATGAAGGTTCGATCACCCTGCCCATGGCCACCGAGGTGATCGACGAGATCGTCCATTGCGACGAGGACCAGATCGCCCAAGCCCTGCGCCTGCTGGCCTGGCGCGACAACATGATCGTCGAAGGCGCGGCAGGGCTGGCGCTGGCGGCCTTTCTTGCCGCGCCCGAACGCTACGCCGGACAAACCAGCATGATCCTGCTTTGCGGCGCCAATTACGATCAGGCCCGGATGGCCCAGGTGCTGGGCGCGGGTTAGTCCGCGTTCAACTCCTCGGCAAAGGCCTCCGCCAGCTTGTGCTTGAGGATCTTGCCGGTGGGCGCAGCAGGCAGGGTGGTGGCCAGGATGATCCGCGTCGGCCGCTTGTAGCCCGCCAGCCGCTCGGCTGCGAAGGCGCGCAATTCCTCCGCCTCCGGCCGGTCACTCTCGGCGATCTGGCAAAAGGCGATGATCTTCTCGTCGCCTTCGACCATCTGACCGATCACCGCCGCCTGGATCACCTTCGGATGATCGGACAGAACCGCCTCGACCTCGGGCGGATAGACGTTGAACCCGCCATGGATGATCAACTCCTTCGACCGCCCCAGAATATGCAGCCGTCCCGCGTCGTCCAGCTTGCCGATATCGCCCGTGTGCAGCCAACCCTCCGGATCGAGCGCCGCCGCACTGGCCCCGGGATTGCGGAAATAGCCCTGCATCACATGGCCCCCCCGGGTCAGGATCTCACCCGTCTCGCCCTCAATACGCACCTCCACACCAGGCAGTGCCACGCCGGTGGAAATGTCCGGATCACCCAGATCATTCGAGGTGGCACTGATGCCTGCGGTGGTCTCGGTCATGCCATAGCCATTCTGCAGCGCGACACCGTAGAACGCCTCCGCCTTCCGCTTCCAGGCCGGATCAAGGGGCGCGCCGCCCGAGGACACATAGCGCAATGCGGGCGAGCCCAGCGTCTCAAGCCCCTGCTCCTTGGTGTATTGCATCAACAAGGCATGCATCTGCGGCACCGCCGACAGAAGCGTCACCCCTTCGCGCAACGCCTCGTAGAGCTTGGCGGCCGAAAAGCGCGATTCCAGCCAGACCGGCGCGCCGATCGTGGCCGCCGCCGTGACGACCGAGGCGAGGCCAAAGACATGGGTGATCGGCAGAACACCATAGATCAGATCCTCGGGCACCATGCCGCGCAGCCGGGCACTGGCCGCGCCACCAAAGCGCAGGTTGCCATGGGTCAGCATCACACCCTTGGGATCGCCGGTGGTGCCGGTGGTGTAAAGGATCGTGCCGACCTCTTCGATCCCGGTTTCGGGATTGCTGGGGCGCGTTGCCAGATCCAGCGTGCCGAAAGCACCGGTGATCGGCGTCGCACCAAGCCGCTCCCCATGGGCGCGCGCATCCGGCGATACATGGGAGGTCGTGAGGATTGCCGCCGGTTCCGCATGGGCCATCACCCGGTCGAGTTCCGCCGCCGTCTGACGCGCATTGAACGGGATCACCGGCGCATTGAGTTGCGACGCGGCAAAGAGCGTCGCGATCGCGGCGGCGCAATTCTCGGACAACAGCAGCACGCGGTCCCCGGCCTGCACGCCCGCAGCGCGAAGCTGATCGGCCAGATCGCAGGCGGCCGCGTGATACTCGGCCCAGGTCCAGCGCAGTCCGGTGCTGTCGGTCAAAGCCAGCGCGTCGGGGCGCGTGGCGGCCTGGGTGGCGACAAGGTCGTGCCAGCGGTCACTCATGTTCGGTCTCGAAGTTCGGTTTGCGTTTGGCCAGAAAGGCAGCAATGCCCTCCGCCGCTTCATGACCTGCCACGGCGGTGACCATGGCGTCGCGTTCACGGCTCAACTGATCGGCCTCGGGCCCATCATAGGCGGCGGCCACCATCTGGCGGATCACCCCCTGGGCCGTGCGCGGCCCCCGGGCGATATGATCGGCCATCTCCATCGCAAGGGCGAAGGTGGCCCCCGCCTCCGGGCAGGCACTGACGACGCCCAATTCGGCCAGCCGCGTCGCCGCAACCGGGCGCCCCATCAGGCACATCTCCATCGCCATCTGGCGCGGCAGCGCCCGGGCCAGCGATGCGGTCAGCCCACCATCGGGCACAAGCCCCGCCTTCACATAGGCCACGGTGAACTTGGCGTCCTCGGCCGCCACCACCATGTCGCAGGCCAGCGCCAGTGACACGCCCGCACCGGCGGCCCCGCCCTCGACCGCGGCGATCACGGGGACCGGGCAGGCGCGGATGGCGCGGATCAGATCATGCAACAATTCGATCCGGGCGCGCCGATCCGGCGATGACAGTTTCCGACGTTCAATCAATGTGTTGAGGTCGCCGCCCGCGCAGAAAAATCCGCCCTCGGAGGTCAGGATCACCGCACGGATACGCGGCGCGCGTGCCTGGTCCATCGCCGCATTGATCGCGTCGTAAAGCTCGGGCGACAAGGCGCCGCGCCGGCCTTCATTGCCATTCCAGATGATCAGGCGGTCGCCCTTGTCTTCGATCCAAGCCATGTCAGCCCCGCTCGCTCAAGCGTTTGAGCACCGCCGTGGCCCGGGCGTAGATCGTCCCTCCTGGGTCGGTCAGCTCCGCCCGCGCATAGGCGATCTTGCGGCCGCCGCCATCGACATATCCACGGGCGGTGACCCGGGTGCCATCCCGGGGCGCGGCGATGAAATCGGTGGTCAGCGACAGGGTCACGACCTGCGGCAACGGATCGCCACCAAAGTACTTCGAGGCAGCAAACCCCGACGCGGTATCGAGCAACATCGCCGCCAGCCCCCCATGAAGCGTATCGGTCCGGTTGAGATGCTGGGGGCCGATGTCGAGCGCAACCTCCACCGGCTGGTCGGCCTCCCCCAGCGTGATCTCATAGCCGACCATGCGTTTCGCGCCGGTCTCCTGAACCTGCGCCATGTCAGGCCACCGCCAGTTGGATGAACCGTTCCAGATGGGTGTCGGCATCGCCGAACCGGTGATCGGCCAGCACGATGCGCTTGGCGATATGGGCCAGTTCGTATTCCTGGGTCATGGCAATGCCGCCGTGCATCTGGATCGATTCCTCGGCAATGCGGCGACCGACCTGGCCCATCAGAGCCTTGGCGGCGCTGATCTGCTTGTCGCGGTCGTCGGAGGTGAGGTGACCCGCGGCGTTGATCACGGCGGACCGGGCCTGTTCCATCTCGATCAGCATTTCGGCGACGCGGTGCTGGAGCGCCTGGAAGGTGCCCAAGGGTTTCCCGAATTGCTTGCGGGTCATCAGGTAGTCCTGCGTCATTTCGCAGGCGGTGTGCATCGCACCGAGGGTTTCGGCCATTTGCGCGACGATGGCGCGGGCCTGGGCCGCCTCCAGCGCGGGAAGGGCTGCGCCGGAAGCGCCAAGGCGGACGGTTTCGGGCAGGGTGACGTTTTCCAGCGTGACTTCGGCAGCGCGGCCCCCGGCGGCGAGGCCGTAGCCCATCAGGTGAAGGCCGGGTGCCTCAGCGGGGACGACGAAGAGGGAGATCCCTTCAGCATCATAGCTGCCGCCTGCTTCCCGGGCCGAGACGATCAGGTAATCGGCGGCCTCGGCATTCATCACCACGCCCTTCCTGCCATTGAGACGGATCTGGCCGCCGTCCGTCGTGGCGGTGGTGGTGACGCAGCTGAGATCATACCGCGCCTCCGGTTCTCCATGGGCGAGGGCCAGATGGGCGCTGCCGGCGATCACCTCTTCGATCAGCGCGCGCTGGCTGTCATTGCCGAGATCGGCAATCAGCGACCCTGCAAGAACGGCGGTGTCGAGCAAGGGCTCGACCACGCCCGCGCGCCCCAATTCCTCGAACACCACGGCGAGATCACCGCCTTCGCCGCCAAAGCCGCCAGCGTCTTCGGAGAAGAGCGCGCCGATCACGCCCAGTTCGGCGAAGGACGCCCAGATCTCTTCCGAATAGCCGCGCGGATCCTCGACCAGGGCGTTGCGCAATCCGGTGTCGTATTTGTCCGCAAGGAAGCGCCGGAGCGTGTCCGACAGCATCTGGCGGGTGTCGCTGAGATCGAAATTCATGTCCGGCCTCCCAAGGCGATTTTGGAGATGATGTTTTTCTGGACCTCGTTCGCGCCGCCGAAGATCGAGATCTTGCGGTTATTGAAATAAGTCCCCGTCACCGCGCCCGCATCATACGGATCGGGCAGCGGTTGGTTGGAGCCCTCGAGGCTTTCCGAGGCGAAGGGAAGCGCGTAGCTGCCCACGGCACGACGGGCCAGATCATTGATTTCCTGACGGATTTCCGTGCCCTTGACCTTGAGCATCGAGGCTTCGACCCCGGGCGCACGCCCCGCGCCCGCAGCGGCAAGAATGCGCAGATTGGAGGTCGAAAGCGCCATCAACTCGATCTCCACCTTCGCCAGACGGGCGGCGAAATGGGGGTTTTCGATCAGGGGACGGCCGTTGTGATTGGCAGCACGCGCAATGCGTTTGACGCTGTCGAGCCCGGCGGAGGAAAAGCCGACGCCGGCGATATTGGTGCGTTCGTGGGTGAGCAGGTATTTGGCGTAGGTCCAGCCCTTGTTTTCCTCGCCCACCAGATTTTCGACCGGCACACGGACGTCGTCGAAGAACACCTCGTTCACCTCGGGCGTGCCATCAAGCAGCACCACGGGACGCACTTCGATGCCGGGCGTGTTCATGTCGATCAAGAGGAAGGAAATGCCCTCCTGCGGTTTGCAATCGGGATCGGTGCGCACCAGGCAAAAGATCATGTTGGCGTGCTGGCCGAGCGTCGTCCAGGCCTTCTGGCCGTTGACCACGTAGTGGTCGCCATCGCGCACGGCACGGGTCTTCAGACTGGCAAGGTCGGAGCCGGCCCCCGGCTCGGAATAGCCCTGGCACCACCAATCCTCACCCGACAGGATGCGGGGAAGCCATTGATTTTGTTGCGCTTCGGAGCCGAATTTCATCAGAACAGGGGCCAGCATGGAAAGGCCGAAGGGCACGATGCGCGGGGCATGGGCGCGGGCGGCTTCTTCTTCGAAGATATGGCGTTGGACCGCGCTCCATTCCGCGCCGCCATGGGATCTGGGCCAGTTCTGGGCGAGCCAGCCGCGTGCGTTGAGCGTGGCGTGCCAGCCTTCCATTTCGGCTTTGGTGAGTTCCTGGCCGAGGCGGACTTTCTCGGAGGTTCTCGCATCGAGATTGTCGGCGAGAAAGGCGCGGACATCGGCGCGGAAGGCCTGTTCTTCGGGGGTGTAGGTCAGATCCATGATCAGTGTCCTTCAGAAGATTTCGATGAGGCCTGCGGCCCCCATGCCGCCGCCCACGCACATTGTGACGACGCCGAGTTTCGCGCCCCGACGTTTGCCTTCGAGCAGAAGGTGGCCGGTGAGCCGCGCGCCGGTCATGCCGAACGGATGGCCGATGGCGATGGAACCGCCGTTGACGTTGAGTTTCTCTGGGTCGATTTCGAGCCGGTCGCGGCAATAGAGCGCCTGCGATGCGAAGGCTTCGTTGAGTTCCCAGAGGTCGATGTCGTCGATGGTCAGACCGTGGCGTTCCAGGAGGCGGGGGACGGCGAAGACCGGGCCGATGCCCATTTCATCGGGGGCGCAACCGGCGATAGCGTAGCCTTTGAAGGCCCCGAGGGGGGTGAGGTTCTGTTTGGTGGCCTCGGTTTCCGACATGACCACAACGGCGGCGGCGCCATCGGAGAGTTGCGAGGCGTTGCCTGCGGTGATGAAGCCGCCCTCGCGCACCGGGTCGAGGCCGGCGAGGCCTTCGGCGGTGGTATTCGGACGGTTGCATTCGTCGCCGGTGACGGTGACGGCTTTTTCGCTGACCTCACCGGTTTCCCGGTCCTTGACCTGCATCACCGTCTCCATCGGCACGATCTCATCGGCGAAGAGGCCTGCCTCCTGCGCCGCCGCAATGTGCTGTTGCGAGCGCAGACCGTATTCATCTTGCGCCTCGCGGGTGATGCCATAACGCGCCGCCACGATGTCCGCCGTTTCGATCATCGTCATATAGACATCGGGCATGTGTTTCTCGATCCAGGGATCGCGGACCTGCACATTGGTGGGTTGGACCATGGAGATGCTTTCCATGCCGCCCGCCACGATCGGACCCGACCCGTCCACACGCACCGCCTGGGCGGCCATGGCGATGGCCTGAAGGCCGGAGGCGCAGAACCGGTTGACGGTGGTGCCGCCCGTGGCTTGGGTCAGCCCGCCGCGCAGCGCCGATTGCCGGGCGATGTTGTGGCCGGTGGCCCCCTGGGGATAGCCGCAGCCCATGATGCAATCTTCGACGCTGGCGGGGTCGATGCCGGCGCGGTCGACGGCGTGCTTCACCACATGACCGCCCATGGCGGCCCCGTGGGTGGCGTTGAGCGAACCGCGGAAGGATTTGGCGAGCCCGGTGCGGGCGGTAGAAACGATGACGGCCTGATCCATATCAGCCTTCCTTGTTGAGATCTTCGAATGTGCGGCCCTCGGCAACGAGGCTGCGCAGGAGGGGCGCGGGGGTCCAGAATTCGGGGTTTTCTGCGGCGAAGCGGTCGAGATCGGCGAGGATCTTGTCGAGCCCCTGCATATCGGCCCATTTCATCGGGCCACCGTGGTAGCGCGGAAAACCGTAGCCGAAGAGCAGAACCATATCCACGTCGAGCGGGCGGCGGGCGATGCCTTCCCCGAGGATTTTCGCGCCTTCATTGACCATGGCAGCCATGTAGCGGGCGAGGATGTCGTCGGCGGTGAAGTCCTGCGCGGTCAGGCCCTTCTCGGCGCGCTCCGCCTCGATCAGCGGCAGCACGTCGGGGTTCGGGGTGCCGCCGCGTTTGCCCGCCTCGTAGACGTAGTAGCCCTTGCCGGTCTTCTGGCCGAAATGGCCGTCTTCGCAGAGCGTGTCGGCATAGGAACTGTCGCGCATGCCCGGGGGCAGGCCTTCGGCGCGTTTGCGTTTGCGGTTGGCCCAGCCGATGTCGAGACCGGCGAGATCGGCGACGGCGAAGGGGCCCATGGGGAAGCCGAAGCCGGTCATGACCTTGTCGATCTCATAGGGGCTGGCGCCGTCGAGGACCATGTGGTCGGCGGCAGCGCGGTAGGTCGAGAGGATGCGGTTACCGATGAACCCGTCGCAGACACCGGCGCGGACCGAAATTTTCGAGAGCATCTTGCCCAAGGCGAAACCGGTGGCGACGGCATCGGGGGCAGCGGCGTCGGGGACCACCACTTCGAGCAGTTTCATCACATGGGCGGGGGAGAAGAAATGCAGGCCGATCACATCGGCGGGACGCGATGTGGCGGCGGCGATTTCGGCAACGTCGAGATAGGAAGTGTTGGAAGCTAGCACCGCGCCCGGTTTGCAGATCGCGTCGAGTTTGGTGAAGACGTCTTTCTTGACGTCCATGTTTTCGAAGACGGCTTCGATAACCAGATCGGCGTCGGCCAGCGCGTCGTAGGTGGTGGCAAGGGTCAGGGCGTCTTCGGTGAGTTTGGTGAACTTCGCCTCCGTGATCTTGCCACGTTTCAGCGCCCCTTGCAGATTGCTGGCGATCCGGCCCTTGGCGGCCTCTGTGGCCTCGTCGCTCATTTCGATCAGCGTGACCTTGAGGCCTGCAAGCAGGGCGGCGGTGGCGATGCCCGCACCCATGGTGCCACCGCCAATGACGCCGATTGCGGTCAGCGGGCGGGGGTCGATGCCTTTGAGTTCGGGCAGGTTGGAGACGGCGCGTTCACCGAAGAAGGCGTGGATCATGCCCTTGCGCTGGTCGGTTTCCATCAGCTCGAGGAAGATGCGGCGTTCCTCGGCCAGGCCGTCGGCGAAGGGTTTTTCCGCTGCGGCCTGCACCGCGCGGACGACCATGGCGGGGGAAAGTTGACCGCGCCCTTTCTTCAGAGTTGCGGCATAGGCGGCATCCCAATCGACGGCGGCAGGGGCCGGGAGTTCGCTGACGGCGCGGCGGGGTTTGCCTTCTTCGATGATGCGGGTGGCGAAGGCGAGGCCGTTTTCGCGGGGGCTGGCGGTGCCGATTTCGTCGATGATGCCGGCCTCAAGCGCTTCGGCGGCTTTCACATGGCGGCCCGAGGTCATCATTTCGATGCCCCGTTCGGTGCCGGTGAGGCGGGGCAGGCGCTGGGTGCCGCCGGCGCCGGGGATCAGGCCCAGGTGCACTTCGGGCAGGCCGACGCGGGCGTCCGGCGTGGCGATGCGGTAGTGGCAGCCGAGGGCGACTTCGAGCCCGCCGCCCAGGGACACGCCGTGCATGGCGGCGACGACGGGCTTGGGGCAGGCCTCGATCCGGGTGCAAAGCTCGGGCAGGAAGGGGGGCTGCAGGGGCTTGCCGAATTCCTTGATATCGGCGCCGGCGATGAAGGCGCGGCCGGTGCCGTAGATCACCAGGGCCATGATGGCGTCGTCGGCTTCGGCTTCTAGCACCGCGTTCTGGAGGCCCTGGCGGACGGCGGTCGACAGCGCGTTCACAGGCGGATTGTTGATTTCGATCAGCGCGATAGGGCCTTCGCGGGTGAGGGTGACGACGTCTGACATGGTTTTTCCTTCTTCTCAGCCGCGGCGTGCGAGCGCGGGGGAGCGGCCTGTTCGTGTTTCAAGATCGCGGACCAGATCGCGGAGCGCGGGGCCGACTTCGGCTTCCATCCGTTCGACACTCAGCATGTCGGGCAGCGCGCCGCAGGTGAAGGCAACGGGGGCGCCGTATTCGCCGGCGAAATAGGGCACGCTGACCGCATGGATGCGGCGGGTGTGGGCGGTGTCGGCGCGGTTGATGATGAAGCCGTTTGTGACCAGTTGGGTCAAGCCGTCTTCGCGGAGCGCGCGCTGGTCGTCGGTGGGATCGAGGGCGTTGAAGCTCTCGTCGGACAGCACCGAGAGGGCGGCAAGGCCGGAGGAGGTGCCAAAAGCATCAAGCCGGTGGCCCGGTTCCAGCCAGAGCGAGGCGGTGTCGCGTGGCCGCCATGTGCGCGCCAGCATCATCCGCGTGCCGTCGCGCACGGCAATGAGCGAGAGGGTGCCGCTTTCATTGGCCAGCCGCTGCATCGCTTCAGAGGCCATTTCGACGAAGCTGATCGAGACCTGGGCGACGGCACCGAGCGACAGAACGGCGGGGCCGAGGCGGAACCTGTCGTTTCGGCCCGCGTGGTTGAGATAGCCAAGCTCGGTCAGCGTGTAGGTCAGGCGCGTGAGCGTCGGTTTGGGCAGGCCGGTGCGCTCGGCAATCTCGGCATTGGTCAAGCCGTCGTCGCTGGCGCGAAAGGCGCGCAGGACGGAAAGGCCGCGGGCGAGCGTGGTGGCGAATTTGCGGTCCGTGCTCATTTCGCCCCCAGCGGGATCAGAAGCGAGATCATCGGGAAGGCCATGATGAGAAGCAGCACGATGATGTCGACCGAAAGGAACCGCGCAATGCCTGCGAAGATGCGGTCGATGGGTGCCTCCTTGCCGACGACGTTTGCGATGACGAAGACGTTGAGGCCCACGGGCGGGGTGATCAGGCCGATTTCCAGCAGTTTGATCACCACGACGCCGAACCAGATCAGGTTGAGCCCGTAGCTTTCCACCAGCGGCACCATCAGCGGCAGGGTCAGCACCATGATGCCGATGGGATCAAGGAACATGCCGAGGACGAGATAGATCGCGGCGATGCAGAGCATCAGCATCACGACCGACGGGTCGGCGGCGGTGACCATGGCGGCGATGGCCGGCGCGATGCCGGTGAGCGCGATGAAGCTGACGAAGACCTTGGCGCCGGCGGCGATGAAGAAGATCGCCGCCGTTTGCACGCAGGTTTCCTTCACGCTTTCCCAGAGGTCGGTGAAGGTCAGTTTGCCTTGCGCAAACCCAATCAGGGTGGCGGCACTGACGCAGACGGCAGCAGCCTCTGTGGCGGTGAAGATGCCGCCATAGATGCCGCCGATGATGACGACAAAGAGCATGACGGCGGGCCAGGCGGCCAGCGCGGCGTCGCGGCGTTCTTTCGCCGTGTAGGATTCGCCCACGACGGGAGCGATTTCCGGGCGGCGGGCGACCCAGACGCCGATGACCAAGAGGAAGCCTGCCAGCGTCAGGAGGCCGGGCAGGATGCCCGCGAGGAAGAGTTGCGAGATCGAGGTCTCGGTGAAGATGCCGTAGATGATGAAGAGCACCGAGGGCGGGATCAGGGAGCCGAGAGTGCCGCCTGCGGCGACCGAGGCGGTGGCCAGGCGCGGGTCGTATCCCATGCGCAGCATTTCGGGGGTGCAGATCCGGCCCATGGTCGAGGCGCAGGCGATGGAAGATCCGGTGATGGCCGAGAAACCGCCGCAGCCCATGACGCTGGCCATGGCGACGCCGCCCGGCACTCGGGTCAGCCAGACCTTGGCGGCGAAGTAGATTTTCGTCGTGATTTCAGCGCGATAGGCGATGTGCCCCAGGGCGACGAACAGGGGGATCATCGACAGGGAATAGGAATGGATCAGGTCGAAGGAATTGTTGAAGACCATCGACGAGGTGGCGCGGATCGCCCGTTCCGGCATGAAACTGCCGGTGCGGAAGGCGAAGATGATGAAGGTGGCGACCACGGCAACGGCGCCAAGGGCGAAGGCGATGGGGACGCGCAGGGCGAGCAGAACAAGAACGGTCGCGAAGGCGACCAGACCGATGGTGACGGGGTCCATTATGCGCCCTCTTTGTCAGACACGATCTCGCCCCGGCGGATGCGGGCCGTGTCGCTGATCGCGAGCATGGCAAGGCGGATCCAGCAGGCCGAAAGACCGATTACATAGAGCAGGCGGCCGGGCCATTTCGGCAGGGCAAGGTCACCGAAATAGAAGGAGCCGGAGCTCCATTCCCCCAGAAAGGCGCGGCTGCCGGAATAGATGAGCGGGGCGAGGGCGATGAGGCCCATGACCGACCCCAGCACGACGAGCCGCGATCGGAATTCGGGTGAAAACCGGTCCGAGACGAATTCCACCACCACATGGGCGCGCTGCCCGGTGGCGATGGCGAGCGGCAACAGGATGGCCGCCACCATCAATTCCTCGACAATGATATTGCTGTCGGGGATGTTGCCGCCAAAGCTGCGCGCGATCACATTGGCGGTGATCAACACCCCCATGGCAATGACCGAGGCCGCCCCAATGGCAAGAAGAATGCGTTCGAACCGGTTTCCCATGGCTCTGGCTCAGTTGCTGGCCCAGGGATAGCCGTCGGCATCCCGCTTGGCGGTCCATTTGGCGATCAGACCCTTGTATTCCGCCAGCATATCTTCGCCGGGCAGGCCCGATTTATTGGCGGTCTCAACCCAGGCGTCGATGAATTGTTCGCCTTTCCCGATGAGCTTGGCGCGTTCCGCCTCGGGCAAGTCGATGATCTCGACGCCCTTTTCGGTCATCTGAGCCAAAGCCTTTTCATTGGCCGCGGTGTTCTTGGCACCGTATTCGTCGACCATGTCGGAGCCGACTTCCATCAGCACCTTCTGCTGATCGGCCGACAGCGCGTCATAGCTGTCCTTGTTGATAAAGATGCCAAGCCCGCCGACCTGACCCCAATTCAGCTTGGTGTAGCTGGTCATCACCTCGTCCTGCTTCAGAGCGGCAACCGCATAGGTATAGCCCTGGGAACAATCGATCAGCCCGGTGTCGAGCCCCTGATAAGCGTCGTAGATCGACATCCGCACCATGTTCGCGCCCAACTCGCCAAACACCTTGCCATAGGCACCGACGCCGCGGACCTTCAGGTTTTCCACGTCCTCGGCGGTACGGATCGCGGTGTCTTTGCAGCCGATGTTCACCTGGCTGGTGGTCCATGTGCCCACATAAACGAGATTCTGGTTGGCAAGGCTCTGGACCATGGCGGCATTGCTGCGCATGAATTCGTCGGTGGCGCGCATGCCGACCCAGGCGTCGGGGTTGTTCATCGGCAGATCAGCAATGCCATAGCCGGCCATTTCCTGCGGGTAATAGACGGCGATGACCGAGCCCATGTCGGCAACACCATCGGAGATGCCGGCGACCGAGGCATTCGCCTTGAACAGCGCGCCCCCCCATTGGATGTCGATCTTCACGTCACCACCGGAACGCTCGGCCACCTGATCGGCGTACCATTGCAAGGCTGCGGCGCGGGCACCGCGATTCGGGCCGGCCTCTCCGTGAATGAGTGTGGTCTGGGCGGTTGCTGCGCCCGCCGCGAGCGTCATGGCTGCGGCAAGGGTGATCCCTTTGAACATCGACATCGTCTCCTCCAATCGCTGTCGTGTTTCACTATGCAAAATTGTGTTTCGCTATTTTGCAGTCCGTACGCTAGGCGCCGGCCTCCAGCTGCGCAAGGCTTTTCTTTTCGGGAGTGTTTTTTGGGAACGTCAGAGCCCCGCTGACTGGCGCGCGCGGGTGTTCTATTGGCGCAGGTCGTTGGCGAGTTCGCGCAGCACCCCAAGGGTCGTCGTACGGTGGAGCCATACCCGGTTCCAGGCTTCTATCGTTTCGCCAAAGAACTCCGGCCCGACTTCGCGAACGACCTTGCCTGCCGCGACGATGGCCTCGAAGTGCCGGATCTCTTCGGCGGCATTGGTCTCCACCGTACTGTCGAGATGCTTGGCCATGAGATCCCCAATCAAGCGACGCTGGCTTTCGCCCACATCACGCCAGACCCGCTTCGAGACCAGACCGACGCCGGGAAACATGATGTGGTTCGACCACAGCACCGTGTCCACATGGTCGAGATAGCCCATCTTGCACAGCAATTCCCCATCCATATCCATCCCGTCCACGCGACCGCTGACAAACGCCTGATAGGAATGTTGGAGCGGCACTGGAACCGGTTCGACCCCGAGAAACTCATAGAAATCGAGCAATGGCACCACCGGCGGGATGCGCATCTTCATGCCCGCCAGATCTCGCTTGGCAGACAGGTCGCCCCGGACCGCAATCTGGCGAAATCCGCCAAGGCAGAAGCCGGCCCCTATGACATCAATCTGCCCTTCAAGAGCGGACAGCAGGGACCGGGCGGCCTCCGAGCGCAGGATGCGCCCGGCATGGGCGAAATCATCGGCCAGATAGGGCGCAAAGAGCGCCCCCATCTCTGGCACGAGATTGGCCAGTTCAGCCGCTGGAATCACCGCCATGTCCAGGGTGCCGTCCTGCACCTGCTGGAGAATTTCGTCCGGCTTGCTCAGGCGGCGCCCGGGCAGGACCATCACATCGAGATCGCCATTGCTCGCTTCGCGCAATTCATCTGCAAACGCCCGGGCGGCAATGGCCCATTCGCCATCCGGGGGCGTATTGAGCCCCAGGCGAAGCACGCGGGATCCATGGCCACCCACCCCATGCACACCCGACGCCGAGGATTGGGCCCGACCGGGTAGAATGGCCGTGAAAGTGCTGCCCGCATCAGGTTTCGAGATCACCTCGATGCGCCCCCCATGCTCCGTCACAATGCGCTGACACATCGACAATCCCATTCCCGAACCGATATCTTCATCGCTGCCATTCAGCCGGGTAAAAAGGTCGAAGATCCTTTCCTGATGCTGGGGATCTATACCGATACCGTTGTCGCGGATGGAAAACTGCACGAGCCCCTCGACCGACGATGCCCCACCCCAGATTTCCACCATCGCTCCGCGGGACGGGTCATGGAACTTGATTGCGTTGGAAAGCAGGCTTTTCAGGACCGCCCGGATCTGGACGGGGGCGCCATGCACCACCGGAAGGTCGCGCGTGATGACCTCTGCCCGCGCGTCCCGGATGGCCGAGGTCAGATCCCGGATGACGTCATGGACCAGATCATCAAGCTTGATGTCGGTCTTTTCCACTTCCTTGCCGATCGACCGGGAATACAGGATCAGATCCTCGACCAAATGCCCGAGCCGGGCGTTGGACCGGTCCAGATCCTCAAGAATCGAGGCCGCCTCCTTATCCAGCCCCGCCTCCGCCACCTCTCGAAATTGCTCAAGCAGCATGCGCGCGGTCTTGGTCGGCGCGCGCAGGTCGTGGGACACCGCGTAGACGAAATCGGCCTGATCCTGATTGGCATCCGACAGGGTCTTGTTGAGATCCGCGAGACTGGCCAGCAGCCGTCTGCGCTCGCGATCGGCCCGATCCAGCAAATGTCGTGCCCGATCCATCACTTGCGCCATCCGGTCGAACTCATCGGGGATCGCCCGCGCCGCCCGTCGCGTCGCCCCGCCGCTCTCCTCCCTGAGCCAGGGGCCCTCGGCAAAACCGGTGATCTGCCGAAGAGGCCGGCCCAGCACCCGGTCGACCACGAGAATCAACACCGCCCACAGCGCAAGCATCGGCAACAGAAGCACCCCGATCTGGCGCACCACATTGGGTGCCGAAAACAGCCGGTCCGGCTCGGGCGCCCGCCCGATTGTCAGCAGACCGACAGGCACCGTGGCAGGGGCGTCGCCATGCAATGGATAGGCGCGGCGCACCAACGGCCGGTTGATCGGATCCGTCCCCCTGGTCCAAAGCGCCGCATCGGGCCCGGTCAGACGCAGAAAGACCACCCCGGGCACGGTGATGCCTGCGTCAAGAACCTCACGGATCCGCGACGCGCTCCCCTCCTGAAGCGCCTGCTCGAGCGGGGCGCTCAGCCGGTCGGCCAATTCATCCAACGCAAGTGCCGCCCGGCTCCGCTCTCGCAGGTCGGACAGGGCCATCTGCAGGATGGCGACGGCAAGGATGATCAGGAGGGTCGCAACCAGCGCATGCAGAACAACCCGCAGCATGACCCGGCCGGATCGGATCATCGGTTCCGTCATCGGCAACCGGATCCCAGCCGGAGACGTTCATCCGGCCCACCGGATCTTGCCGTGACAACATCGCCTTTCATCCGTGCACCCATTGAAGGTATCGCCGGGAGATAAAGGAGCAAAGCTGTTAAAACACTGTGAAATTCCATGAAGCTGTCGTCAATTCTGCCGGGATATGCGCCCTTCGGCGCCACCGGCCTTTACCCTTCTGAAACCCATCCCCTACGCCAAACCGCGCAGAACTCACTCAAGTGACAGTCCTTTGTGCAGTTTTCCGGCGTTTTGTCCGGGGCGGCGAGATTTCCTGACCGTTTGGTAAAATTTTGTTGACTTGCCGATTCAACCCGACAAGGCTTGCTTCAGGGAGTTCGCACCATGGGTCTTGACACATCTGACGCATATTCACTGGCCAAGGCGCCGACCGCGGCGCTGATGGAAGCCGCCCGCCAGCGCCGGGATCTGACCTGGGGGCGGCGCGTCACCTATTCGCGCAAGGTCTTCGTGCCGCTCACCAACATGTGCCGCGACACCTGCGCCTATTGCACTTTCGTCAAACGCCCGTCCGACCCGGCCGCGCGGATCATGACCCCCGATCAGGTTCTGGCAGAGGCCCGCAAGGGCGAACGCCAGGGCTGCAAGGAACTCCTCTTCAGCCTCGGCGAAAAACCCGAGCGCCGCTATGACGTGGCGCGCGAGGCCCTGGCGCGGCTCGGCTATGACCGGATGACCGACTACCTGGCCGACATGTGCGCCCTTGTGCTGGAAGAAACGTCTCTCCTGCCTCATGTGAATGCAGGCACGTTGTCCGAGGATGAAATCGACCGTCTCAAACCGGTCAGCGCGTCAATGGGCATGATGCTGGAGACCATCAGCCGCCGGTTGACCCGCAAGGGCGGTCCGCACCATGCCTGCCCGGACAAGACCCCGGTTCAGCGTTTGCGCACACTGGAACGCACCGGGCTGAAGAAAGTGCCTTTCACCACCGGCCTGCTGATCGGCATTGGCGAAACCTGGGAAGACCGGATCGACGCGCTCCATGCGATCAACGCCGCCCATGCCCGCCATGGGCATATTCAGGAGGTGATCATCCAGAACTTCCAACGCAAACCCGACATCGCCATGGCGCAGCATCCCGAGCCTGCCCTGGACGACATGTTGCGCACCATTGCTGCCGCGCGCCTGATCCTGGCGCCCGAAATCAGCCTGCAGGCGCCCCCCAACCTGCACCAGCGCCACATCGCCTATCTGCAGGCGGGCATCAACGATTGGGGCGGGATCAGCCCGGTGACCATCGATTTCATCAACCCCCAGCACGACTGGCCCGAAATCGACCGGCTGGGGAAAAGTTGTGCCGAAGCCGGGTTCGACCTGACCGAACGGCTCACCGTCTATCCCCGCTTCATCAGCGCCCGCAGCGCCTATCTCGACCCGCGGCTGGCCACCCGGATCCTGGAAATGGCGCGCGACGACGGGCTCGCGGACCTGCAGGTGATGGAGGCCGCAGAATGAAAACCACTGGTCAGGACTTCGACCGCCGCCGTCCGGTGGAACTGCAAGCCAGGCTCGACGCCGCCCGCGCGCCGATCAAACGCATCCTGAACCGCGCCCTGCTGGGCCGCGAGATCACCGAAGCCGAAGGTCGCGCCTTGTTCGAAACCACCGGACCCGACGCCGCCCTCGACCGCGAAGCGATCTATGCGACCGCCGATGTACTGCGCGCCCGCGCCAAGGGCGACCGGGTCAGTTTCGTGGTCAATCGCAACATCAACTTCACCAATATCTGCTACATGGGCTGCCGGTTCTGCGGCTTTGCCAAGCGGCGCGAAGAGGCGGGTGCGGAATGGCTTTCCCCCGATCAGGTGGTCGCCCGCGCCCGGGAAGCCTGGGATCGCGGCGGCACCGAAGTCTGCATTCAGGGCGGGCTCCATCCCAAGATGGAAGGCCGCTACTACCGCGACCTGCTGCGTTCTATCAAAACCGCCCTGCCCGACATGCATATCCATGCCTTCTCGCCTTTCGAGATCTGGTATGGCGCCCGCAAATCCAGGATGAGCTACCGCGATTTCCTCGCCGATCTGCGCGATTGCGGCTTGGGCTCGATGCCCGGCACGGCGGCCGAGATCCTCGACACCGAGGTGCGCCGGACGCTGACCAAGAACAAACTGAGCGCCGAAGCCTGGGTCGAGATCATCCGCACCGCCCATGGGGTCGGCCTCCCGACCACGGCGACGATCATGTATGGCCATGTGGACGGCCCGGAACATTGGGCGGCGCATATCGCGCTCCTGCGCGACATTCAGCGCGACACCGGTGGGTTCACCGAACTGGTGCCGCTCAGCTTCATCCATACCGACAGCCCGCTTTACACCCAGAACCCCGATCAGGTGCGCCCCGGCCCCACCGATGAGGAGATCGACCTGATGCACGCGGTCTCACGGATCATGCTCGCGGGGTTCATCGACAACATCCAGGTCAGCTGGACCAAACTCGGCGCCGAGCGGGCCCGCCAGATGCTGAGCCGCGGGGTCAATGACCTGGGCGGCACGTTGATGAACGAGAGCATCTCGCGCGCCGCCGGATCGAACCATGGTCAGGAAATCACCGCGCTGGAACTTTGTGAAATCATCCGTTCGGCGGGCCGCATTCCGATGCGGCGCAACACGATCTATGACACCGTGGATGTCTATGACGACCACGATCCCGAAGAGATCGCACCGCTGGTCGAACGCGCGGGCAGCGACCCGCTCGATTTCCTCAGAATGTTCCCCGAGGTGGTGCAATGACCCGCGTCACGCTTCTCGCAGGCGGGGTCGGTGGCGCCAAAATGGCCGAAGGGCTCGCCGCCCTTGAGGATGTGGAGCTGACGATCATCGGCAATGTGGCCGATGACGACGAGTTCCACGGGCTCTGGATCTCGCCCGATATCGACACGATGCTCTACACCCTATCGGGCCGGATCAACCGCGATCAGGGCTGGGGCGTGGCCGATGAAGGGCGCCGGGCGCTTGATACGCTGGAGGAACTGGGCGCGCCGGTCTGGATGTTCCTCGGCGACCGGGATTTCGGCCTCCATATCTACCGCAGCCAACGCCGCCATGCGGGCGACCGCCCCAGCGTGATCACCGCCGATATTGCGGAACGGTTCGGGATCAAGGCCCGGCTTCTCCTGCCCACCGACGACAAGGTGCAAACCCGGGTGCGCACGGCAGCGGGCTGGCTCAGTTTCCAGGAATATTTCGTCCGCGAACGCTGCGCGCCGGAGGTGCTGGACCTCGCCTATACCGGCCTTGCCGATGCGCAGCTGACAGCCGAGGCCCGCGCCGCCATCACCGAGGCCGAGATCCTCGTCATTGCCCCGTCGAACCCGCTGGTGAGCATTGCGCCGATCCTTGAAACACCGGGGCTGCGCGCCGCCATTGCCGAGGCCCGCGCGCCGGTGCTCGGGGTCTCCCCCCTGATCGCCGGGCAGGTGGTGAAAGGCCCGGCGGACCGGATGATGGCAAGCCTCGGCCACCGGGCCGACGCGCTTGGCGTCGCGGACCTCTATCAAGGCCTCGTCCAGCACTTTCTGATCGACAACCAGGACGCCGCCCTCGCCTCCGAAATCTCCGCCCTCGGCATGACCCCCCATCTGGCAGATATCTTTATGCGTGACGCAGAAGACAAGGCACGTCTGGCCCGCCATCTTGTTGATATCGCGCGCGAAATCATCAGGGAACACGCCGCATGACAACCCTGATCACCATCCCGATGAAAGACCCGGACGCCTCGAAAACCCGGCTCGCCACGACGTTGAGCGACCCCGCCCGCGCCCGCCTTGCCACGCTCCTCTATCAGCGCAGCCTCGAATTCCTCGCACCCCTTGCAGCCGAAGTCGACGCGACACTTTCCGTTGTCACCGGCAGCCCCACCTCCGCCGCCCTCGCCCGCGCCCACGGCGCCGAAGTGATCGACGAACCGGCAGGCACCGATCTCTCCGGCGCCGTCACCACCGCCGCCCAATGGGCCGCAGCCAGCGGCTTTTCCCGTCTCTGCATCATCCCCGCCGACCTCGTCGCCCCGCAGGCAGACGACATGCGGCGGTTCCTGCAAAGCACCGCCCCCGTCACCCTGTGCCCCTCCATCGACATGGGCACCAACGCGCTGATGGTCGCGCCACCCGATGCGATCCCGTTTCACTACGGCAAGAACTCCGCCCGCCTGCACCGGGACGCGGCAGCGGCGCGCGGCCTGACCGCCCGGCTGATGCCGCTCGACAGCCTGCGCTTCGACCTCGACACCGCCGATTGCCTGACCCGTGCCAGGGACCACCTCCCCGAACTTGGGGCGATCTGCGGATGACATCCTGCGCGATCACCCCGATCCCCGGCCTGCCCGACATCCGCCCCGGCGATGATCTCGCCCGGATCCTTGGCGACGCATTGGAGACCGCGGGCGGTGTTGAAACCGGCGACATCCTCTGCATCGCGCACAAGGTGGTCTCCAAGGCCGAAGGCAACGTGATCGACCTTGATCAGGTGACACCATCGGACGAGGCGCTGAAACTGGCCCGCGAGTTGAACAAGAACCCCGCCAAGGTCGAGGTGGTGCTGACCCAATCCACCCGCGTGGTCCGCGCCTTCAAGCGCGACACCCAGGACGAAGGCACGATGATCTGCGAACACCGGCTGGGTTTCATTTCCGCCAATGCCGCCGTCGATGAATCCAATGCCGAGGGCGACAATACGGTGATCACCCTGCCCGATGATCCCGACGCCAGCGCCGCCCGCCTGGGCCGTGCCTTGGAAGCGCGGTTCGGGGTCGAAATCGGCATCGTCATCACCGACACATTCGGGCGCCCCTGGCGGCTCGGCCAGGTCAACGTGGCGATCGGGCTCTACAACGTCCCCGCCAAAGTCTCGGAAATCGGCGGAACCGATGCCTGGGGGCGCCCTCTTTCGGTGACCGAACCGGCCTTCAGCGACGAACTTGCCGCCGCCTCGGGTCTGGTGATCACCAAGGCGGCCAAGACGCCGCTCGTGTTGTTTCGGGGGGTCCGCTGGACCCCGGATGCCACAGCAGGCGCAGGCCAGATCCTGCGCGCCAAGACGGAGGATATGTTTCGATGACACTCGCCATTCTGGGCGGCACCGGGCCGCAGGGCAAAGGGCTGGCGCTGCGGTTCGCGCGCGCGGGATTGCCCGTGGCGCTCGGCTCCCGCGAGGCCGCCCGCGCCGCCGAGATCGCCGCCGAATTGCAGGCCATGCTCCCTGAAAGCGCAGCCGCCATCACCGGCCACGACAATGCAGGCGCGGTGGCAGCGGCCGACGAGATGGTCATCCTCGCGGTGCCCTGGTCCGGCCACAACGCAACGCTTGAGGCGATCAAGGGCGATCTCGCGGGCAAGATCCTGGTCGACATCGTGGTGCCCCTGAAAGAGGGCGATCCGAAAAAGGTCGACATGCCCCCCGAAGGCTCGGCGACCGAGGCGGCACAGGCGCTTCTGGGCCCCGATATTCCGGTGATGGGCGCCCTGCACAATGTCTCCGCCCACACGCTCAACGATCTCGACGCGGACATCAATTGCGACGTTCTGGTCTGCGGCAACGGGCTTGCGCCGCGCAAGAAGGTGATGGAACTGGTCGAGCATCTGGGGGTGACCGCCTATAACGCCGGCGACGCCGAGGCGG
This sequence comes from Silicimonas sp., assembly GCA_025800205.1. GTDB lineage: Bacteria > Pseudomonadota > Alphaproteobacteria > Rhodobacterales > Rhodobacteraceae > CALKXV01. The sequence continues at coordinate 738 of JAOXSD010000234.1, read as the reverse complement.
CCCGCTGCATCGAGGCGATCACGCCCATTCTCATCCGCATCAACATCTCGAAAGCGGTGCCCTTTAGCCATGCGGGTCTGCGCATCTGGGCGCCGGGCACCTAATCAAAAAACGACAAAACGGAGGTTCTGAAAAATGGAATTTGGAATTACATTCAAAGGGTTCGTGGAACCCGACCGGGCGCGCAAACTGGTCGCCCAGGCCGAAGAGGCGGGCTTCACCTATTGCTGGTTCTACGACAGCCACATTCTCTGGCGCGAAAGCTACCCGGCCATGGCCATGTGCATGGAGCACACCAAAAACATGCGCTTCGGCCCCTGCGTGACCAACCCGAACACGCGCGAGTGGTCGGCGGCCGCCTCGCTCTTCGGCTCGCTGGCCAAGCAATCGGGCGGCCGGTTCGACATCGGTGTCGGTCGCGGTGACAGCGCCGTGCGGGTGATGGGTCGCAAGCCTGCGCTGCTGAAGAAAATGGACGAATTCATCGACGTGGTGAAGGGCCTCGTGCGCGGCGAGGAACGTCAATATGGAGACGTACCGAACCCGATCCAGTTCCCCTGGGCCGACGGCTATGAGCTGCCGGTCTGGGTCGCCGCTTATGGGCCCAAGGCGCTCGACAGCGCGGGCCGGATGGGCGACGGGCTGATCCTGCAGATCGCCGAACCCGCTATTTGCAAATGGCTGGCCGGGCAGGCAATTGACGCAGGCAAGGCCAATGGGCGCGACATGTCGGACTAC